>CAZMFX010000001.1:0-3047 GCA_964565625.1 uncultured bacterium
GCCACGAGCCAGGTGCTCAGCGGGTACGCCTGTTCCAAGGGGTCGCCGTACTGCCTGACCCACACGACCAGCACGGTGCCGATCAGCGCTCCGGTGACAGAGCCGGTGCCGCCCACGGAGATGGCGACCAGGAAGTAGAAGGTCAGTGTGAACAGGAAGAGGTCGAGGCGCGCCGTGCCCACCCAGCTGACCCACAGCCCACCGGCCACCCCGGCGAAGAACGCCGAGATCACGAACGCCAACACCTTGTGATAGGCGATGTTCACGCCCATCGCCTCGGCCGCGACCTCGTCCTCTCGGATGCCCTGGAGAGCCCGCCCGTACGAGCCCTTCTTCAGGCGCGCGAGCACGAAGACGGTTATCGCCAGCGCCCCGAACGTCCACCAGACGCTCTTGCCGAACCCGCTTGGCACGCCGGCGAACCCCAATGCCCCGTTCGTGTACGAGGCCATGATGGGCGTGGAGGCGAGGAGGCGAATCACCTCGCCGAACGCGAAGGTCACGACCGCGAGGTAGTCGCCTCGCAGGCGCAGGCTCGGGAAGCCGACGATGAGTCCGAAGACGGCCGCCAGCAACCCACCCAGGATTAGGGCAATCACGAAGCGCACGCCCATGGTCTCGGGCGTGGCGAGGAACTCCAGGCCCAGAGCGTTCATCCACCGCTCGACGGACAAGCCGATGGCGAAGTCGGACAGCGAGTTGCGGGCGGAGAACGCCAGGTTGTCGCGGGCGGACTCTGGCAGCATGAGCAGCCCGGTGACGTAGCCGCCTATGAGCATGAAGCCGTGGTGGCCGAGGGACAGGATGCCCGTCACTCCGTTTATCAGGTTGAGGCTCACGGTCGCGATGCCCCAGATCGCGAAGAGCGCGAAGACCTGGCCCAGCTTCACGCTGCCGCTGGACTGCACGAAGAACAGCAGGACGACGAGCGCGATGACCGCGGCCACGTTGAGAAGGCGCCGCAGCATCACACCCCGTGGCCCGTACTTCGGCGCGCCGACCATCACACCTTCTCCGAGAGGTCCTCGCCGACGATCCCCGAGGGCCGCAGCAGGAGGATCAGGATCATGGCGAGGAAGGCGAAGGTGTCCTTGTACTCGGTGATGCCGGTGAAGTCACCTACCCGAGGGAACAGGGCGGTGAGGAAGTTCTCGAGGAAGCCGAGCAGAACGCCGCCGATCACGGCCCCGGGCAGGCTGCCGATACCGCCGATCACCGCCGCAGCGAACGCCTTGATCCCAGGGAGGATCCCGAATATCGCCGGCTGGTTGATGCTGCCGAAGCTCATGCCCCACATGACGGCGGCGGCGGCCGCGAGCATGGACCCCAACAGGAACGTCGAGGCGATTACCTTGTCTACGTCGACGCCCATCATGCGGGCCGTCTCGGCGTCCTGTGACGTCGCCCGCATGGCGCGCCCCAGGCGCGTGCGTGTGACAAGGGTCGTCAGTACGGCGACGAGGAGCAGGGTCACGGCGGGTACCAGCACGACCATCCAGGTGGTGAAGACGGTCTGTCCGGCGATATCGAACCTGAGGCCGCCGGTGAAGAAGCTGGGCGGCCGGAACGGGGTCTGCCTGTTGGTGAACGCCAGGATGCCGAAGTTCTGCAGGAAGAACGAGACGGCGATGGCCGTGATGAGCATCGAGTTGCGCGGCGCGCCCCGCAGAGGCTTGTACGCGACGCGGTCGATCATCATGCCCAGCACGCCGGTGACGAACATGCTGCCGACCATCGCGCCCAGCCAGCCGAAGCGCACGGAGCCCAGTGCGACCGCCACGGCGGCGAACGCCAGCAAGGCGGCGCCCCACACTATCGGTCGACCGAGGACCCGGAAGAAGCCGAGGAAGTGCAGGAAACCGTAGGCGATGACGGCCGCGAGAACCAGCGCCACGGGCCACGAGTACGGGGTGCCGCTGAAGAGGAAGAACGCCACGAAGGCGCCCACCATGAAGACCTCGCCGTGCGCGAAGTTGATGAGGCGGATGATCCCGTAGACCATCGTGTAGCCGAGCGCGATGAGCGCGTAGAGGCTGCCGAGCTGCAGAGACCTCACGGCCGCGCCCACGAAGAACGCGCCGTTGAAGGCCTCGTTCACGCTGTACAGGTAGAGCATCCGCCAGACGATGAGCCCCAGCACGGCGGCACCGATGAGGTACGGCACGGACCGCCGCAACGCGCTCCGTCCCGGGGTGGATGGTCCCCTACGTGAGTCAGCGCGGACTGACATCGACAAACTGCATCCCCATCTCTTCCTACGAAGGTTCCGGCACAAGATAACAGGACGAGGGCGCAAGTCAACGGCGAGGGCCGAAGACTTGGCCCTCGCCGTCGTGGTTTCTGGAGATGCCGGGGCCTTGCTACGGGCCCGGCTTACCTAGACTCCTACTCGAAGAGTCCTTACTCGAGCTGGATGCCCTGGAGCGTGACCTTCTCCCAGCCGTCCGCCGTCACCTGGAACTCGTAGAGGCCCATGACGCGGTTGGCGGGCGTGCCGTCCGTGCCGACGAAGGTGATCTCACCGGAGACGCCGGGGAAGCCCTCGAGGTTGGCGAGCGCGTCGCGTACCGCGGCGGGGTCGGCCGAGCCGGCGGCCTCGATGGCGGCGACTACGACCTTGTAGGCGTCGGCGCCGGCCAGCGTGAAGCCGGTGAAGCCGGCGTCCGGGTACTCGGCGCGGTAGATCTCGCCGAAGGCGTTGGCGCGCTCCGCGGCCTCACCGGAGAGCACCTCTGGCTCACCGAAGCTCGTGAAGGTGAAGCCGTCGAAGGCATCTCCGCCGCCTTCGGGGCACTGCGCGTCGTCGGATGCGTCACCGCCGAGGATCTGCTGATCGAAGCCCTGCTGCCGGAGCTGGGGCACCAAGGATGCCGCCTCCGCGCAGAAGCCCGTGTAGTAGATCATCGTGGGGTTGAACGAGCGCAGGTCGTTGATCTGAGCCGAGAAGTCCACCGTGTTGGCGGTGTAGTCGAGCACGATGGTATCCCCGCCCATCCCCTCCAGCTCCTCCTGGAAGAAGCCGGTGAGGCCGACGGAGTAGTCGTCGT
>CAZMFX010000001.1:3057-58792 GCA_964565625.1 uncultured bacterium
ACCCGCTCGCCAAGTCCCTCGTTGAACGTCCACTGTGCCGCCACCCTGCCCTGGAACTGGTCCGTGTAGGGGATACGGAAGATGAAGTCACCGATCTGGGTCGTAGCCGGGTTGGTGGAGCCCGTGCTGACCATGACCACGCCGGCGTCCTGGAGCACGCCTGCTGCCGGGATGCTCTGGCTTGACGCGTACGTGCCGAGCACCGCGACGGCGCCCTCGTCGATGAACCGGTTGGCGCAGGCGACCGAGCCTTCCGGCGTGCTGGCGTTGTCGCAGATCGACAACTGGATGGGTCTGTCGAGGGCGGAGTCCTGCTCCATGTGCGCGACCTGAATGCCGTTCAAGGTGTCGTTACCCGTTACGGTCATGCGCCCAGAGAGTTCGAGGTTTACCCCGATGATGATTGGATCCTGGGCCATCGCGACGCCCAGGACCGCGACGACCAACACGAAAGCTAGCCTTCTCATACGTTCCTCCCAACGTGAAGCATGGCTTTACGTAGTCCTCACCGCAGCGCGACGTGCGCCGTGGCTGGTGCCGATTTGCCGTTGCCGACGCGACAATGATAGGCGCGGCCCCAGTGAGTGTCAACGAAAGGAACCTCACGCCGGCCTTCACACACGACTGGCTATATTCCTGGCCGGAGGTTCACATGCCAACGTCACGTACCGCGCTATCACTGGGCATCCTCATCGTCGCGGCCGCCCTCGCGGCCTGCACCGGACCGCAGCAGCCGACGAAGACCGCTGCCCAGACGCAAGAGAGCCTGGATTCGCTCCAAGCTCAGGCGCAGACCCTTCTCACCGACCCGGGTGTCTCCAACCTGTCGGGCCTCCTGAGCGGCTTCGACCCCAACGGCATGCCGACGCCTGGCGAACAGCTGCCGAGGGGCGTGTACGTCTACGATCCCGTCGCCTTCGAGTGGAACAAGAGCTTGGACTCCGACGACCTGGAGCTCAACTGGGAAGTCGAAGGCGCCGGCGACGACGCGAAGCTCGTCTTCGACTGGAACGCCAACGCAGAGACGGTCGATGTCGAGCTGCCAGGCGGCGGCGGAACGTACGAGGTACCGCAGGGGGCGAACGTTCTTCTGACGCTGAACGGCAGCTTGGTCGCCGACTTCGATCAGAGCGCCACCTGGCCGGTGAACGCCTGTGGCACGGTGACCGAGCCGGGCACCTTCTACGTGAACGGCACGGTCGACAACGGCGGCGCGAAGCTGAACGTGACCCAGACTGGCGTCTCCTTCACCTCGACCGCCGGCGGCCTGAACGCTCAGACGCAAGGCGACCTGGAGCTGACTGCCGATGCAGGCACCGCCTGGTTGCGGTGGGATGCGGGCTTGAACGTCAGCGGCACCCGTGACGAAGACTGCGTGTTCGTGCCGGACGACATCGAGTCCGGCAACGTCTCGCTGGACGTTGGCGTGCAGACCGGCTCGGACGACGCCAGCATCGGCTTCGCTACGAACTTCGAGTTCCTCTCCCCCACCTCTCCGAGCGGCTCGTCCGGCATCCGTCTGACGGGCGGCCGGCTGACGGTCGACGGGGCGTTGGCCGTCACGTGGACCGGCGTCCTCGACGACGCGGGCGGAGACGGCGTCTTAGGCGAGAACCTGACGCTCACGTTCTCGGATGGCACCATGTCGCTCGAGGACTTCATCACGGAGCATCTCTCGGCGACGGCATTCGCGGCGCGGGTGGCGAGAACCCTTCGCTGAAATTGCACTAGCCGTACATGACAGCCACGCGCTGGGCCCTAGTCGTCCCTAGGGTCCAGCGCGTCGCGTAGGCCGTCGCCGAAGAGGTTGAACGCGAGCACGGTGAAGAAGATCGACAGGCCGGGGTATATGGCCATCCACGGCGCCTGCACGAGGAAGTTCTTTGCGGTGTTCAGCATGCCGCCCCAGCTGGGCGTCGGCGGTTGGACGCCAAGGCCGAGGAAGGACAGCGCCGACTCCGCGATCACGGCCTGCGCGATGGTAAGCGAGGCCTGGACCAGTAGAGGCGCGAAGCTGTTCGGCAGCACGTGCCGAGCGATAACGCGTGCGCTCGTTGCGCCGAGCGCCCGCGCGGCGAGGACGTACTCTTCCGCCCCTACGGCGAGGACCTGGGCGCGCGTCAGCCGGATGAAGGTCGGCGTCGTGGCGATGCCGATGGCGATCATCGCGTTCGTGAGGCTGGGTCCCAGCGCCGCTGCCATCGCGATGGCGAGGATCAGGAACGGGAACGACAACACCGCGTCGGTGAGTCGCATGACCACCTCGTCGATCGCACCTCGGAAGTAGCCGGAGACCAGCCCCAGCGGGACTCCCAGGCCGGTGGCGATCAGCACGGAGACGACGCCGGCCAGCAGGCTGGCACGCGCGCCGTAGATCGTGCGTGACAGGACGTCCCTGCCTATCTCGTCGGTCCCGAACCGGTACTCGGGCCCGGGCGCCTGCCTGACGGCCGTGAAGTCGGGCTTGGCCGGGTCGTACGGCGCCAGGGCGGGAGCGAGAAGCGCGACGACGACGAAGAGCAGCACGACGAGCCCGCCGATGATCGCCGGGGGACGCTTGAGGAGCCTGGAGAGCGGGCGGCTAAGCGGCCCTTCATGGGCCGCCGCGGGCTCGCTGGTCCTCTCGGCGGGCACGGCCACCCTCACTTGGCGCCGATCCGTGGGTCGAGCACGGCGTACGCGAGGTCGACGAGCAGGTTGATGAGTATGTACGAGGTGGCCGTGATGAGCACGACACCCTGAACCACTGCGTAGTCACGGTTGAAGACTGCGTCCACGATCAGCTTCCCGAACCCTGGGATAGTGAACACCTGCTCGGTCAGGACGGCGCCTGAGAGCAACGCGCCCAGCTGCAGCCCGAGGATCGTCGTGACGGGTATCAGGGCGTTGCGCGCGGCGTGCTTCACGACGACGGCCGCACCGCGTTGACCCTTGGCGTGCGCCGTCCTTACGAAGTCCTGTTTCAACACGCCGAGCATCGATGAGCGCATCTGACGCATGAGCACGGCCGCGAGGCCCGTCCCGAGCACGAACGCTGGCATGATCATGCGCTTGAGGTTCTCCCCAACGCCCTCGGAGAGCGGCACGTAGCCGGACGCCGGCAGCCAGCCGAGCCGCACCGACACGAAGAGGATCAGCATGATGCCGAGCCAGAAGTTGGGAACGGACAGCCCGGTCAGGGCTGCGATGGTCCCACCGTAGTCGACAGCGCTGCCGCGCCGCACCGCGGTCAGTATGCCGATGGGGACCGCGATGAGCACCGCGACGAGCAGCGACAGCACGGCCAGCTCTACCGTCACGGGCAGCTTGGCGGCGATCAGGTCGAGCACGCGCTCGTTGGTGCGCAGCGACCGGCCGAGGTCGCCGCGCGCCAACTGGGCCACCCAGGCGACGTACTGCACGGGCAGCGGCTCATCGAGGCGGTACTTCTGCCTTATGAAGGCGATCACCGCCGGATCCTGCTGTTCGCCCGCGAGTATCAGCGCGGGATCGCCGGGCAGCGAGCGCTGTATGCCGAACACCATCACCGTGACGAGGAAGAGCGTTGGTATGGCGGTCAGCGCTCGCCGTCCGACGTATGGGAGCACCTGTCCTCCTCAGTGGCGCCCTACTGGAGGCTCACCCCCTGGAGCCTTATCAGCCCGTCAGGGTACGCCTGGAAGCCCTGAAGGTCGGCCGTATGCGGGAAGAAGAGCTGCGTGTGATACAGGTAGATGATGTGCCTGTCCGGCAGGTAGATTTCGAGCGCCTGCCTGTAGAGATCGTAGCGATCCTCGGTGGAGCCCGCGGCTCTCGCCTCGTTCAGCAGCCTGTCTACCTCGGGATCGCAGTAGCCTGACTCGTTAAGCGCCCCGTCACACGTGTGGAACTGGTGGATGTTGCCGTCGGGGTCTATGCGACCGGACCATCCGACCGGGAACGCCGCGTACTGTCCCTGCTCCTGGAGGTCGAGGGCCGTTGCGAACTCGGTGGCGCGCAGCGTTATGTCGAACCCCACCTCGCCGGCCAGCGCCTGTATCACCTCGCCGACGCGCACTGCCTCAGGGTTGTTCGCGACCATCAGCTCGACGCTGACACGGTCGACGCCGGCCTCGTCGAGGAGCGCCCGTGCCCGCTCGACGTCGCGCTCCGGCACCGGCATCTCGGCCACGTACCAGGGGCTCGAGGGAGGCACCGGCTGGTTCCCGACGATGAACTCGCCGCCGAACACGACATCGTTGATGGTGTTGCGGTCTATCGCGAGCTCGAAAGCCTCGCGTACGCGGACGTCGCTTGACAGGGGATCGTCCCGTGGCTCCGGGTTGCTGAGGTTTATGGTCACGCCCTGGTAACCGAGGCTGGGCCCCGAAGGCACGACGAGGTTGGTGTCCGACCGCATGACGCCGAGGTCGGTTGGTGCCGGCCTCTCGATGAGCTGGAGATCGCCAGACTGCAGGTTCGCAAGCCTCACGCTGCTGTCTGGGATGGGCAGGAAGACGACCTGGTCGACCATTATCGCGTCGGCGTCCCAGTAGTCCTCGAAGCGCTCGAGGACGATGCGGTCCTGAGCCACTCGCTCGACGAAGCGGAACGGCCCGGCGCAGACGGGCGCGTTGCCGAAGTCCTCGCCGGCAGCCTCGGCAGCGGTCGGAGAGACGATCATGCCCGCCCTGTCCGCCAGCTGCGCGATGAGCGGCGAGAACGGCGTGCTGAGGTGGAGCTCGACGGTGTCGGCGTCGACCACGCTCACGGAGTCGAGCTGCTCGAGCTCGCTCGCGCGGTTCGAGCCAGGCAGGTTCTTGGCCCGGTCGAGGCTGTACCTCACGGCCTCTGCGTCCATCGCCGTGCCGTCGTGGAAGAGCACACCCTGACGCAGGTCGATGGTGACGGTAAGCCCGTCGTCAGAGACGGTGTACCCGGTCGCCAGCTGCGGCACGACGTTGGCCGACGTGTCTATGTCGAAGAGCTTGTCGCAGAGGCTGGCGAAGACGATCCGGCCAACGTACGTGCGGGCCAGCGCCGGGTCGAGGACGTCGGGGTCCTCGGCCAGGCCGATGCGAAGCGTCGTCTGTGCGAACGCGGCGGACAGAAGTGCCACCGCCGCTAGAATCGCGACCGAACGTCGTACGTACCTACCCATATGCCCCTCCCGGCGCGGGCCGGCCACGCGGCGCATGCGAAGTCCGCTGGTGCCCGTACTTGTCCTTCGCGCGAAGAGTAGTACGTGTGGCAACGCATGGTCAACGTTCTGAGAGCACAGGTTTGCGCGATGCGCAAAACGGATGAGACCGCAGTATGCTCACGACCAGTGGAGATCGAGAAGCTCGGGGGCCGGCCCTTGCGTGGTCGCTGGCAACACCCTCGTGCGTGGGACCGGAGGCACGACTTGCGCATAGACGACCTTGACAAGAGCATCATCGTTGCCCTCGAGCTGGACGGGCGCCGACCGTACCGGGACATCGCGCGCGATCTCAACGTCGCCGAGGCGACCATAAGGTCGCGTGTCGGCCGCCTGTCGGAGTCCGGCCTCATCCGGATAACAGCTGTCGGAGACCCGTTGACGCTCGGGGTGAACACGACGGCGATAACCCTGATCCGCACGCGGCCCGGGACCGTCCACCAGGTCGCCGACGCGCTGGCGCAGCTTCCCAACGTCAGGTTCGTAGGCGTCTCGCTCGGGTCGGCCGACATAGTCATCCAGAGCCTGCACCGCGACATACGCGCGCTCCACGACTTCGTGGCCACAGAGTTGCCGCGCGTCGCACCCGACATCGTCAGCACCGAGACCCTGCAACTGGCGGACGTCCTCAAGAGCTCGTGGGAGTGGCGCGCGTGGTTCGAGGAGGCGAGCGGTCGTGAGTGATGGCCGCTACAGGCCGAGATGGGACCTGCCGTACCCGTCAGCCAGACAGCCCGTCATGGCAGACGACGTCGTCGCGACCTCCCAACCGCTTGCCGCCCAGGCCGGGCTCGAGATGCTGCGCACAGGGGGCAACGCCGTGGACGCCGCCATCGCCACGGCGGCCGCCTTGGTCGTCGTGGAGCCGACAGGCAACGGGCTGGGATCCGACGCGTTCGTCATCGTCTGGGACGGGCAGCGCATCCACGGCCTCAACGCGTCCGGGCGCTCGCCTGCCGGGCTCGTCCCGGAGCGCTACTACGGCGGCGGCGAGGTGCCGCGGGTCGGCTGGGATGCCGTCATGGTTCCGGGCGCCGTGTCCGGCTGGCGCGCGCTCTCTTCCCGCTTCGGCCGCCTGCCCTTCGCACGTCTGCTCGAGCCTGCCGTTCGTTACGCCGAGGACGGGTTCCTCGTCTCCCCAGGCATCGCATCGCAGTGGGCGCGAGCGGCCTCGGCCCTCGGCGTACGTGCCGACTTCGCGGAGGCTTTCGTCGCGGGCGGCGCGGCGCCAGCGGCCGGCAGCAGGTGGCGCTCTGCCGAGCTGGCGCGGTCGCTGAAGCTCATCGCCGAAACGGGCGGAGACTCCCTCTACACTGGCGAGCTGGCGGAAGCGCTGGTGGCGCACGCGCGGGCCGAGGGCGCCGCGATGCGCGAGGCCGACCTGGCGGAGCACCGGTCGGAGTGGGTCGACACGATCGAGGCGAGCCACGGCGGCTTCGAACTGCACGAGCTCCCGCCCAACGGGCAGGGCATCGCAGCGCTTCAGGCACTGAGGCTCGCGCAGTTGGCGGGCATAGACGAGACGGCCGTAGACAGCGCGGACTGGTTCCACCTTCAGGTGGAGGCGATGAAGCTCGCCTTCGCGGACGCGCACCGCCACGTAGCGGATCCAAGGTACATGGACGTCTCGCCGGCCGACCTGCTGGACGACGCCTACCTGCGAGAGCGCGCTCGCCTGATAGACGCGAGGTCGGCAGGCGATCCCGGTCACGGCACACCCCGCCCCGGCGGCACCGTCTTCCTGTGCACCGCGGACTCGAACGGGATGATCGTGTCGTTCATCCAGTCCAACTACAGGGGCTTCGGCTCGGGGGTCGTTGTGCCAGGCACTGGCATCGCTCTCAACAACCGGGGTAACGGCTTCTCGACCGAGCGTGGGCACCCCAACGTCGTCGCCCCGGGTAAGCGCCCGTTCAACACGATCATCCCTGCCATGCTCACCGCGGGCGGGGAGGCGATAGCTGCTCTGGGAGTCATGGGCGGGCCGATGCAGCCCCAGGGTCACCTCCAGCTTGCTCTGCGGATGATCCAGGGCGGGCAGAACCCGCAGGCGGCCAGCGACGCCCCGCGCTGGCAGGTTACGGGGGGCCTGGGGCTGTCGCTCGAACACGGCTTCCCGCCGGCGCTCGCCTCGGAGCTCGCCTCGCGCGGCCACGACGTGCGCATCGCTGAGCCGAGCGAGTCGCTGAGCTTCGGCGGCGCACAAGTCATAGCCCGCCTGCCGGGCGGCGGGTACGTGGCAGGCAGCGACCATCGCAAGGACGGCCAGGCTGCGGGCTTCTGACGTATAACTGAAGTGTCAAGTCAACTCGGCCGTCACGGGGGTGGGGATCGGTGGACCCCCGGGAGAGGAGTCCCGATGTACCTGGTATTTGGGGCAACCGGAACGCTCGGAGGACAGATAGCCAAGAAGCTGCTGGCTGCGGGTGAGCCTGTCAGGGTAGCCGTGCGGGAGGAGTCGCCGGCCCGCGTTGGGAACCCGCACACCGACCCCGATGAGCTGCGTGATCTGGGCGCCGAGGTCGTGCACGCTGACCTGCGCCACCCGGAGAGCCTGACCGCTGCCCTCGCGGGCGTCGACGTCGTCGTGAGCACGGCCTCCGGCACCAAGCGTATGCCGCCGGACACGACAGAGGCGGTAGACAACGTCGGCACGGCCAACCTGGCGCGGGCAGCGGCTGGTGCGGGCGTGCGCCGCATCGTGCTCGTCTCTGCGGCTGGCGCATCCCCCGAGGCGCCGGAAGGCCTGTTCCGTGACAAGGGTCTGGGCGCCAAGGCCGTGGCGGAGAGCGGGGTACCGCACGTGATCGTCAGGCCAGGGCGCTACATGGGCGACTGGATCGGTTTCCTCGTCGGGACGCAGGTCCAGTCGGGCGACGTCGTCGAGCTGGTGGGAGACGGCTCGAAGGGCTCGTCCTTCGTACACGAGCCGGATGTGGCCGAGATCGTCTTCCATATCGCCCGTGACGCGGAGCGCGAATCCGGCGAGGTCGAGGTCGCGACCGAGACCGGCACGTACCCCGAGATAGTCGAGCGCTTCGCGCGCGCGACAGGGCGTGGCCTCGAGACGAGGTACGTACCCGTCGGGTCGAAGCTCACGACGCTGCCGGCGCCGCTAGTAGACGTCGTCACCAACCTGCTGACGATCCACGCCGTCGCCCCTGCGTACCTGAACGTCGACCGCAGCGAGGCGGAGCGTTACGGCGTGCACCTGACCGGAATAGACGCCTTCGTCACGCAGATGGCGCGGCCCCAACCGGCCTGACGACGCCTTCGCGCCTCCGCTCGGGGCGCCTCTCGGCGCCGAAGCGCCTCAGCCTCAGGGCGTTGCCGACCACGAAGACGCTCGACGCCCCCATGGCTGCCGCAGCCAGCATCGGCGAGAGGAGCAGGCCGGTGAACGGGTAGAGAGCGCCGGCAGCTACGGGGATCAGCACGACGTTGTACGCGAACGCCCAGAAGAGGTTCTGCCGGATGTTGCGCAGCACCGCCTTCGAGAGCCGCAGGGCGTTCGGCACGCCCTCGACGTCGCCGGACATGAGCACGACGTCCGCGGCCTCTATCGCCACGTCGGTGCCTGTGCCCAACGCCACGCCGACGTCCGAGGCCGCCAGCGCAGGCGCGTCGTTGATCCCGTCGCCGACGAACGCGACCTTGGGTCCTCGGCTCTGGAGCCTGGTCACGATCTCGGCCTTGTCGCCAGGCATCACGTCGGCATGAACCTCGTCGATCTCGACGAGCCGGGCTACCGCGGCGGCGGTGCGGGCATCGTCACCCGTGACCATCACGGTCCGGACGCCGTGGGCGCGGAGCGCCGCCAGGGCCGGGACCGCCGAGGCCTTCACCGGGTCGGCCACGGCCATGACGCCGAGCGCCCGCGCAGGATGGTCGGAGCCGTCGCTCGCGGCTACGTACACCGGCGTCTTGCCGTCACGGGCGAAAGCGCCTGCCGCTTCCGTCAGGGTGCCGATGCTCACCCCGCGCTCTGAGAGGTACCTCGCCGACCCGACGATCACCTCGCGGCCCGAGACGTCGGCCCTCACGCCGCGGCCAGTGACGGCAAGGAAGCCCGTGGCCGCCGGCACCTCGAGGCCCTCTTCACCAGCCGCCCCGACTATCGCAGCGGCGAGCGGGTGCTCGCTCGAGCGCTCGGCCGCCGCCGCCAACGCGATGACCTCCGCCCGCGTCACGCCAGCCTCAGCCGCCGGCACGACGTCCGTGAGACGGGGCTTGCCCTCCGTGATGGTTCCGGTCTTGTCGAACGCGACAACCCCGACGCTCGCGAGCTCCTGCAGCGCAGATCCGTTCCTGAACAGCACGCCGAGCTCGGCCGCCTTGCCGGTCCCGACCATTATGGATACCGGTGTGGCGAGGCCCATCGCGCACGGGCACGCGATTATCAGGACGGCGACGGCGTTGACTATCGCCTGCCCCAGAGCCGGTTCGGGTCCCAACGCCCACCACGCCACGAACGCGAGCCCCGCCAGGACGAGCACGACCGGAACGAAGACCGCCACCACCCTGTCCAGGAGCGCCTGGATCGGCAGCTTCGCCCCCTGCGCTGCCTGAACCATCTCGATCACCTGCGACAGGAAGGTCTCGCTTCCCACCTTCGTCGCCCTGAACCTGAACGCGGAGTTGCCGTTGACCGTGCCGCCGACGACCTCGTCTCCTTCGCGCTTCAGGACGGGCGTGGGCTCGCCCGTGACCATCGACTCGTCGACGTACGACTCGCCGTCGAGCACGAGGCCGTCGACGGCCAGGCGCTCGCCGGGCCTCACGATGAGCACGTCCCCGCGCCTCACGGCGGCGACGGGCATCTCGAGTACCTCGCTTCCCCTCTCCACCCTCGCGGTGCTCGGACGCAAAGCCATGAGAGCGCGGATCGCGTCTCCCGTCCGGCCCTTGGCGCGCTGCTCGAGGTACCTGCCCAGCAGGACGAGCGTCACGATGACGGCCGACGCCTCGAAGTAGACGTGCGCCGAGCCTTCAGGCAGCCAGCCGGGCATGAAGGTAGCGACCGTCGAGTACCCGAAGGCAGCGCTGGTGCCGAGCAGCACGAGCGCGTTCATGTCGGGCACCCGCCGCATCAGCGAGTCCCACCCCAAGCGGTAGAAACGGCGCCCCGGGCCGAACTGGACCAGCGCCGCCAGCACGAAGAAGGCGACGTGCCTCGCCTGACCGGGCAGCCAGGCGCTAAGCCAGCCGTCCACGGCCGGCAGGAGCATCGCTCCCATCTCGAAGACGACGAGCGGCAGGCTGAGAGCGGCGGCGACGACTACGTCGCGGCCGAGGACGGCTACCTGCGCTGCCTTGGCGGCCTGCTCGGCCGCCAGACGGTCCTCGCCCTCGGCTTCGATCACCGAGTAGCCGGCGCCGGTCACCGCGTCTCTCAGCGCCTTCAAGTCGACCATGTCCGGCCGATACGAGACGCCGGCGCGTTCCGTCGCGAGGTTGACAGTCGCGCCCAGCACCCCGTCGACGTGCGTGAGCGCCCGCTCCACCCGCGCGACGCACGCCGCGCATGTCATGCCCGAGATCGACAGCTCGGCGGTCGCCGTGCCGGACGCGCCCGCCTCTACACCCGTTTCCATCACGTCACGCCCTGTACTTGAGGGCTTCCATCAGCTCTTCGACGATGCGATCGGTGTCGCCCCTCTGGGAAGCGGTCACGACGTGGTCCCGGACATGTGCCCTGAGGACGGCCTCCGACACCTTCCTCATCGCGCCCTGGACCGCGCTGAGCTGCTTGAGCACGTCGACGCAGTAGACGCTTTCGTCTTCGAGCATGCGCAGGACGCCCTCAACGTGGCCACGCACGCTCTTGAGCCTGAGCGCGGCCTGTTCCCTCGTCTCGGGGTCGAGGTGGAGGCAATGCGGCCCGCCTGGGGCATCGCCTTGGCCAGGGACCCCGCGCACGCCGACGACGTCGGCCATCAGCGCAGTTCCGCCTGGTAACCCTCGGCCTCCACGGCAGCGATAAGCCTCTGGGGTTCCGCGCTTCCCCTCACGGTCGCCGCGCCGCTGGCCAGATCGACCTGCGCCGAGTCAACGCCCTGAACCTTCTCGAGAGCGCCCTTTACCGCGGCGACGCAGTGGTTGCAGCTCATGCCCTTCACCTGGAGACGAACGTCGTTTTCCATGTTAACAACCCTACCCCTCCCGGGGTGGGGTCGTCAACCGTGGAGAGGCTGGCGAGCCAGCCCCTCTCCTCGCCTACTCCGTATCGTCCGGTCGAGGCGTGAGGATGGAAGGCGGATCGCTTGCAGGGAACGTGTCGTCGAGAGCATCGTCAAGGATGGCGTTCAGCTCCCTGTCGGTCACGCCGACCGAGTCTTCACGGTTGCGCGCCGCCGACGACGCGTCAGAAGCCGGGAACGACTCGTCGACGGCCTCATCCAGGTCGGCATCGCCACGGCCCATGGCCAGCCGCGCGTCCCGCTCCTCGCGGTGCCGAACCTCGTACGCGAGCTGGTCGGCGTACGCGAGTGCCTCGTCCAGTGCGCGGGTGCGCTGCTCCAAGCTCTCAAGGCGCTCGATCTCCCGGCGCGCTGTAACCCTGTTCTGGCGCTCCATCTGCCGACCTCCTGTTCAGACGCCGCTACCCGCTCAGAGCGGACTCGGCGCCGAAGTCCTTCTTGGACGTTGAGCCTAGGGTTACCACATGAGACCGCGATGCCACCCGTATGGGCGCACGGAGGTACTCACTCACGCGCCCACTACCGCCGCAGCGGGAAGGTCGCCGCCCAGGCGCCGCGCCTCCTCCCACTCGCTGCGGAGCATGCCGTACACCGCGGTGTCGGGCGCGTACCCGCCGAGGTTGTTGCGCCTCAGGACTCCCTCGAAAGCGAACCCGAGCCTCTCGGCTACGGCACGGCTCTGCAGGTTCAGGACATCGGCGGCGATCTCGAGCCGTTCGAAGGGCTCGCCGCCCAGCAGCGGCTCCGCGAAGCACCGCTCGACCAGCGCCCGAACGACCCGCGTGACCACGCCTCTTCCCACGTGTCCCGCGTCCAGCCAATAGCCGATCGCGGCGCTGCGGGTCCTGCTGTCGACATCGTGCAGCCCGACCGACCCGACCAGCTTGCCGGCCGACCAGATACCGGCCTCGAGGCCGGTGCCCTCGACGATTCCCGGATGCGCCCGCTGGGTGACGAAGCGCAGCTGGGCTTCGGGCGACGAATCGCGGGCCCACGGCATCCACGGCAGCAGGCGCTCGCGGTTCGCCTCGACCAGCCTGTGCAGCTCCTGCGCATCGTCCCGCTCGTATATGGCGACGTACAGTTCGTCATCGGGGTCCACGGCAAGGGAGAAGCGCGGCGGCCGGCCCCGCGCGTCGAAGCGCTCCCGATCGGCAACGTACTCCTCTCGCAGGAGACCGAACATGGCCAGGTCCGTCGGCTCGCCGTCGACGAGGATCACGCGCCTCAGCACAGCCTCGGGTTTGAGCCCGAGCCGCTGGACGACGCCGAGCGACCTCTCGTTGCGGGCGTCGAGCCCGATAGCGACGCGCCCGACGCCGCGATCCTCGAAGAAGTGGCGCATGAGGCCACGCAGCGCCCGCGTCACCAGGCCCTTCCCCTCGTGCTCCTTGCCTATGAGGTAGCCGACCTCGGTAGAGCCGCCCGCCCCGCCCCAGTCGTGTAGCCAGATCATGCCGACCGGCGCGCCGTTGTGACACAGCTCGGCACGCCACCCCTCGCCGGCGCCGAACCGTTCGAGCTCGGACGCCACGAGCCGCTCCACGCTCTCTCGCGTCGCGTCCGCCGTCCACGACACCCAGCGTCTCAGATGGTCCCTGTCGCGCTCCACGAGACGGTACACGCTCTCGGCGTGATGCCGCTCGGCGAGCCGTATCGCCAGGTCCTCGTCCAACTGAAGCGCGAAGCTGTGCTCTGGTGCTGGGAAGTTCAGGTGGCGCGCGTCACCCATCTCGACCTCGGCGTCGATCATGCCACTCCAGACGGGACCATCCCCCGGCCCCTCAGCTCGCGTAGATCTGGAGGATCCAGCCAGCCACCCGCGTAACGCTAGCGTCGAGCTGCCTGAAGAGCGTGAGCACCTCGAGGTGGTGTGAGCTCGAGGCCCGCGACTCCGGAAGTCTCTCCTCCAGCCGCGCCAGGTGTGCGACCCGCATCTTGGCGACGTGCTCCTCGAAGGCCGGACGGCCCTCTATGACGTGCTCCGCCATGGCGGCGTCGCCGGTCGCCAGGGCGGTGAAGGAGAGACGCATCCGTTCCATCACCATCGCACCGGTCGCGGCGAGCTCTGCCCTGCCGCGCTCGCTGAACTCGACGCCCTCCTTGCGCAGCCGCTCCTCCCGCCTGTAGAGCCGCCTTATCTGGTCGCCCATGTTCTCGAGCTCAGTTGCCACCAGCAGCAGCCTCTCCGAGGCGGCGTCCTGCTGGTCCGTCGAGCGGCGCAGCTCCGCAAGGTAGTCGACGACCTCACGCGTCAGACGGTCGGTCTTCGCCTCGCGCCCCTCGATCGGCGCCGGGTCCCATTTGCCGGTGTCCACGTATCCCACGGCGAGCTCCGTCATGACAGCCACCTGGTCGCTGATGCGCACCGTCTCGCGCAACGCGAGCTTTATCGCGACGTCGGGGTCGGAGAGCGCCTCGCGCCGGAGGTACTTCGGGGTCGAATCGTCCTCGCTCGTCGGGACTATCCGCTCGATGAGCCGCGTGACGGGCCCCGCTATGGGAGTGAAGACGAGCGCGACCGCCAGGTTGAAGAAGGTGTGGGCGTTCGCGACCTGGCGCGCACCGTCGCCGCCGAGCCGGCTGATGGCGCCCATCAGCTCGTCGCCGAAGAAGACGACCGCGAGCGCCGAGACGCCCTTGACGAAGACGTGACTGATCGCGACGCGCTGCGCGGCGGAGTCGAGGCCCCGAGAGACGACAAGGGGGAGGAACGTGCTGCCGACGTTGCCACCAGCAACGAGGGCGAAGGCGGTCGGAAGCGACACGGCGTCAGAGACCACGAGGCCGATGGCCACGGCGGCGGCCGAGTTCGCGCTGCCGAGCAGGGCACCGAGGAGCGCTCCGACGAGCACCATCGTCAGGGGCTGGGCCTCCGCCGCTCGGACGACGAGGCTGAAGACCTCACCCTGCGAGAGGCTCCCGATGGCATCGACGGTGAGGTCGAGGCCGAGGAACAGGAGGCCGACGCCCAGGAGGATGCCGCCCAACGGCCTCAGTCGCCGCTGAAGCGAGACGAAGAACCCGACGCCGACGAGCGGCAGCGCGTACTCCGCGACGTTGAAAGCGGCGAGCTGGATCGCGCCCGTGGCCCCCAACTTCGCGCCGAGGGACATGGCGAGCCCGCCCGCGACGGGCACGAGGCCGCTCGCGACGAGGGAGAGCGCCGTGACCGCCAACGCGGTCCCGCTCTGGGTTATCGCGCCGACAGCGGTGCTGGTGGCGAGCGCCTTGTAAGGCGAGCCGGTGGCGGCCGCCATCCAGCGCCTCGCGGTCGGCCCAGCCGCTGCCTCCAGCGAGTCCGAGATGCGGTTGACGCCTAATAGGAACAGGGCGAGGCCACCGAGCATCATCAACAACATCTGTGCCTCTCACGTCCCTTCCGCCTTCGTGGCGCCGATATGACGAGAGAGTGTAAGCCGAAGTCGCAGCCCGTATCCGGCGAGCACGGGCCGCGCGGGCGCTGCCTGTGAAGGGTTCGGCCATCGACCCGTCGGGGCCGGGCTTCCGCGCAGCGCTTTGTCACGCCTGCCAGCCTTGCGAAGTCGGACGTTCGGGGGCACCGTGATAACCTCGCCTCCGAAGAACTCAACTTCGGAAAAGGGAGGGACCATGCTGAGTAGAGTCCTGGCTATCCTGTTCATCGCGACAGCCGGCGTGGCGTTGGCTCAAGAGCCCGTCAAGATCGGCGTCATAACCAGCATCACCGGGCGCTTCGCCGAGTTCGGCGAGCAGCACCAGGCCGGTGTCCAGATCGCGCTCGAGGACGTGAACGCCGCAGGCGGCGTCAACGGCGCGCCCGTCGAGGTCGTCTGGGAAGACGACACGTCAGAGGTGAACGCGGCCCTGGCGGCGGCCGAGCGCCTCGTCAACCAGGACATACCGCTCGTCATGGGCGCGTACTCGTCCTCCATCACGAACCCGCTGGCGCAGTACTTCACCCGCCAGCAGCGTCCTTTCCTGGTCTTCACGTCCTCCGACGACGCGATAACGAAGCCCGGCTCCGAGTGGGTCTTCCGCATCAACCAGCCGTCGTTCGCGTACGCAGAGGTCCTGTTCAACGTCTTCGACCAGCTCAACGAGGACCACGGCGACGGCTACCTGGAGACCATAGTCACGATCCACGGGAACGGCGCCTTCGAGACGGCCGTCGCAGACGCCGTCGACGAGATCGCCGCAGAGCGCGGCTACACCGTCCTCGACAGGCAGGACTACGACCAGTCTGGCGCCGACTTCAGGCCCATACTCAACCGCTTCAGCGGCCTGGACCCCGACATCGTCTTCATGGTCTCGTACGCGGCCGACTCTGTAGCCCTGGCGCGACAGATCCAGGAGGTCGGTCTCGACGCGAAGGTGTTCGCCGGCGGAGCCGCCGGCTTCGCGCTCCCCAACTTCATCGAGGGCTCGGGCCCCGCAGCCGACTACGTCTACACCGCCACGATGTGGACTCAGGAGGTGCCGTACCCGGGCGCCGAGGAGCTGAACGCTCGCCTCACGGAGGTGCTCGGCCGCACGCCCTCCTACCACGCAGCGCAGGCCTACGCCGGCATCATCACAGCTGTCGATGTGCTCAGCCGCGCAGAGTCCTTCGAGCCGGCGGACGTCAGGGCAGCTCTGGAGAGCACCGACATGCCGGACACCGTGTACGGCCACATCGCCTTCACCGACTACCAGGGCTACCAGAACCAGGCACGCCTGCCAGCAGTGGCCCAGCAGGTCCAGGACGGCGAGTTCGTCACCGTCTTCGTGAACGGCCAGGTCGTCAACCCGATGCTTGACACGCCGGCCTGGAGCGACCGCTGAGAACCGGCCTGAGGAGCGGGACGAGGTAGACCCTTGGAGGGACTCATCCCGCTCCTCCAGAACGTCACCGGCGGGCTCCTGATCGGCGGCATATACGCGCTGATCGGGGTCGGGCTCTCCCTCATCTTCGGGGTCATGCGCGTCATCAACTTCGCGCATGGCGAGTTCGTCGCGATCGGCATGTACCTCGCCATCGCGCTCTTCGCCGACCTTGGCCTCGATCCGTACGTATCGCTGCTCATCGCGCTGCCAGCCGGCCTCGTGGCCGGCTGGCTCATACAGCGCATCGTGCTTGCGCGGCTCATCGACGCTCCGGGTGACAGCACGCTGCTCGCGACTCTCGGCCTCTCGCTCGTCATCGCCAACGCCCTCTTCCTGCTCTTCGGCGCCGAGCCCAAGTCGATATACCTGCCTTACGCGACGGCGACCGTCGACCTGGCAGGCATAAGGCTCCCGGTCGCCCAGCTGATAGCGGGGGCGATAACCGTTGCGGTCATCACGATCCTGTGGCTCGTGCTCAACCGCACTGAGATCGGCAGGGCGGTTCGGGCGACGGCCCAGAACCGCCTCGGGGCTGAGCTGGTCGGCGTCAACACCAGACGCATACACGGGCTCGTCTTCGGCCTCGGCATGGCGCTGGCCATGGCGGCAGGCGTGATCCTGGCGCCGCTGCTCTTCGCCATCCCGACCGTCGGCTCCAGCTACACCCTCAAGGCGTTCGTCGTTACGGTCCTCGGTGGGCTCGGCAGCGTGCCCGGCGCGATCGGCGGCGGCCTGCTCCTCGGTGTCGTCGAGTTCCTCGGCGCCTCGTACCTATCTTCCGGTTACCGGGACGCGTACGGCCTGTTCGCGTTCCTGCTCGTGTTGCTCTTCAGACCGCAGGGCCTCTTCGGTCGGGAGACCAAACGGGTATGACGTATCTGCGTCTGGGGCTGGTCGCCATCGCCGGCCTCGCCTGGTTCATCTTCCTTCCCGAGTACCGCACGCTTGGCATAAACCTGATGCTGCTCGCCGGCTGGGCGACCGCGTGGGACCTGCTCGGCGGGTGGTCGGGACAGACCTCTCTCGGTCACGCCGCGTTCGTCGGCCTCGGTGCGTACACGATCGCCGTGACGAGCACGAGCTGGGACCTGGCGCCGTGGTGGGGAGCGCTGCTCGCCATGGCGCTCGCCGCGCTCCTCGCCCTTCTGTGGGGCAAGCTGACGTTCCGCCTGCGCGGTTCGTACTTCGTGCTGGCAAGCATCGCCGTCGCCGAGATCCTCAGGCTCGTAGCCATAAACGAGCGCGAGCTGACCGGTGGGGCGATCGGCCTCTTCATCTTCGACCTCAAGGAGCCGTTCGGGCTCGACCTCTTCGACCGCGGCGTGGAGTTCTGGGTCGCTCTTGGCTACCTCGCCATCGTCCTCCTCATCGCAGCGCTCGTCACGCGCGGCCGTCTGGGTTACCAGATGCGCGCCGTGAGGGAGGACGAGCCTTCTGCCGAAGCCGCCGGCATCAACCCGGAGGCCGTCAAGCTGTGGGCGTTCGCGATATCGGGCGGCCTCACCGCCCTTGGCGGCTGCCTTTACGGCATAGTGCTCTCGGCTCTCCAGCCGCAGCCGCTCTTCGAGATCCACCTCTCGGTGCGCATCGCGCTCGTGGCCATCATCGGCGGTCGCGGCACGCTGTTCGGGCCGCTCGTGGGTGCTGCCCTCATCACGGTGGCAGCCGAGCTGTTCCGCAACGTGTTCGCCGAGGCCAACCTGCTGATCTACGGCGCTCTGATCGTGGTCGTCGTCCTCTTCGCGCCCTCCGGCATCCTTGGAGAGATCCAGAGGTGGATGGTTAGGAGGCGGTATGCCCGCAGCGCTCAGGGCTGAGGACGTGACCGTGACGTTCGGCGGCCTCACGGCGGTCAACCGCGTGTCGCTGACCGTCGAGGAGGGCGCGATAATCGGCCTGATAGGCCCGAACGGCGCCGGCAAGACGACGCTCTTCAACGCCCTGACGGGCCACGTGCGGTCCTCCGGAGAGGTGCACATGTTCGGCCAGCGCGTCACGCGTTTGCCCGCCTACGCCAGGACACGTCTCGGGATGGGGCGCACCTTCCAGGTCGAGCGGCCTTTCGAGGGGCTAACGGTCCTCGAGAACGTGCTCATCCCCGCCTTCCTGCACACCTCCGACAGGCGCGTCGCCGAGGCGCGGGCCCGCGAGGCGTTGGAGCGAGTGGAACTCCTCGACAGGGCGTTGCAGCCGTCTTCCGACCTCAACCTCGCGCGTCGCCGCAGGCTCGAGCTCGCCAAAGCGCTAGCGCTGGAGCCCAAGGTCCTCTTCCTCGACGAGCTCATGGCGGGCCTCAACCCGCCGGCGCTGCGCGACATGATCGCTTTCGTTCGCGGGCTCGCCGACTCCGGCATGGCGATAGTGATGGTCGAGCACATCATGCAAGCCGTCACGGAGCTGTGCGACAAGGTCGTCGTGCTCGCCTTCGGCGAGCGGATCGCGGAGGGCTCCCCGCAGCAGGTGACGGACGACCCGCGGGTGATCGAGGCGTACCTCGGGGTTGAAGACGATGACTGAAGCGCCAGCCGAAGCGCCGGTCCTGAACGTGGTGGAAGCAGAGCTGGGTTACGGCGAGCTCCAGGTCGTGTTCGGGGTGAGCCTCCACGTCGACGAGGGCGAGCTCGTCGGCCTCGTCGGCGGCAACGGCAGCGGCAAGTCGACGATCCTGCGGGCCATCTCCGGGATGATCAGGCCGTGGCGCGGCCGCATCGTCCTGGCGGGTGAGGACGTCGGCGGGCTCTCACCGCATGAGCTCGCGCTGCGCGGCCTCGCCCACGTTCCCATGGGCAGGCAGCTGTTCCCCAACATGTCGGTCGAGGAGAACCTCTCGCTCGGCGCGTACCTGAAGCCGGCCCGCGCGCGCCGTCAAGAGGGCTTCGATACCGTCTACGGGCTCTTCCCCGACCTGCACACGAAACGCAAGGTGATGGCAGGGGCGCTCTCCGGTGGCCAGCAGCAGATGGTCGCCATCGGGAGGGCGCTGATGCTGCACCCGCGGGTGCTGATAATGGACGAGCCCAGCCTTGGCCTTGCGCCCCTCCTGGTGAAAGAGGTGATGGCGGTGATACGCCGCGTCTCCGAGACCGGCCTCCCCATACTGCTCGTCGAACAGAACGTCAGGCAGGTCCTGAAGATCAGCGACAGGGCGTACGTGCTGGAGAACGGCCACCTGGTACTCGATGGCCCGTCGGATCAGCTGATGGACGACCCTACGATCAAGCGCGCGTACCTGGGGCTCTGAGAGTGCAGCGCGTTGCGATATCGACCGCGTTCGGCGGCTGCGGCCATCTGGTAGTTTCGGTGGAACCGGCGATTTCGGCTGGGCGCGCCGCGGTGATCCGGGTCGCGCAGCGGGAGGGGCGTCAGCATGGCAGACACCGCCACGAGAAGCGACAAGAGGCGCGCGGGCAACGCCACACGTGAGTTGAGGGCGAGGCAGGACGAGGTCCTCTACCCCATAGTCGGCCGGTTGCAGCTCTACGGCGACGAGCCGCTTGCGGTCGACAGGGCAGAAGGAATGTACGTATACGACGTCGAGGGCAACGAGTACCTCGACTTCTTCGGCGGGATACTCACGGTCTCGGTCGGCCACTGCAACGAGGAAGTCACCGAGGCCACGATCCAGCAGCTGAAGCGAGCCCAGCACACAAGCACGCTCTTCATCAACGAGGTGACCGTCGCGTTCGCAGAGAAGGTCCGGGAGGTGACGCCCGGGAACCTGGGGGTCTCCTTCTTCACCAGCTCGGGCAGCGAGGCGAACGAGAAAGCGATAATGACCGCCCGCATGTACACGGGCTGCACAGACGTCATCGCGCTGCGGCACGGCTACAGCGGCGGCACGCAGACGGCGATGAGCCTTACGGGTCAGGCGCCGTGGCGCAGCGGCCTCGTGTACGACGGGTACATAAAGCACGTTCGCAACCCCAACATGTACAGGCGGCCGCAAGGCATGACAGAGGCCGCATACCTCGACCTGTGCGTCTCGGAGGTCGAGGACGTCATCTCCTCGTCGACCGAGGGCCGCATCGCCGCCTTCATCGCCGAGCCCATACAGGGCGTCGGCGGCTTCGTAGTCGCGCCGGACGACTACTTCAGGCGGATAAAGCCGATCATCGAGGAGGCCGGCGGGCTGCTGATCATCGACGAGGTGCAGACCGGCTGGGGCCGCACGGGCGCGGGGATGTGCGCGATCGGGCACTGGGGGGTGCAGCCCGACATCATGACCTTCGCCAAGGGGGTAGCCAACGGGTACCCCGTCGGCATCACGACGACGACGCCTGAGATAGCAGCAGCGGTCGACCACCTCACGCTCTCGACCTTCGGCGGCAACCCAGTAGCGATGGCGACCGCGCTCGCCACCGTCGAGTACATAGAGCGCAACGGGCTGATCGAGAACGCCGCACGTCAGGGGCAGGCGCTCCGGCGGCACCTGGATCGGCTCAAGGAGCGCTTCCCGTCGATCGGCGACGTGCGTGGCATGGGGCTCATGCAGGCCATAGAGTTCGTCGACGACGCCGGCAGGCCGCATGCGGCGGGCGCGTCCGCCTTCGTCTCCGCCGCCAGGCGTCACGGATTGATCCTTGGCAAGGGCGGCATGGGCGGCAACGTCATCCGCATAGCGCCCCCTCTCATCGTTACAGACGAGCAGATCGCGGAGGCAGCGCGGATCATCGAGCTGGCGCTTTCGGAGGGTTAGGAGACCACCGGCCCGGCGTCCACGGCGTTGCGATCCGCCGTGGTCGTGCTGCGCAGCATTGAGCCGGGCGGCGCACCGTATCGCGCTACCACTCGCACCGCGACGAGGGCCCGCGTAGAATCTGAGCGAGACCCTTTACTTCCGTAGAGTTCGTCTTGCGACGGGTCCAGGAGCGGTGATGAGCGAGGCGATAGCTGTGATCACCGTGGTTGGCGTCGTGGTGACGATACTCGCCAACCTCACTAACATCGCCCGGTTCCTGGCCGACAGGCGGGAGAAGCGGGGGACACGCGTCAGCGTCGCAGCAGCTGCGGTCGGCCCCGCCGTCCCAGTAGGCGCCCAGGCCGCGACGGCGCCACCCATAGGCATCCTCACACCCGACCGTCGCATCCGCGTCTTCGTCTCCTCCAGCCTTGGCGAGCTCTCCAGGGAGCGCGCCGCGGCGCGGGACGCCATAGAGGGCCTGCGACTCACGCCGGTGATGTTCGAGGATGGGGCAAGGTCGCACCCACCAGCCTCGGTCTACCGCTCGTACATCGGCCAGAGCGACGTGTTCGTCGGCATATATGGTGAGTCGTACGGCCAGGTCCCGCCCGGCGCCGACGTCTCCGGGCTGGAGGAGGAGTACACCCTGTCCACCGGGCTTCCCGCCCTGCTGTACGTACTGGACCCGGCCCCAGGGCGCGAGCCGCGGCTGGCGGCCCTGCTGGATCGCATAAAGCGGGAGGACAGGGCGTCGTACCGCAAGTACTCCGACCCTGCAGAGCTGTCGGAGCTGCTGGCCGAGGACCTCGCCGTCATCATCACAGAGCGCTTCCACGGAGCAGGCGGCCGTACGCCAGGCCCAGCCCCGTCGGCGGAGCCGGTCCTGGAGCCACAGCACCAGACGCAACGGCGCAGACGCGGCACGGGCGCGGCCTGGCCGGCCCTCGCGGACTACGACCAGCGGGTCGGTAAGCCTACGGCGCCGCGCGTGCCGTTGCCTCCGACGTCGTTCGTGGGACGTGACGAGCTGCTCGAGCAGCTGGCAGAGGTGATCAACGACCCCGAGGTGCGCCTCGTCACCGTGCACGGCCCCGGCGGGATAGGCAAGAGCCGCCTCGCCATCGAGGTAGCAGGCGTCGTCAGCGCCGGCTTCCCGGACGGCGTCGTGTTCGTCTCCCTCGACGCGGTCCGCGACGTCGACCTCCTCGCCGGCGAGATACTCGCCGCTCTAGAGGTACGCGAGAACGAGTCGGGCGGCCCGGAGGAGCGCCTGGAGAGCTACGTCAAGGACCGTCGGATGCTTATCATCCTCGACAACTTCGAGGGCCTGCTGGCAGGAGTGCCCCTGATCTCCAGGCTGCTGGCGCGCGCGCCCGCGCTGAAGCTGCTCGTCACGTCGCGGCAGATGCTGCGCGCTCGCGGAGAGGTGGCGTTCTCCGTGCCTCCCATGAGCCTGCCGGTCGACCGGCTCCCTGTAGACCCGGTCGCGGCGAAGGGCTTCGACGCCGTGCGGCTGTTCGTCGAGCGCGCCGAGGACGTGAGCCCCGGGTTCGAGCTCGACGAAGAGAACGTCGCCGCCGTCGTCGAGATATGCAGGCGCCTCGACGGGTTGCCCCTTCCCATAGAGCTGGCGGCCGCGCGGGTGCGCACGCTCCCGCCGAACGCTCTCCTCGAGAGGATGACGAAGCGCTTGCCGATGCTCACCGGCGGTCCGAGGGACGCTCCCGCCCGTCACCAGACCCTCCGCGCGACGATCGCATGGAGCTACGACCAGCTGGAGGAGGACCAGAAGAGGCTCTTCGCCCGGCTGGCCGTGTTCGACGGCGTCACGTACCTGGACGCCGTCGAGAGCGTCCTGGAGGACCCCGGTGTGCTCGACGGCATCGGCGCCCTGGTGGACGCGAGCCTGCTCATGCGTTTGTCGCCGGACGAGGAGGCTTACCACATGCTGGAGACGCTCCGGGAGTTCGCCTCCGAGCGGCTGGAGGAGCTGCCTGGCAAGGACGAGCTGCGCCTCACCCACGCGCGCTACTTCGTCGTCTTCGGTCGCATCGCGGGGGACGGCCTGCGCGGCGCGGAGCAGCAGGAGTGGCTGAGGCGCATGCGCGCCTCCGATGGCAACCTGCGCGCCGCGCTCGCGACGCTGCTCGACAGCGGGCTCTCGACGGAGGCTCTGAGGCTGGCAGCCGGCCTGCGCCCGTACTGGCACCGCGTCGGCGCGCTCAGCGAGGGCAGGAGGTGGCTGCGCCGCGCCCTCGACGCTGGCCAGGACGCTCCCGCCGCGGCCCGCGGCGCAGCGATGCTGGCGGACGGCGTGCTCGCGTGGCGACAGGGCGACCTCAAGGGCGCGCGACCGCAGCTGGCTGCTGCGCTGGCTACGGCCAAGGAGCTGGGAGACGACTCCTCCGCGATGACGGCGCTGAGGAGCCTAGGGGCGATCGCCCAGAACGCGGCGAACTACGTGGAGGCAGAGCGGCTCATGCAGGAGAGCCTCGCCATCGCCGATAGGAACGGCGACTGCGAGGCTCAGTCGAACACCTACCTGAGCCTCGGCAACGTGGCGCTCGACCAGGGGATGCACGAGGCCGCAGAGGAGCGCTACCGGCGTAGCCGCGACCTCGCAGAGGAGGCCGGCGACACGCTCGGCTACGCGTACGCCATCGACAACCTCAGCGTCAGCGCATGGCACAGGGGCGACCTCGAGGAGGCGACGCGCCTGGCAGACCAGGTGATGGAGATCTACGAGGAGCTCGACCTACAGGGCGGGAGAGCCAACGTGTGGCACAGACGCTGTCTCGTCGCCATAGAGCGCGGCCACCTCGAGGTCGCAGAAGCCGAGGGCGCGAAGGCCCTCGCCGTGCGTGAGGCTCAGGGAGAGGACCGCGGCGCGTCTTTCGTGCTCTACGACCTTGCCCGCGTTGCGCTGCTGCGCCGCGACCTGGGGACGGCGCGCGAACGCCTCGCACGGGGCCTGAAGCTCGCCATGCGCCAGGGCGCGCCGGCGATCGAGGTCCTCTACGTGGAGGGCGCCGCCTGGTACCTGAGCCTCCTCGGCAAGCACGAGGAGGCCTACGGACTGTTGGCAGGGGCGGAGGCCTGGAGGCACAGGCTCGGCGTACCGGTGGCGCCGGTGATAGTCGAGAGGCAGAGCCGGCTCGGCAGGATGCTCGAGGGTCGCCTCGACGCCTACACGCGCACCGCCATCGAGGCCCGTGCGCGCGACCTGGAGCCGGGGGCCCTGCTGGAGCGCGCCTCTCAGGTCCTCGTCAGGGCCCCGTCGTGACCTTCTGTCGCTCGAGCTCGGCCGGCGTCTAGTCCCTGCTCCCCATGAAGATCGAGAGGTAGTAGAGCAGGTACATTATCGAGCCCGCCGCTGCCGCGACGTACGTGAGGGCCGCGGCGTTGAGCACCTGGCGTGTGCCGCCTACCTCGCTCTGCGTAGCGATGCCTAGCGTGCCGAGCTGCTTGGCGGCTCGGCTGCTGGCGTTGAACTCTACGGGCAGCGTGACTATCTGGAACAGGACCGCGGCGCCGAAGAGCAGTACGCCGACCTGGACCAGACCAAGGTAGCCGATTATCGCCCCGAGGATTATCAGCCACGGCGCGAAGTTGGCGCCTAGGGTCGCGACGGGCACGAGAGCCGTGCGCAGCTGCAGCGGGGCGTAACCGTTGGCGTGCTGGATGGCGTGCCCCACCTCGTGCGCCGCCACGGCGTGCGCCGCCACGCTGGCGCCACGGAAGTTGGCCGTGGAGAGGGAGACCACCTTCTTGCGCGGGTCGTAATGGTCGGTCAGCTGACCGGGCACCTCGACGACCCTCACATCGTTGAGCCCGTTGGAGTCGAGGATCATCCTGGCCGTCTCGGCGCCCGTTAGGCCGGAGGCCGCCTGTACCTTCTGCCACTTGCCGTACGTGTTCCGTAGGTAGCCCTGCACGAGCATCGTGCCTACGAGCAAGACGATGAAGATAAGGAACATCTTCCTCCCTCGTGTCTCTGAGTCTTAGCGCTCGCGGGCCGCTCCTACGCGGCGACGAGCGTCTCTGACACGAGGTTACACGGAAGCGTTCGCGTTGGAACGCCGGCGGGCGACCAGCGCCGCCGGCGGCCTTACGGAGGGTTGGCCGGGCGCTATGAACCCAGCCCGGCGATCGACCAGAGCAGCCCAAGACCGAAGACGAGCAGCCCGAAGACCATGAGGACCATGTTGACGAGCATGCCCTCGATCTGCCTGGAACCGGTCGTCTCGAGGCTACCGGAGGAGACCGTCGCGAACATCACGGTGCGGGCTATGCCCAAGAGCAACGCTGCCCCGCCGACGACCATCATCATGGTGATCATGCTGCACCTCCCTGGCGTTCTACGACACGCTAGAGCAGACGGGGCCGCCACGTTGTCGGTTCGCGCACGCTTACCTACAGGACGCGGCGCCTGAGGGCGGCCGACACCATCTCCCCGATGACGACGATGCCAAGGATCGCTATGAGCACCGTGGCGACGGTCTGCCAGTCGAAGAGGTCTATGGCGCCCTGGAGAATGAGGCCTATGCCGCCGGCTCCGACGAGCCCGAGGACCGTCGACTCCCGGATGTTTATGTCCCAGCGCAGGATGGCGACGGCGAAGAACGCGGGGAGCACCTGCGGCACGATCCCGTAGAGCACGACCTTGGCGCGCCCGGCGCCCGTCGCCTGTATCGCCTCGACCTGGCGCCTGTCTATCTCCTCTATCGCCTCGGCCATCAGCTTGCCAACGAAGCCTATCGACCTGAAAGCGATCGCCAGCACGCCGGCAACGACGCCGGGGCCGAAGATCGCAACGAAGAGCAGCGCCCAGATGATCGTGTTGACCGAGCGGGTCGATACGACTATGAACCGGCCGAGCCACAGGAACAGCTGGTTGGGCGTCGTGTTCCGCGCCGCGATGTACGCGGTCGGCACTGCCAGGATCAGCGCCAGCAGGGTAGCTATCGTCGCGATGTGCACGGTCTCGACGAGCGCCGCCCCGATCTGCCCCACCTGGGTCAGCTTGGGCGGGCTCATGCGGCCAAGCAGGTCGGCTATCTGCACGGGCGCGTCCTTCACCCACGGCCAGTAGATGTCCAGGTCGCTCACCGCCCAGACGAGCACGGCGACGGTCGCTAGGTAGGCCAGGAACCGCCACATGCGCTGGCTGAAGGTGAAGCGCTGCCAACGGTACGGGGCCCTCGTCATGTCAGCGCCCCGCGGATGCGACCGGAGAGGGCCTCGCTGATGAGAATGATCACGATCATGACGATGAGGATCGCCAGCGAGAAGTCGTAGTCGAACCGCCTGAACGAGTTCATGAGCGTGCCGCCGATGCCGCCCGCGCCGACGATGCCGACGATGGCGGAAGCGCGGAGGTTGGAGTCGAGCTGGTAGATGGAGAGGCCAACCTGCCTCGGCAGCACCTGCGGGAAGACCGCGTACGCGAGCACCTTGAAGAAGCCGGCGCCGCTCGCCCTCACGGCCTCGACCTGGCCGGGGTCGATCTCCTCGATGGCCTCGGCCATGAGCTTGCCGACGAAGCCGATCGAGTAGATGACGAGGGTGAGTATGCCGGCGAACGGGCCGAAGCCGACCGCCTTGACGAAGATGATGGCGACGATCACGGGGTGGAAGCTGCGGGCTATCGAGATGATCGCCCTGCCTACGAGGTAGACGGCGCGCGGCACGACGTTGCGAGCCGCCAGTATGCCGAGGATGAGGCTCAGCACGACCCCCAGAAGCGTGGCGACGAGGGCGATCTGGATGCTCTCGACGAAGCCGTCGATCATGAGGCTGCGGCGTGAGAAGTCGGGAGGGAACGCGCGGCTGAAGATCTGGATGGCGCGCGGGATCCCTGTCATGATGCGCGCCCAGCTCAGGTCGAGGGACGCGACGGCCCAGACGAGGTACGCGGCGACGGCTGCGAAGAGCGCGTATCGGGCGAACGGGTTGGCTATCGCGGGCGGCTTGCGCCAGCGCCGGCCACCCTGCGAGGCGACTGAGCTCATCTCACGCCTCGCCCTCGACGAGCTCGCCCTTGCTCGCCCGGCCTTCCTCCGGCGCGCCGCGCCCCACCGGCGTCCAGTCGTCCTCGTCACCGGTGCCGGCCGTTCCCTCGTATATCCGGTCGAGGGCTGCCTCGTCGAGGTCGGCGGGTGCGCCGTCGAAGATTATCGTCCCGAACCGCAGGCCGACTATGCGCTGGGCGAACTGCCGAGCCTGCGAGACGTTGTGGATGTTGAGGAGCACCGGCAGCCCCAGCTCTACGGATATGTCGCCGATAAGCTCGAGGATCTGCACGGACGTCTTGGGATCCAGCGAGGCTGTCGGCTCGTCCGCGAGCAGCAGCTTGGGCTCCTGCATCAGCGCCCGCACGACTCCGACCCTCTGCCGCTGCCCGCCAGACAGGGTGTCGGCGCGCTTGTTGACGTAGTCGTGCAGTCCGACCCTCTCGAGGAGGCGGAACGCCCTGTCGATGTCCTCCTGAGGGTAACGCCGTGAGGCCGCCTGGAAGAAGCTCACGAAACCGAGCCTTCCGGCGAGCACGTTCTCCATCACGCTCAGGCGGTCTATGAGGTTGAAGTTCTGGAAGATCATGCCTATCGACCGGCGCATGTTGCGCAGGGCGACGCCCTGAAGGGCGGTGATCTCGACGCCGTCGAGCGTTATCGAGCCTGAAGTGGGCTCGACGAGGCGGTTGATGCACCGGAGCAGGGTGCTCTTGCCCGCGCCGGACGAACCGATTATCGCCGTGATGCCGCTGCCTTCTATGTGCAGGTCGAGCTCCTTGAGCACGAGCTCTCCCGACCCGTAGCGCTTTGAGAGTCTCTCTATATCGAGGATCATCTGAAGATAGGTCTACCAGACAGAGGGTGGCGGGGCTCGCGCCGCTCGAGTGCGACGACGCGCCCCGCCATCCGACCGCTTACTCCAGGTTCGCGGGCGTGTACGTCACGCCGTTGGTCTCTTGGATCTGGCGGATAATCTCCCAGTCCTTCTGGTAGTCGATGGGCACGAACTGGGTGAGACCCTCGAACTCGTCACCCAACGCCGTACCGGTGAAGTCGAAGCTGAAGAACGCCTCCTTGATCTTCTCGACGAGATCGGGATGGAGGTTGTACGCGTAGTTGTACGAGGTCGTCGGGAACGGGTTGGTCTCGTAGATGATCCGCAGTTCCTCCGGGTCGTAGAGGCCGCGAGCCGCCATGCGCTCCACGACCTCCGAAGCCACCGGGGCCGCGTCGTAGTCGCCTGCGACGACACCGAGGATCGAGTTGTCGTGGCTGCCCGAGAAGACGATCTCGTAATCCTCGCCCGGCACCACGCCCAGCCGCGGGAACAGTGCGGACGGCGCCTGATGGCCGGAGTTCGAGGTCGGCGCGGTGTGCGCCACGACCTTGCCTGCTAGGTCGGTGATCTCCTGGATGTCCGACTCGGCCCTCACGTAGACCTGCAACGTGTACCCGAAGCGCCCGGACTCGTTGCCCATTATCGCGAACGGCACTGCGCCAGCGAGGTTCACCGCGAACGGGGTGGGGCCCGTCGAGAAGCCGGCGATGTGCAGCCTGCCGGAGCGCATCGCCTCGACCTCGGCGGAGTTCGACTGGACAGCGAAGAACCTGACGTTCTTGCCTGTCACCTCGGAGAGGTGCTGGATGAACGGGTCCCAGATGTCCTCGTAGATGGCAGGGTCCTCGACGGGCGTGTACGCGAAGAAGAGCGTGTCGGGGTTCACCCACTGGCTCTCGTCTGTCGGAGCGTCGGCAACGAGGTCGCCGTCGGCGTCGCAGTACATGACGTCGAGGTCGCCGCGGTTCGCGCACTCCTGGGCCAGCCCGACGGGCAGCAGCGCCAGGAGCAGCGCGGCTAGCAGCGCCGCGGACGCCAGGAATGAGGTGCCCTTGCGGGCGCGTGAGAAGTACATCGTCCCTCCCGTTCCTACCCCTGAGCGGCCTCGCCTGGCCCTTGGGGGGTCTGCGCGTCTGCCACCGCGAGCCGGGGGCCTCAGGGCTCCCTGTCCAGTGGTGACGTCTTGGGTGTTGCGCAACCGTAGCACCGCCGTTGACGCCTGTCAATTGGGGCGGAACAGATGTAATGCCCTCCAGGACGGCGTTTCTTGACCACGCACACGGGCGGTGCTAATCTCGCGACACCTGTGCAAAGAAGCCGCACATCCGTAATGGCCTCCGATACGACAGCCTCCAGGGGCTGACGAGGCCAGTGCTATCCGTCGGCGCCATTGCCTTCGACCTCGACGGCACGGTCTACCTCTCGGACAGGCCGCTGCCCGGCGCCAGCCAGCTCCTCGACGCCGTTCGCGAGTCCGGCATGCCGTACCTGTTCGCGACCAACAACTCGAGCGTGCCCGCTGCCCGCTACGTCGACCGCCTCAGGTCGATGGGCATAGCTGCGGGACCCGAGCACGTCATCACCTCCACCCATGCGACAGCAAGCCATCTGCGCGGCACGGGCGTGAGCAGCGCGTACATCGTCGCCACTCCTGACGTGCGTGAGGAGTTCGCCCAGCACGGCGTTGAGCACGACGCAAGAGACCCGCAGGCCGTCGTCCTCACCTTCGACACCGCCATCGACTACGCCAAGATCGCGGCAGCGTCCGACCTCCTGCGCACCGGCCTGCCGTACTTCGCGACGCACCCGGACCTCGTGTGCCCGACGCCCAGGGGCCCCATACCGGACTGCGGGGCGTTCATCGCGATGTTCCGGGCCGCCACGGGACGCGAGCCGACGATCCTCGGGAAGCCGAGCGCTGGCATGGCGGCCGCGATCCGCGAGCGCCTGGCCGAGCAGGCAGCCGCTCGCGGCCAGGAGTCGCCAGAGCGCGTCGCGTTCGTCGGAGATCGTCTCTACACGGACGTGCGCATGGCGAACGAGAACGACTTCCTCGCGGTGCTGACGCTGACCGGCGAGACCAGCCTCGCGGAGGTGGCAGCGAGCGGCTACTCAGTCGACCTGGTGGTCGAGGACCTGCGCGCGCTCGCAGCGCACCTCGGGATGGCGACAGGGCCGGAGCCGGCGCGCGGGTGACGACACCGGAGACCCTCCACGACCCTGCGTTCGACGACGCGCTCAAGGTGGCCCGGATGTACTACCACCTGGGCCACACGACCACAGAGATCGCAAGGCAACTCGGGGTAGCGAGGCCGACGGTGTCACGGCTGCTGGGCTGGGCGCGCTCCCACGGGCTCGTCGAGTTCAAGGTCCTCGACCATCGCGAGAGGCAGCTGGAGCTCGAGACGCGGCTCGAGGAGGAGTTCGGAGTGGACGACGTGAAGGTCGTCCCAGTTCACCCTGACACGGACACCGCGGCCCGCCAACACGCCGTCGCGTCGTTCACGGCCCACTACCTGAACAGCCTCATGGAGCCGGGCACGACCCTGACGCTAGCCTGGGGAGCGACCGTCTCGCTTCTCGCTGACAGGCTCATACCCAAGCCGCTCGAGGACGCCCGCGTCGTCCAGATGAACGGTTCCGGCAACAGCGGGCTCGGCATCACCTACGCCGCCGACATCGTCGCGGCGTTCGCGGCCAACTACGCTGCCCGTGCCTACCTCCTGCCGATACCGGCCTACTTCGACGATCCGGACACGAAGGCCGCCATGTTCAGGGAGCGGGCGATAGCCCGCCCGCGTGCCCTCGCGGCGAACGCCGACGTCGCACTGTTCAGCATTGGCGTGCCGGACGCCGACAGCTACGTCTACCGGGCTGGCTACGTCGAGCGCCAGGAGCTGGACAGCCTGCAGGCGCAGGGCGTCGTCGGAGACATAGCGACCGTCTTCTTCCGCGCAGACGGCTCGTACGGCGACATCGCGATGAACGGTCGCTCGAGCGGGCCAGACCTCGGGTCACTCGCGGGGCACAGGCACTCCGTCTGCGTCGTGGCGGGCGAGAACAAGATCCCAGGGGTCGTCGGAGCCCTGCGTGGCGGTTTCCTCAACACGCTCGTCATAGACAGCCCAACGGGCGAGGCGCTTCTGAAGCGGGGCGCGCGCTGATGGCGCAGGCAGGCGCCGGCAGGGCACAGGCGCTGCGCAGGCTCGCGGATGAGCGCTTCGACGTGCTGGTGATCGGTGGCGGCGCCACCGGGACCGGGACGGCCCTCGACGCCGCCAGCCGCGGGCTCAAGGTGGCGCTCGTCGAGCGCGCCGACCTCTCCGAGGGGACCAGCAGCCGCAGCACCAAGCTCGTGCACGGCGGCGTGCGCTACCTGGAGCAGGCCGTCAGGCACGCCGACAGGTCCCAGTTCAGCCTCGTGAGGGAGGCGCTGCGCGAGCGGGCGGTGCTGCTGCGCAACGCCCCGCACCTCGCCAGGGCCCTCCCGCTGCTAACGCCCATATACGGCGCACTCGAGCTGCCCTACTACTACACCGGCCTGAAGCTATACGACATGCTGGCGGGCAAGGCGAACCTGGCGCCCAGCAGGCTCGTTGGCAAGGCCGAGGCGGAGCGGCGCTTCCCCATGCTCAGGCACGAGGGCCTGAGGGGGGCCGTCGAGTACCACGACGGTCAGTTCGACGACGCCAGGATGAACGTTGCGCTGGCCCTTACCGCCACAGAGCACGGGGCCGTGATAGCCAACCACGTCGAGGTGACGGGCCTCGTGAAGAGGTCCGGGCGGGTGTCGGGAGCGGTGGTGACGGACCGCCTCGACGCAGACGCCACGCCCGTAGAGGTGGCGGCAAGGGTCGTCGTCAACGCCACAGGCCCGTTCGCAGACTCCGTCAGGCGCATGGACGACCCGGAGGCGCCGCAGATGCTGAAGACGAGCTCCGGCGTGCACGTCGTCCTGCCGCAGCGTTTCAGCCCGCCGGACACGGGGCTGCTGATACCCAAGACGGAGGACGGTCGGGTCCTGTTCCTGTTGCCGTGGCTCGGGCACACTCTCGTGGGCACGACGGACAACCCGGCACCGGTCGAGGCCCACCCGGAGGCGGCCGGGGAGGACGTCGAGTACATCCTCAGGCACGTGCGCCAGTACTTCGACCTGCCCGTAGCGACGCAGGACGTGATGTCCGCGTGGAGCGGCCTAAGGCCGCTGGTGGAGGCGGAGCACGGCAACGGCCACAAGACGACTGCAAGGCTCTCGCGAGACCACGTGATCGTCGTCTCGGCCTCCGGCCTCGTCACCGCGACAGGCGGCAAGTGGACGACGTACAGGAGCATGGCGGAAGACGCGGTCGAGGCCGCGATAGCGGCTGGCGGCCTCGAGCCCAGCGGTGAGAGCGTGACGCGCGACATGCCGCTCGTCGGGGGCGAGAGGTTCGACCCCGGCGGGGACGTGAGGTTGGCGCGGGACCACGGTCTGCCGCCTGACGTCGCCAGGCACCTGAACATGGCGTACGGCGACCGCGCCGACAGGGTGGCGGAGCTGGCGCAGGACGGCCTCGGCGCCAGGCTGGCCGCCGGCCACCCGTACCTCGAGGCGGAGGTCGTCTACGCCCGCGACGCGGAGCTCGCGTGCACGGCAGACGACGTGCTGGCGCGGCGCCTGCGGCTCTCGTTCCTCGACAGCGCGGCAGCCGAAGCCGTCAGGGCGCGGGTCGAAGAGTTGCTGGATCACGGGCAGCAGACCGAGGCCCGTACGCGGTTCATCCAGGGCTAGGCAAGGGAACGCCGGGAGGACCGCTCGTCGGCATGGCCCATGCTTCGGCACCGAAGTAGAACGCCCGGCGCCTGTCGGCGCCGGGCCCCGAGAACGTTAGCGAACGTCGGTTCAGACGACCGTCTTCTTCCTTCCGCCCGCTGTTAGAGCGCCGACGATCGCGGCCAGGATGCCACCGCCGGCGCCGCCTCCGACGATCGAGGTGAGAAGCGACATGACGTCGAACGACCCGCCGCCCGCGCCCAGCCCGAGCAGCTGCAGCAGTTGGGCGAGGCCGACGCCGCCCGCGGCTCCGGCGATCGTGTTACCGGTACCGCCGAGGCCGCTGCCCTGCCCGCGGCCGCCCACGAGGTTCCCGCCTATCGCGCCGGCTACTAGCTGTATGACGATCGGAAGCCAAGTGTCCATGTCCCAACCTCTCTGGCCCGGCCGTCGGCCGAGCGCGTGCGGGGTGGTCGCCTGCCTTCCGTCTCCCACGACGCCAGCCCGCTGACGAGCCACCGCATGGGGACCGTTGATACTGCGCGACGTTGCGAGGTGGCAAGGGAGATTGTACTCGAAACGTGAGAGTTAGATGTGAAGATGGCCGCAAGGAAGCGCCCGGTGCTCGAGTGCACCGGGCGCCACTGACTTACTACACGTCGGACCCCGGGTCTAATCTCCCGAGATCGCCTCGAAGATGCTCGTGTCTACAGCGTCGTCGAACGCCACCGGCTCGGCCAGCAGCCCGACCTCGACGAGGAGATCGACCGACCGCTCGAACGCCTCCTGGTTCAGCGCGCCTATCACCGTGTCGGGGGTGGGCTTCACCAGCTTCGCGGTCTCTGCCAGCTGCCACGTCTGGTGGATCAGCGGGCTCTGCGTGGAGCCGGAGCCCGAGCACGTGTCGCCGCAGAAGCCGAGAACGATCTGCACCGCCTCCTCCTGGTTGGCGATCGCGTACTCCCAGCCACGGATCGAGGCGCGCACGAAGCGTTCAGCCACCTCGCGGCCCGAGAGACCCGAGCCCTTGAAGTTCTCGCTGGCCAGCACATCGGGCCGCGTGAAGATGTTGTCCTCAAGCAGGTCGGCGCCGATGTCTGCGGGATCGAGGATCACGAGCTGGTCGAGCGGGTAGCCGAGCCCCACGATCTGATCGAGCTCGTTGTATGTCATGGCGCTCGCAGCGTCGACCTCGTGCGGGAACACCAGTGACGGGTCGAAGGCGTACACGACGGCGTTCACGTCCGGGTTCGTCTCCGTGGGATCGAGGTTGGACGTGAACCCTGCGGCCGCGAACACGGCCTCGGCAGCGAACTCGTTGCCGAAGCCCCAGACGCCGACGGTCGTGCCCGCGAGGTCGGCGATCTCCTCTATGCCGGAGTCAGCCAGCGCGACCATGCGGTAGCCGGAGTCCTGGAACATCTGGGCGATCGTGACGACGTCGAGGCCCTGCTCGCGCTGTGCGAGCATGTTGGCGACCCAGTCGGTTCCGAAGTCGGCGTTGCCGGATCCCACCTGCACCGTGGGGTTGACGTTGCCGCCGTCGAGGATCGTCACGTCCAGGCCTTCCTCGGCGTAGAACCCCTTGTCCTGGGCGACGAAGTAGCCCGCGAACTGCGCCTGCGGGAACCACTTCGACTGGAAGTTGATGGGTATGAGCTCCTGAGCGAACGCGCTCCCGCCCGCGAAGAGCATCACCACTGCCAATGCCGTACCTAGTCGACGCAGCATCCACTTACCTCCTCGTTGTGATCTAGGTCGCCATTCTGCCATGCGCGACGGTCCCGACCCTTCATCTCGGCCATAAGAAGCCTCCTCCTGCTCGCTCACTCAGCCACCGCGAGTCGACGGGTGCCAGGCCAGCAACCAGCGTTCGAGCAGCTGGAGCGTCCAGTAGAGGACCATCGACAGCAGGCTCGAGACGAAGATCGCGGCGAAGACGATGTCGAACTGGCCCCGGTGGGCCGAGAGGCTGATGCGTTGCCCCAGGCCCGTCGGCGGGCCCGGTATGAGGAACTCGGCGACGATCACGCTGACGACGGTGAGCACGATGGCCACCTTCAGCGACGTGAAGACGTACGGCAGGGCGTTGGGTAGCCTTAGCGCCAGGAAGCCCTGGAGCGGCCTGGCGGCGTATGACCTCAGCAACTCGAGCTTGAGCGGCTCGACGGAGACGAGACCCTGCACGGTGTTGAGCACGACGGGGAAGAACGTGACTATGACCCCGACCGCTGCCTTCGACTCCCAGTCGACGCCCAGCGCGCGGCCGAGGACCGGAGCCAGCCCGACTATCGGCACGGCGCCGAACGCGGTGGCAAGCGGCAGGAACCCACGCCGCATGAAGGCGCTGAACGCGATCGCCGTGCCGACGACGAAGCCGAGGACCAGCCCGAGCGCGAACCCGAAGAGCACCTCCCTCACGAACGTGAGGTACGCGTCCGCGACGAGGACCCGCCACGAGCGCACGAGGGCCTCGCCTATGCCGACGACCGATGGGAAGATGCCGGGCGGCACCCTGAATCCGACGACCAGCCCCTCCCACGCGAGCAGCAGCACGAACGGGACGGTCGCGACCGGGGCGTAGCGCTGCATGGCGTCCAGCAGCGCCGCGCTGTCGTGACCCTCCCCTTCCGGCGTGAGGAGGCTGAGCCGGCTCATCCCGAAGATCGCGGCCGCCAGCCCCGCTCCCAGCGCCAGCCAGTAGCCGGCGCCAGCGGTCCCGTCCGCCCCGCGCTGCCAGGCGACGGCGAGGAAGGCGAGCGCGACGCCGAAGACGGTGAGAGCCAGCATGCCCAGCGCCCCGCGAGCAGCGCCGGAGAGCCCAGGGTCGCGGCTGACGACACCGTCGACAGCGCGCTGCGTGGCCATCAGCGGTCCTCCTGCGATGACGCCAGACCGGTCCGCTGCCACGGGGCAACCAGGCGCTGCACCAGGCCGACGAGCGACACGAGCCCGATGCCGAGAAGGGCGGAGATGCCGAGGAGTATCCAGACGTCTGCGACGTCCCCGGCCTGAACCTGGCCGATTATCGCGTAGCCGAGCCCAAGGCGGTTGTTCGACTCGACCTCGGCGACGAGGGCGCCGACCAGCGCGGCGGCCGCGCCCAGCTTGAGGCTCGTGAACAGGTAAGGGACCGCGGCAGGGAACCTCAGCTTGAGGAAGGACTGCACGGGCGAGGCCGCGTACGCCTTCATCAGGTCGAGCGCAAGAGGGTCGACCGACCGGAGGCCCGTCACCGTCCCGACAGTTATGGGGAAGAAGGCGATGTATGCGCCAACTATCGCGGCCGGCACGAGGCTCGTCTGCACCGTGACGCCCAGGTTACCGAGCACCGCGACGAGCACGGGGACGAGCGCGATGACGGGGATCGTCTGCGACGCGATGACCCACGGCAGGAGCGCGCGCTCGAACGGCCGGACCCGCACGAAAAGCACCGCGAGCAGCACGCCGATCACGGCCCCGAAGGCCAGGGACACGAGCGTGCCTGCCGCCGTATACAGGGTGGCCCTCACGACGTTGCGACTGTCGGAGAACGGGTAAGCGGTGAAGAACGGCACGAGGCGCTCGGCGATCCAGTTCGGGAAGGGGACCGGATGCTGCGGCATGCTCATGAAGCAGTCGAACGCGCTCTCCCCGCACCCGGGGCGCGAGTAGTAGGTGTACGAACGCGCCCAGACAGCCTCGCCCGGCTCGGGCGGCTCGGCCAGCGTCACGGTGCCGTCAGCGGGGTCGCTTACCAGGTAGTCGGGGTGCTGCCTGACGCTGGCGTTGCGGGCCGGCGGCGCAGCGAACGTTATCGAGTTGCCGTCGCGGTCGTAGTCCGCGCCCTCCTCCAGCTGTCGACCGTCGACGGTGACGATGCCGCGGTCAGAGGCGAACGTGAAGGTGCTCCTCGTCCCGTCGACGCGCTCCTCGGGGCGTTCGTCGCCGCCCACGAGCTCCCGATCGCCGACGAAGAGGCGGCGTGCGGGGTCGCGCTCCACGAGCGGGACGTGCTGTAGCCTGAACTGCCTGTTCGCACCGTCCGACCCGCCTGTCAGCCCCTCGGCAAGGGCGACGTGGGAGGTGGCGACGCGTGGCGCCGTCGCGGTAGGCGTTGCGAGCACGACGGTGTCGCCGCCCTCCGTCAGGAGCCCGTAGTCGCCGGTGACGAGGCGAACCGCGGCGTTGAAGGGCGGCGCCGCTTCGAAGGTGACCGTGTCATCAGACCGTTCGAAGCCTTCCCCCTCGAGCACGGGTTCGTCGCCGACGATCGCCGTTGCCGGGATCGCGGAGCCGTCCAACGCTTCGCCAGAGCCGGGAACCGTGAAGGTGCGCCTGACGCCGTCCGCCCTCTCGACCGCAGCCGCGACACCGGGTCGCAGCAGGTCGTCGCCCAGGTAGATGGGCGAGTCGACGGCAGCTCCGTCCGTCGCCCGGAACAGGCGGCCGGTCATGCCGATGTCATCGCCTTCTACGGGCTCGAGGGGCGCTCCCAACTCCGCGGCCCGGGATCCCAACGGCTCCCGCAGTACGGCGTCGCCCCCGTCGATGCTCACCCCGGTGGCCACGACGCGGTCTCCCGTCACCAGGACGGCGCTGCCGCGCGCCAGGCCACTAAGGACCGCGTCGACCGCGGGCCCAGAGCCGAGCGGCAACCTCGTTCCCGAGGCGGCAGCGTCTGCCACTGGCAACGCTGCGACGGTCGCGCGCTCCCAGTTGCTCAGGTTCTCCATGCGCTGCCTGGCGAGCGGCATGCCCAGCAGGAGCGCCACCGGGTACATGAGGGCCAGCAGCACCGCAACGACGCCGATGACGGGCCACGCCATGCGAAGCCACGCGCGCGCTGGGCTCACGGTCAGTACCCCGCCGTTCGCTGCAGCGGCGCGTCGGCAGGCGGCGCCTCTCCCCCTCCGTCGTGCGGCGCGCCCCTTAGCGCCTCGCGCACGCGGGTGGCCAGCTCGAAGAACCGCTCGCTCTCGCGCGTCTCGGCCGTGCGGGGGTAAGGCAGGTCGACATCTATGATCTCGCGGATGCGGCCGGGCCGCGGCGTCATGACGACTATGCGCGATGAGAGGAAGACAGCCTCGGCTATCGAGTGGGTGACGAAGACGACCGTCTTCTTCGTCTCCTGCCACAGGCGGAGCAGCTCCATGTTCATCGCCTCGCGCGTTATCTCGTCGAGGGCGCCGAACGGCTCGTCCATCAGCAGGAGCTTGGGGTCGAATGCCAGCGCCCTGGCTATCGAGACGCGCTGCTGCATGCCGCCGGAGAGCTGCCACGGGTAGGAGCGCTCGAAGCGCTCCAGGTCGACCATCTTCAGGAGCTCACGTGCGCGCTCCCGCCTGCGCGACTTGGGGAACCCCATTATCTCGAGCGGCAGGGTGACGTTCGCCAGGACGCTGCGCCACTCGTACAGCACCGGCGCCTGGAAGACGTAACCGTACTCGCGGTCCTCGCGCGCCTGCCTGGGCGTCTTGCCGGCCACCTCGATCTCGCCAGTCGTCGGCTCGACGAGGTCGGCAACCAGACGCATCAGCGTGGTCTTGCCGCATCCGGACGGTCCGATGAGGCTCACGAAGTCGCCGTCCGCGACGTCCAGGTTCGCACCCTGGAGCGCCACGGCCTCTCCCTTGCCGACGCGGAAGACCATGTCGACGTCCCTGACGGAGATTATCGGCCCGCTGTCCGGCCGACGGTCTCCTCTCGCCCGGCTCTCAGCCACGGAGCGGTTCGCGTCTTATGAGACGACCGCGACCCGGTTCCCCCACGAACTCGCCGTCCCTGACGGCTACCTGTCCCCTCACCGTCACGACGCTCGGCTTCCCGTCTATCTCCATGCCCTCGAAGGCGCTGTAGTCGACGTTCATCTTGTGAGTGGCAGCGCTTATCTTCCCCCGGTAGCTCGGGTCGTACACGACGAGGTCGGCGTCCGCCCCGACGGAGATGGAGCCCTTGCGCGGGTAGAGCCCGAAGAGCTTCGCCGAGTTCGTCGAGGCGACCTCGACGAAGCGCTCGAGGCTCAGGTCGCCGCGGCTCACGCCGTGCGTGTACAGCAGGTTCACGCGGTCCTCGATGGCCGGCATGCCGTTGGGTATGCCGGTGAACGCCTCCCTGCCCATGGCCTTCTGCTCGACGTCGAAGGGAGCGTGGTCGGTCCCGACGGTGTCGATGAGGCCGCGGTTCAGCCCCTGCCACAGCGCCCGCTGGTCGTCCTTCGTGCGCAGCGGGGGGCTCATGACGTACTTGGCGCCTTCGAAGTTCGGCCGCTCGGCGTAAGACTTGTCGAGGATCAGATGCGGGATCACGGCCTCGATGCTCAGGTCGACGCCCCTCAGCTTCGCCTCGACGGCCTCGCGCAGCGCCTTGGCGTTGGAGAGGTGGACGACGTAGCCCTTGGCGCCCGTGATCTCGAGGAAGGTCGCGAACTTCGCGGTGCCTGCGGCCTCGACGACGTCCGGCCTGCTCGGCTCGTGCCACTCGGGGCCGGTCTTTCCCTCGGCCAGCAGGGACTGCTGCATCGCGGCTATCAGCCCGGAGTTCTCGCAGTGCGCCGTCACGATGACGCCGAGTTCCTTGGCGAGCCTCAGCGTCGAGTAGAGTTCCTCGTCCGTGACGCCGAAGAAGCCCTCGTAAGCGAGGAAGACCTTGAAAGACGTCATGCCGTCTGACACCAGGTCCCTCAGCACCGCCTCTGTCTCGTCGTCGAAGCGCGTGACGCCTATGTGGAAGGTGTAGTCGGATGCAGAGTTGCCTTCCGCCAGGCCGCGCCAGTGCTCGTAGCCCTTGCGCAGGTCCTCGTTGCGGCTGGGAGCGAGCATCTCGATGTACGTAGTCGTGCCGCCTACCAGGGCTGCTTGCGAGCCGGTCGCGTGCGTGTCCTTCGTTACCGTGCCCATGAACGGCAGATGGATGTGCACGTGCGGGTCGATGAACCCCGGGAAGACGTACTTGCCGGAGGCGTCTATCACCTCCGCGCCCGGCGGGGCGCTCAGGTCGGTGCCGAGGGCGGTTATCACCTCGTCCTCGCAGTAGACGTCCGCCTTGACCCGGCCGCCCGCCGTGACGACCTCTCCGTTCTTTATCAGTAGGCTCATGCTGGCTTCAAACCCCTCCAGAGTGCTCTCCTCGCCTCGGGTCCCTGCCCGGGCGAGCCTTCTAGTTCAGTGGATGTCTATGCCCATCTCGGCGCGGTACGCGTTCATCGCGTCCCAGTCGGTGGTGACCTCGGGTCGCGTGCGCACCAGTTCGTTCCAGGTGACGCTGGGCCGTTCGGGCGGCACCTCGACCATCGTTATGCAGTCCTCCACCGGGCACACGAGGCTGCACAGGTCGCAGCCGACGCAATCCTCCTCGCGCACCTTCGGTTGCGGCCTGGCGCCCTGCGGCCCGACGCCCGCGTTGAGGCTCGCCCTGACGTCAGCGATGGCGGCGGGGTCTATGCGAGCGCCGTCGACCGTGAGGTCTATGCACTGGTGGGCCCCCTCGTCGCATGCGACGTAGCAGAGGTTGCACTGGATGCACTTGTCCTCGTCTATGCGCGCGACGGTCTTGAAGGACAGGTCGAAGTCGCCGAAGTCCGAGACGCGGTGGGTGGAGGCGCCGATCACCTCTCTGACGCTGCAGATGTTCTTGGAGTCCAGCCAGTTGGAGAGCCCGTCTGTCAGCTCCTCGATGAGGCGGAAGCCGTAGTGCATGACGGCCGTGCACACCTGGATCGAGGTGGCGCCCAGCAGCAGGAACTCAGCGGCGTCGCGCCACGTCTGCACTCCGCCCATGCCCGAGATGGGCACGCCGGCCGCCTTCACCTCCTGGTCGATAGCCACCTGCGAGAGCATGTGCAGCGCGATGGGCTTGACCGCGGGCCCGGCGTAGCCGCCGTGGCCTCCCTTGCCGCCGATGTTGGGCCGCAGCTCGAAGTTGTCGAGGTCCACGCCGACTATCGAGTTGATCGTGTTGATGAGCGAGATCGCGTTGGCGTTGCCCGCTATGGCCGCGCGCGCCGGCTTGGTGATGTCTGTGACGTTGGGCGTCAGCTTCACGATCACCGGGATCGAGGCGGCCTCCGTCACCCAGCTCGTGATCAGCGAGCAGTACTCGGGAACCTGGCCCACAGCGGCGCCCATGCCTCGTTCAGACATGCCGTGCGGGCAGCCGTAGTTGAGCTCTATGGCGTCCGCGCCGGTGTCCTCGATCTGCTGGACGACCTTCTTCCAGGCCTCCGGGTTGGAGGACACCATGGCGGAGACCACGACGGCGCGGTCCGGCCACAGTTTCTTGACCTCCGCGATCTCCTTGAGGTTCACCTCTATGGGCCTGTCGGAGATCAGCTCGACGTTGTTTATCGCCACCAGACGGTTGCCGCCGAACTCGAACGCCCCGTAGCGGTTGCTGACGTTGAGGACGGGGTCGCCGATGGTCTTCCACACGGCTCCGCCCCAGCCGTACTCGAACGCCTTGTTGATCTGGTACGCCGTGTTCGTGGGCGGCGCGGACGCCAGCCAGAACGGGTTGGGTGAGCGCACCCCCGCGAAGTCGATGCTGAGGTCAGCCACTTACCCCTCCGAGAGGTCCTGGTTCGTTGACGGGAGGCTGCGTGAGGATGGGCCGGCCGTTGGGGACGCCCAGCGGCGGCTGCGGAACCTCTACCCCCAGCTGCCTTGCGACGGCCCCCGCGGCGATCTTGCCGTCCTGCGCCGCGGTGACGGTCAGGGCGTGACCCGTGACCCTGGTGCAGTCGCCCGCCGCGAAGACCTTGGGGTTGGAGGTGCGCAGGTCGGCGTCCGACTGTACGTAGCCGTGGGTGACGTCGACCCCGAACTGAGCGAAGAGCCCAACCAGCTTCTCCTGGCCGATGGCGAGGATCACCTGGTCGGCCGGCAGCACGAACTCGCTGCCGGGGACGGGCTCCGGCCGGCGCCTGCCGCTGTCGTCGGGCTCGCCCAGCGCCATGCGGACGCACCGCAAGCCCACGACCCTGCCGTCATCGCCCAGCACCTCGACCGGCTGGGTCAGCAGCCGGATGTCAACGCCCTCGTTGCGCACGAACGCGACCTCGAAGTCGTATGCGGGCATCTCGTCACGCCCGCGGCGGTAGACCATGCTCACGCGCTCGGCGCCGAGGCGCCTCGCGATCGTGGCCGCATCGATGGCCGTGTTCCCCGCGCCCACGACGATCACCTCGCGGCCCACCTTCACGTCGTAGAGGTGCGCCAGCCCCTCCTTCTCCGCCATCTTGGTGGCGGCGATGAAGTCGAGCGCGTCGGTCACGCCGGTCAGGTCCTCGCCAGGCACGCCGAGGGACGGGACCTTGCCCGTGCCGGCGGCTATGACGACCGCGTCGTAATCGGCGATGAGGCGCTGCGGATCGAGGTCCTTGCCTACCTCGACGCCCGTGTGGATCTTCACGCCGAGGCGCTCGACGAACTCGACCTCTTCGAGGGCCACGGCGACCGGCTCGCGCATCACGACGATGCCGTAGGTCGAGAGGCCGCCGGGCAACTCGTTCTTCTCGAACACGTGGGCCTCTACGCCCAGCTTGGCCAGCTCGCCGGCGCATGAGAGGCCCGCCGGTCCGCCTCCCACGACGGCCACGCGCTTCCCGGTGGGCGGAGCGGGCTGGAACGGCATGTGGCCGGCCTCGAAGAGGTGGTCGGTCGCGTAGCGCTGCAGGCGACCGATGGCGATCGGCCGGTGCTCGTCGCCCAGCACGCAGGCGCCGACGCACAGCTCGTCAACGGGGCACACCCGGCCGCAACTGTGGCCCATCAGGTTCGACTCGAGGATCGTCGTGGCGGCGCCGAGCACGTTGCCCGTCGCGATCTTGCGGATGAACGTCGGGACGTCGATGTCGGTCGGGCACGCCTTTATGCAAGGCGCGTCGAAGCAGTAAAGGCACCTGCTCGCCTCGACCAGGGCCTCGTTCTCCGTGTAGCGAGGGTAGGTCTCGGTGAAGGCGTCCTGGAGCTGCTCCAGGGAGAGCGGTGAAGCGTCCATGCTCAGAACGTCCGGCTCCACTGCTTGGGCCAACGCTCGATGACGACCTTCGTCTGCGTGTAGAACTCGAACCCGTGATGGGCCTGGGCATGCAGGTCGCCGAAGAAGCTGTCGCTCCAGCCGCTGAACGGGAAGAACGCCATGGGCGCTGCGACGCCGAGGTTGATGCCGATGTTGCCCGCGATCGCGTTGTGCCTGAAGTGCCTGGCAGCTGCCCCGGAAGAGGTGAAGATGCTCGCCTGGTTGCCGAAGCGCCTGTCGTTGACGATGGCGATGGCGTCATCCAGGCTCTCGGCGTGCATCAGCGCCAGCACGGGCCCGAAGACCTCGTTCGTCGCGATGGTGCTGCGGGGGTCTACCTGGTCCAGCACGGTCGGGTGCACGAAGTAGCCGTCCCGGAACCCGTCGACCTCCTTCTCGCGGCCGTCCACCAGCGCCCTCGCACCCTCCTTGAGCCCCTGGTCGACAAGCGACCCTATGCGCTGCTTCGATTCCGAGCTGATGACTGGCCCCATCTCCACGCCGTCGTCGAGCCCGTAACCCACCTTGCGGCTGGTCGCCGCGGCGGTGATGCGCTCCGTGAACTCACCTCTCGCCTCACCCACCGTGATCACCGCAGACGTCGCCAGGCACCGCTGACCGGCGCAACCGAACGCCGAGTCTGCCAGGATCCGCGTCGACATCTCCATGTCGGCATCGGGCAGCACGATCGCCGGGTTCTTGGCCCCACCCTGGCACTGCGCGCGTTTGCCGTTCGCCGCGGCGCGTGAGTATATGTACTTCGCGACCGGCGTCGAACCTACGAAGGAGACGGCCTTCACATCGGGGTGATCGAGGATCGCGTCAACGGTCTCCTTGCCGCCGTTCACCAGGCCGACGACGCCAGGCGGGAAGCCGGCCTCCTCGAACAGCCTGAACAACAGCTGCGTCGTCATGGGCACCTTCTCGCTCGGCTTGAGCAGGAAGCAGTTCCCAGATGCGACCGCGTACGGCATGAACCACAGCGGGATCATGCCGGGGAAGTTGAACGGCGTGATCGCCGCCACAACGCCCAGCGGCTGACGGATCATGTGCTCGTCTATGCCGTGCGCGATGTCCTCGTTGTTCGTGCCCTGCATCATTATCGGGGCGCCGCATGCGACCTCGACGTTCTCTATGCCGCGCGCCATCTCCGCGAACGCCTCGCCGTACGTCTTGCCGGCCTCGTTCGTTATCGTCCTTGCCAACTCCTGCTGGTGCGAGATGAGCAGGTCACGCAGCTTGAACAGGGGCTTGATGCGGTCCACGACCGGCGTCTCGCGCCACGCCGGGAACGCCTCCCGCGCGGCCTTGACCGCCGCGTCGACCTCTTCCGCGGGGCTGAGCGGAACCATCGCGATCGTCTCGGCCGTCGCCGGGTTGCGCACCGGGCTCGTGCTTCCCGCCTGAGAGCGGGTCCACTGACCGCCAACGTAGTTGAGAAGAACCTCTGCCTGCGCCTCTATCATCGTTCCGCTCCGTCTCCGGGTATGGGGTATCTGGGGCCCGCCCCTTGGGCACGAGCCGTTACCGGTTGTGGCTTGCAGGCATTCTACGCCTAGGCCAGGGCGGTGGTCAGGGTCGGACCGGCTAGCATTGGCGCACCAACCTGACGCTCGAGCCAGTTCACTCGAGAGGAGAGGGCATGGAACAACCGGGCCATGGCGTCGCTCACGCCGACTACTACGACCTGGGAAAGTACGGCAGACAGGTGCGCACCCGGTCGGCCGAGGCGCAGGTCTGGTTCGACCGTGGCCTCAACTGGTGCAACGGCTACAACCACGAGGAGGCGATCCGTTGCTTCCAGCGCGCCGCAGGGCTCGACCCGGACTGCGCCATGGCGCACTGGGGGGTCGCGTACGCCGCAGGCTGCAACTACAACAAGCCGTGGGAGGCGTTCCTCGAGGAGGAACGCACGCAGGCGCTGGCGCAGGCTCACGCGGCGACGCTCCGCGCCAACGAGGCGATAGCGCGAGCCGGTGACGACGCATGGCCGGCGGAGGCCGCCCTGGCGGCCGCGATCTCGAGGCGCTATCCCTCGCCGGCCGCCGGCGACGGCGCCCCGTTCCAGGCGTGGAACGACGACTACGCAGACGCCATGCGCTCCGTGCACGCGGCCTTCCCGGACGATCACGACGTCGCAGCGCTCTTCGCAGAGGCCCTCATCAACCGCACGCCATGGCAGCTATGGGACCTCGCGACGGGCGAGCCACGTGACGGCGCGGACACGCTCGAGGCCCAGCGGGTGCTGGAGCATGCCATCGCAACGCGCCGGGCAGACGGCATGTCGCCGCATCCCGGACTGCTCCACGTCTACATCCACACGATGGAGATGTCCCCGCGACCGGAGGCCGCGCTGATGGCAGCCGACGCGCTGAGGGACCTGGTGCCCGACTCCGGTCACCTGCGCCACATGGCGTCGCACATCGACGTGCTCTGCGGCCTCTACTACGACTCCCTCGTCGCGAACGAGCGCGCGATAGCGGCAGACGACGCGTACTTCGCGACCAGCGGCGACGGCTTCTACACGCTCTACAGGTGCCACAACATCCACTTCAAGATCTACTCTGCGATGTTCCTCGGTCAGCTCGCGCCCGCGCTCGAAGGCGCGAGGCAGCTGGAGGAGGCGCTGCCCGAGTCCCTGCTGAGGGTCGAGATGCCTCCGATGGCTGACTGGCTGGAGGGCTTCGTGAGCATGGGCGTGCACGCGCTGATAAGGTTCGGCCGCTGGCACGACATCCTCGCCCTGCCGCTCCCGGAAGATCCGCGCCTCTACTGCGTCACGACCGCTATGACGCGCTACGCGCGCGGCGTGGCGCTCGCCGCGTTGGGAGACGTCCGGCTGGCGGGTGAGGAGCGCACGGCGTTCAGGGCCGCTGCGCAGCTGGTGCCGGAGAGCCGCACGGTGTTCAACAACACGTGCCGCGACATCCTCGGCGTCGCATCGGCGATGCTCGACGGCGAGCTCGAGTACAGGAGGGGCGAGCACGAGAAGGCGTTCGCGAGCCTGCGCGACGCGGCCCGGTTGGCAGACGAGCTGCCATACGACGAGCCGTGGGCATGGATGCAACCCGTCAGGCATGCGCTCGGCGCACTGCTCCTCGAGCAGGGCCGCGCCGAGGAGGCGCTCGAGGTCTACAGGGACGACCTCGGCCTCTCCGGCAGGTTGCCACGGGCGCTCCAGCATCCGGAGAACGTCTGGGCGCTGCACGGCCTCGTCGAGTGCCTGGAGCGACTGGGGCGGCACGACGATGCCGCACCGTTCGCGCAGCGACTCGAGATCGTACGTGCCAGGGCAGACGTCGCGATCGACTCGTCTTGCTTCTGCCGGCTCGAGACCGGCTCGGGCAACGGGGAAGCCCACCACTGCTGCTAGGGGCCTCGTTGTCTGGTCGCCCGCGGCCGCTCATCGCTGAAGGCGCTTCCGATGCAATCGTGTCGTATGCCGGATAGAGCGGATACAAAGGGTGGTGACGAAGAGGTCGAGATGCGGAGGGGCCAGCCCGACCGCTTCGCGACGCTGGCGGTGCGCGCGGGCTCCGATCCCGACCCTGCCAGCGGCGCCCACGCCACTCCCATCTACCAGACGAGCACGTTCCTCCTTGGCAGCGTCGAGAGGGGCGCCAGGCTCTTCGCGGGCGAGGAGCATGGCGGCATCTACTCGCGGATAGGCAACCCGACGGTGGCTGCGGCGGAGCGCAAGCTCGCGGCGCTCGAGGGCGCAGAGGCGGCGGTCGCGTTCGCTACGGGCATGGGCGCCATCGCCGCCACGCTCATCTCGCTGCTGCGTCAGGGCGACGAGGTCGTCTACCTCGGCCCCTTGTACGGGGGCACGGCGGCCCTGCTTAGGGACCTGCTGCCCCGGTTCGGCGTGACGGCGCACGAGGCCACGGTCGCGACGTTGCCTCAGGCGATCACCGACAGGACGAGGCTCGTGTACGCGGAGACGCCGACGAACCCGACGCTGCGGATCCACGACCTGCGCGCCATGGCGCGAACGGCACGCGATCGCGGGGTGCTGACGATGGTGGACAACACGTTCGCCACCCCGTACCTGACGCGGCCTCTAGAGCTTGGTGTCGATCTCGTCGCCCACTCTGCCACCAAGTACCTGGCAGGCCACGGCGACGTGCTGGCCGGCTTCGTGGCGGGCGCAGCCGAGCTGCTCGAGCCCGTGCGGCTGGAAGGCCTTCGCCACGTCGGCGCGATGCTCGATCCTCACGCCGCGTTCCTCGTGCTGCGCGGCATGCGCACGCTACACCTGCGTATGGAGGCCCACTGTCGCAACGCGAGAGCCGTCGCTCGGGCGCTACAGGGCATGCCCGCCGTGAGAGAGGTTCACTACCCGGGACTGGAGACGCATCCCGGCTTCGATATCGCGGCAAGGCAGATGCGCGACTTCGGGGGGATGGTCGCCATCGAGCTGGAGGGCGGGGCACAAGCGGCGGAGGCGTTCCTGGCGGAGCTGCGGGTCATCGACCATGCGGTCTCGCTCGGTGACGTGGCGTCACTGGCCTGCGTGCCGGCCGCCAGCACGCACTTGCTTCTCGGTGAGGACCTGGAGGCCGCCTCGATCTCGAGCGGCTTGGTGCGCATAAGCCTCGGTATCGAGGACCAGCGCGACCTGGTCGAGGACGTCGAGCGGGCGGCCGAGGCGGCCGCCCGTGTCGCGGAACCGGTCGCTTAGCTCGAGAGCTCGTCCGACATGGGGTCGGTCGGGGTCGGGGCCTGTCCGGCGCCGGCCTGCTGTGTGCCGGCCGGCTCGGCACCCGCGGGCTGCGCAGGTCCTCCCACGCGATCGACGGCGATGGTGAGGTTCGCCGCCAGCGCTGCGATGGCACCTATCGCCGCCCACACCGGAAGCAGCACAGTGCCGATGACGCCGAGCGTCAGGGGGATCTCTATGAGGACCTTGCCGTCGTCGTTCTTGATCGTTATGCGACGCACGTTGCCCTCGTGCACCAGCTCCTTGACCTTGGCGAGCACCCGCTCGCCTGAGACGCGGAACTCCTCCGTGTAGTGCCTGCGTTCGTCCTGGCCTTGCGTGTCCTGCTGTTGGTCCGTCATCGCGGCTCCTCTCTTGGCGGGCCGTCACAGACCGCCCGCACCGTGACGACAGGCTAGGGCCGCGCGAGGGGCGCACGCATCAGCCGTTCGGATGAGCCTGCCTACACACCTGAGGACCACAGCCCGGTCCGACCGTCGGGCAACGCAACGTCGTCGAGTATCGCGGACAGCCCCTGTCGCATCGACGCCTTCTCCTCTGCGCTCCCAGCGAAGACGCGGGTCACGAACTCGAAGCATGTGCCATCGAAGTAGAGCCGTCTGAGCCCCGTCCCCTCGCCACCGCTCTCGGCCGTGTCGTCGATCCAACCGAAGGTGGCGGTGGCGTGGTCGCCGCCGCCGCCGACGCTCGGGAGCCTGTCGGCGAACTCGGCGGTGGGATCGAGGACGCATGAGGCCTCGGTCTCGAGGTCTTGCCGCTGCGTGACGGCGAGACCCGCCGAACCTTCCTGCGCCCCTGTTGTCGATGGGAACAGGCAGTACTCGAAGGTGGAACCGCAAGCCTTTGCGGCTGCCTTGTCCAGTTGATCGCCGTCCACGACGAGCGTGTAGCCCTGCGGGTAGCGCAGGAGCACGTTCGCGTCGCCGAGCGATACGGTCCTGCCGTCGCCGGGCGGCGGTCGCTGCTCCGGCTCACTCGCCGGCATGACCGTCAGGGTGCTCGCAGCTGGATCGGGGCGTCGGGCATCGGCGGTGTCGTCCCACGGCCGCGTGACGATCACGGCCGCCAGCAGCACCGCGCTAACGATGAGAAGGACGACACCCCGACCCACGAGCGCAGTATCGCGGTCGAAGATGCGACAACTTTGACCGTACGGTTAAGGTCGGCTGTCCAGACGGTCAGTTGAGCGGGCGCATGTGCCGGCGCAGGCGCTGAGCCATGACGGACATGACGTGCAGCCCGAACGTCGGGGACCGCCTTATCAGGTGCTTGAACCACTCCTGGTCGATGGGCTCAACGGTTATCTCGGTGCGTGCTATGGCATCGGCGCTGCGCGGCGCCTCGTCGACGATCGCCATCTCCCCGAACACGTTGCCTGGCCGTAGCTCTTCTATGCTCTTGCCCTCGAGGACAATGTCTACGGTGCCCTCGATGAGCACGTACATCTCGTTCGCGGCATCGCCGGCGCGGAAGATGACCTCGCCGGCCGGATATGTCCGGGCCTTGGGCGAGTCCTTGAATATCTCGAGCACGTCCATGCTCACCACGACCACCTCTCCTCTCGGGAAGGTAAGCATCGCACACGTAGTAGCCTCTGCCAACGCCGAGGCGTCAGGGGGTGCAGTGAACGGAAGCTCTGACATGACACTGACCGTTCGCCTCCTCACGGCGGACGACGCGCCCGCGTACAGGCAGCTGCGGCTCGAGGCCCTGAGGCTGTCGCCGACCGCTTTCGGCTCGAGCTACGAGGACGAGCTGGCCCGCGACCCGGCAGTCACGCTCGAGCGCATCTCCCCCACTGAGAACAGCCGCGTGTTCGGCGCGTTCCGCGCAGACCGCCTGGTCGGCACCGTCGGCCTCCGGCGGCAGACGGGGAGGAAAGATCGGCACAAGGCGTTCGTGTGGGGCGTGTACGTGACGCCGGCCGAGCGCGGCCTCGGCATCGCTCGCCGACTAATGTCCGTGGTCATCGAGCAGGCGCGAGGCCTCGCCGGGCTGGCACGGGTCAACATCGCGGTGAACGCGGCCAACGAGCCGGCACGCAGCCTCTACGAGAGCCTCGGTTTCGAGGCCTACGGCCTGGAGCCAGATGCGCTGCGGGTCGACGGCGCGTCCATAGAGGAACTGTGGATGACTCTCGCGCTGGATCGAGCGCGATCCTGACCTCAGCCTTGGGGCTCCGTCCGGGACCCCATGCCTCCGTCCTGCGATCCGCTCGAGCCCCTCTCGTCTTCGAGAGCGAACGAGATCTTCGTGTTGACGCGCCACTCGGCGATGCGGTCGCCATCGACGATCGCCTGCATGTCCTTGATGTAAATGGTCTTGATGTTCCTCACGGAGCGGGAAGCTTCTCGTAGCGCCGTCTGCACGGCATCTTCGAAGCCCTTCTCTGACTGCGCCAGTACCTCTATCACCTTGACGACGGACATGTCGCACCTCCATCCAGCTTGGAGACGACCGTAGCAGCAGCGCCTTAGCGCCCCATTAGGCGGCCGAGTACTATGCGCTGGGTTGGCGACAGACGTCCTCTTCCCCTCCGTCTCGCGCCTGGTGCGCTTCGCCCTGCCCGCGATGCTCGCCGGGATGACCGTCCCGCTGATGGGCCTCATCGACGTCGCGGTGCTCGGTAGGCTCGGCGAGCCGGCCATCATCGCGGCCGTCGGCGTGGCCGCCACGATCTTCACGACGATCGCCTGGTCGTTCAGCTTCCTGCGCTTCACCACTACCGGCCTCGTCTCCCAGGCGGCGGGTCGCGGCGACGACGCAGGCATCGTTGTAGAGGGGTTGCGCCCGCTCGTAGCAGCGCTCGTCGGCGGCGTGGCCCTGGTGCTGCTCAGGGAACCGCTGATCTCGCTGGGGCTGGCGCTCATCGCCCCCGAGCCCGATGTCGCCGCCCACGCACGCACGTACTTCGGGATCCGGATCTTCGGGGCGCCGCTCACGCTCTCCCTGTACGCGATGCAGGCGTGGCTCATGGGAACGGGCAGGCCGCGCGCGCTGCTGGCCTCGCAGGCTTTCATGACGGCGTTCAACGCGGCTCTAAGCGCCTACCTCGTGCTGGTCCGCGACATGGGCATCGGCGGGGCGGCGATCGCCACCGTATCGGCGGAGGTCGTGACGGTGGCGATCATCGTCGCCATCGCGTTGACGCACGTACCGCTCGCCCGCTGGCGCGCCGCGAAGGGGGTTCTGGACGGCAAGGCTTGGCGGCGCCTTCTGTCTGCCAACACCGACCTGGTCATAAGGACCGTCCTGCTCAGCCTCAGCCTCGCGCTGCTCAACGAGCGCAGCGCGCGACTCGGTACCGACGTGCTCGCGGCCAACCAGCTCCTCCTCCAGTCGTACCTGCTCGTCGCGACGCTCATAGACGGCGTGTCGCTCGGCGTCGAGGTATACGTCGGGCGCGCTGTCGGGGCGAGGAACGCCGACGCGCTACGCCACGTCGTCTCGCGCGGCGCTGTCATGGCGATCCTCTGGGGTGTCGCCGTCGCGGCGCTGGTCGCCGCGGTGCCAGGCGTCTATCTCCCACTGCTGACGAGCAACGATGAGCTGATAGCGCTGGCGCGCTCGTACTGGGGCTGGCAGGTCGTGATGCCCCTGGTGGCGGTGTGGGCGTTCCTGTGGGACGGCGTCTACTTCGGCTCGGTGCGCACGTGGGCGCTGCGGAACTCGATGATCGTGTCAACGGCGATATACGTCGTAGCGGCCTTCGCCCTGGGGGCCGTCATGGGCAACCATGGTCTATGGCTGGCGCTGGCCGTGCAGCTCGTCGCCAGGGCGGCGACGCTTTCGCTTGCGTGGCCCGGCCTGGTGCGGACGGTCGAGTCCTCGGCCGTGGCCGTTCCGACATAGGAGGGTCTTCTTGAGGGACACGGGGGTTCTAGGTAGCGCACCGGCAAGAGCGGTCCTCGCATGGTTGCCGTTGGCCGTCGGTCTCGTGGCTGGCGTTCTCGCATCCGCTCCGCCGGCCCCTGCCGGTCCCGGCGCGCCCGCCGATGAGTTCTCGGCGGCCAGGGCGCTCGAGGACCTCGAGCGCCTCGCGGGCGACGAGACGCCGCACCCGGTCGGCAGCGACGCGAACGCCGCGGTGCGGGAACGGCTGCTGGATGAGATCCGCGGTCTCGGACTCGAGCCCGACATCCACGAGTCGCTCGCTTGCAACCTGCGGTACTTCGTGTGCGGCCGGGTGGTGAACGTGACGGCGCGGTTGCCCGGCACCACGGACGGGCCGACGGTCGTCCTCACAGCGCATTACGACTCCGCGCCGGTCTCTCCCGGCGTTTCCGACGACCTCGTCGGCGTGACCGCCGTCCTCGAGGCGGCCCGTCATCTCGTTGCGCAAGGACCCTCGCGCAACCCCGTCCTCCTGCTCTTCACCGATGGAGAGGAGGTGGGGCTGCTGGGTGCAGAAGCGTTCCTCGACAGGCCCGCCTCACAGGACGTCGGGGTGGTCGTGAACGTCGAGGCGCGGGGCACGAGGGGCGCGAGCATGCTCTTCGAGACGAGCCCGGACAACGAGTGGCTGATTCGCTCCTTCGCCGCCGAGGCGAAGAGGCCCATCACGAGCTCGCTCCTCTACGAGGTGTACACGCTCCTGCCGAACGACACCGACCTTAGCGTTTACAAGGCGGCAGGCATGTCTGGCGTCAACTTCGCGTACGTCGGCGGCCTTCCGCACTACCACACGCCGCTGGACAGCCTGGAGAACCTCTCCCTCGCGTCGCTCCAACATCAGGGAGAGAACGTGCTGGCGGCAGCGAGAGCGTTCGCGGCAGCCGACCTCGGCGATCTGCCTGAGGGTCGCGCCGTCTTCACCACGCTCACGCCCGGCGTCGTCTTGACGTTGCCGCTCTCGTACGCCCTTCCCCTTGCCGTGATCGGCCTCGGGCTCATCGTCGCCGCGTTCCTGCTCGCCAGGCGTAACGGCCATGTGACGGTCGCCGGTTGGGCCCTCGGCTTCGTCGCTGCCCTGGTGGGCGTAGGGTTCGCCGGCCTGATCGCGACGGGTGTCACCGGGTTGGTCTCGCTCATACGACCAGAGGCGGAGCCGTGGTACGCGTTCCCACTTCCCGCTCGCGTAGCGGTCTGGGGCTCGGCCCTGCTCGCCGTGTCGCTCGCGACGGTGACCGTCGCACGTACCGCGACCCGCTGGGGCCTCGCACTCGGCTCCTGGACGCTCTGGGCGCTCTTGACGCTCACCGTCGCCATCGTGTTGCCTGGCGCGAGCGCCGAGATGCTCGCCGCGCTGGTGCCGTCCGCTGCGCTGTTCACGCTCGCAGCCCTCGTGCCCGCCCGCCCGTTCGCCATCGGCACCGCCGCGTTAGTTTCCGCCGCGCTCGCCGCGTACTTCTGGCTGCCGCTTGCTCTCGATCTAGAGAGCGGCCTTGGCCTCGGTTTCGCCGGACCCATCGCAGCGATCGTCGGCCTGGTAGCGACGACGTCGACCGCGCTGCTGGCAGGCGTCCGGCCGTACCGCCGCATGCCTGCAGACTTGCCGACCGCTACGCTGTCGCCGTCGCAACCAACACGGCCGGCGGCCGCTGTGGGCACCCCCTCACGGCGCGGACGCGCAGCGCTCGTCTCCGCGGTCGCCGCCGGCGTCGCTGCCGTCGCCGGCATCGCCGTTTCCTTCGCCGTGCCCGCCTACACCGAGCTATGGCCCCGCAGGATCTCGCTGCTCTACCAGCAGGAGTGGCACGAGGGCGAGATCGGTGCGGCGAGGTGGCTGGTCGAGGCGCAACCGGGCGGTCCACTACCCGAAGCGCTCGCCGCCGAGGCGGAGTGGCGCGAGCCGGTCTCGATACTGCCGTGGCCGAGCCCCAGGTACTGGGCGGCTCAGGCGCCGACGGACCAGACGCCTCCCCCGACCGCCGAGATCGTGTCGGACGAGACTGTCGACGGCGAGCGCATGCTGACCGTTCGCCTGCGCACCTCCGCCGTCCCTCTGCGCACGGTCATCCAGGTGCCGGCCGGCGTTGGCCTGGCAGAAGCGAGGTTCGTCGGCTCGTCTGCAGCCTGGGACTTCCGCAGGGCGACCGGCCTGCGGGACCGCGTGATCAACTGCTACGGCCCGACGTGCGACGGCCAGGCGGTGACGCTCGTGCTGACCGGGACCGGCCCAGTCGAGCTGGCTGTCGCCGAGGTGATACCGGGTCTACCCGAGTCGGCCGGCTCTCTGCTCGCCGCCAGACCGGGCACGGCCGTGCCGAGCCAGGATGGAGACGTCTCGGTGCGCATCAACACGCTGACCATCCCGTGATGACAGCTGGGCGCTCGCCGTGCAGCGGTCGAGCCTGCCGTTCTCGCCCGGTTTCCTACATCGCTACCCACCTATGAAGGCCGGGTTAGCATCGGCGACATGCTAAGTACCGACACTCTGAGCGCGTTGATCGCGCGTGGCAGGTCGGCTGGCGCCGACTTCGCCGAGGTATACGCCGAACGCTGGCGCAAGCGAGGCATCCGCGCCGTCAACGGACAGGTAGAGGACGCCACCAGCGTCGTGCAGCGCGGCGCAGGCATCCGCCTCTTCTTCGGCCAGGACGTCCTATACGGCTACACCAACGACCTCTCGGACGCCGGCCTGACGGAGGTGCTCGACAGCCTCGTGGCCGTGAGGGGCAGCGGCGGCAACGGCCGACCGGACGCAGCCGGACGCGGCGGCATCGACCTGCGGCGGCTGGAGGTTGGGCCCGACCTCCCTGGTCCCAGGGTCCCACCCACCGCTCAGGACAAGCGGTGGCGCCTCGAGCGCCTGCGCGAGGCGGATGCCGGTGCGCGCATCGACCCGGCCATAAAGCAGGTCGAGGCGAACCTCAACGAGGTCGAGCAGGAGGTGCTGGTCGCCAACAGCGACGGCGTCCTCGCCGAGGACCAACGCACCCGCACGCGCATGGTCGTGCAGGCGATCGCCCGCGACGGCGACCAGACCCAGACCGCGCACGTCGGTCCCGGCCTCTCCGTTGGCCTGGAGCTCCTCGACATGTACCCGCCAGCCGAGACCGGTAGGCGAGCCGCGGAGATCGCCCTCACCAATCTGCGCGCGCGCAAGGCGCCTGCCGGCACCATGCCAGTGGTCGTCGGCAACGCGTTCGGCGGCGTGATCTTCCACGAGGCCCTTGGGCACCTGCTGGAGACGACGGCGGTCGCGAGGAACGCATCGGTGCTCGCCCACAAGCTGGGCGAGCAGATCGCCAGCCCGGCCGTCACGTACGTGGACGACGGCACGATCCCGTACGCCTGGGGGTCCACGAAGTACGACGACGAGGGCGCGCCGACGGAGCGCACCGTACTCATAGAGAACGGCGTGCTCAAGAGCTACATGGTCGACCGCTGGGGCGGCATGGTCACCGGTTACCGCCCAACGGGCTCGGGCCGCAGGCAGGACTACACGTACGCGCCCACCTCGCGCATGCGCAACACGTTCGTCGTGAACGGCGACACCCCCAAGGAGAAGCTCTTCGACGGCATCGAGTACGGCCTCTACGCCAAGGTGATGGGCGGCGGGCAGGTAAGGCCGGGCTCCGGCGAGTACAACTTCGCCGTCAGGGAGGGCTACATGATCAGAGGCGGCGAGATAGCCGAGCCCGTCCGCGGCGCGATGCTGCTGGGCAAGGGCCCCGACACGATCAAGAAGGTGGTCGCCGTGTCGAACGACCAGAGCAACGAGCCCGGCATGTGCGGCTCGAAGTCCGGCTCCATCCCAACAGAGGTGGGGCAGCCGCACATCCTCGTAAGCGAGATCGTCGTCGGAGGTGAGGCATGACCTTCGAGGAGGCGAAACGTTGGCTCCTCGATAGGGCCACGAACCGCGGCGTTGACGTGGAGGTCCTGGGCAACACGGAGCGCGAGCTCAGGATCAACGCCCGCGACGGCAAGGCCGAGGAGACGACGGTGTCCCAGCGCGGCGGCGTGGGGCTGCGGGTCGTAGACGGCGGCAAGGTCGGTTACTCGTCCACCGAGGACCTCAGTGAGGAGTCCCTCGGCTGGGCCCTCGACGAGGCCATAGACAACGCCTCGCTTCAGGCCGACGGCAAGGCGGTCCTGCCTGGCGGCCGGGCGCTCGGCAGGCACGACCTCATGGACGAAGGCCTGTCAGGCACGATGGACGAGAAGCTGGGGATGGCGATCGGTCTCGAGGACGCCCTCAAGTCGGACGAGCGCGTGCAGTCGATCCAGTACTCGCTCTACACGGAGAGCCAGCTGGAGACTCACGTTGGTTCCACCAAGGGCGTGGACGGCTCCTACCGCAGGGGCACGGCAGCCATGGTGGCCGGGCTCGTCATGCGGGAGGGCGAGAGCGTGAAGCAGGGCTTCGAGGTCGACGCCGCCAACGACTTCCACCAGCTCGACCCCGGCCGCACCGGCCAGATGGCGCTAGACAAGATCGGCAGGCAGCTTGGCGCCAGGGGCCTCACGACGGGCCGCCGCCGCGCCGTCTTCGAGCCAGAGGTCGTCGCGACGCTGCTCCAGCTCCTCGTCTACTCCCTCTCTGGCAAGACCTTGGCCGAGGGCAAGAGCGGGCTGCAGG
>CAZMFX010000002.1:0-46142 GCA_964565625.1 uncultured bacterium
TCTGGTGCGGGTAGTTCTTGACGCGCTTGCCGGGCTCCGGGATGCCGACCAGGTCCAGCATCTCGGCGGCCATGCGCATCGCTTCGCGGTAGCTCTTGCCTTGGTGGAGGACTATCGCCTCTGCGATCTGGTCGCCGACCGTGTAGACCGGGTTCAGGCTCGTCATGGGCTCCTGGAAGATCATCGAGATGTCGTTACCGCGGATCTTCCGCATGGCGCGCTCGGACTTGGAGACCAGGTCCTCGCCCTCGAAGAGGATCTGACCGCCCGCGATGCGGCCGGGCGGCGTGGGTATGAGCCGCATCACCGACAGGCTCGTCACCGATTTGCCGGAGCCGGATTCACCTACCACCGCGAGGGTCTCGCCGCGGTCAAGGTGAAAGCTGACGCCGTCCACCGCCTTGACCGTCCCCTCGTCGGTGTCGAAGTAGGTCTTGAGGTCTACGACCTCGAGCAACCTCTCGCTTTTCGCCATCTACGCGTACACTCCTAGTCGCGGACCACCTGCGCCCGAGAGGACGGCAGCAGACCGGGTGAGTCAGCTAGAGAGCGCGGAGTATCATTCACGCTGCCCAGCAAGATAATCACATGAGCGTGTATGGAGATACGCGGATAAGACCCGGTGCGAAGAAGCGCGCTACCTGCGCTTCTTCGGGTCGAACGCGTCGCGTAGGCCGTCGCCTAGTAGGTTCCAACATAACACGGCGAGGAAGATGGGTATGCCGGGGATGAGAAGCCAAGGCACGAACTGGATACTTACGCCACGTGCGGTCGCGTCGCGCAACAGCAGCCCCCAGCTTGAGGTGTCGACCTCGCTCGGCCCCAGCCCAAGGAACGACAACCCCGTCTCCGCCAGGATGAACCCGGGGATCGTGAGGGTGAGGTCGACGATAACGTAGCTGGCCGTAGACGGCAGGAGGTGGCGCCACAGGACGCGTGTCTCGCTGGCGCCCAGGGCCTTGGCCGCCGCAGCGTAATCGAGCTCGCGGGCGGAGAGGATGAGGCCGCGGATCACGCGCGCCAGCCCGCCCCAACCAACGAAGCCCAACACGACGACGGTCATGAGGAACGTCTGCGCCGAGTTCATCTCGAGGCCTATGGCCTGGGCGATCGGGTTGCGGGGGTCTCTCAAGAGAGAGGCCAGCACGATGAGCAGGAACAGCCCCGGGATGGCAGCGATAACCTCGACGAGGCGCATTATCAGGTCGTCGACGAAACCGCCGTAGAACCCTGCCAGCCCGCCCATGAGCAGGCCGAGGAACAGCGTCACCCACACAGCCAAGATGCCGATGGTGAGGGACACCTGGCCTCCGAACATGACCCTCGTGAAGACGTCCTTGCCGAGGTTGTTCGTGCCCCACAGGAAGATCCGCGCGGGGTCGTCGACGCCGAAGAGCTTCAGGTCGGTCTCGATGAGGCCGAGGATCTTGTACGGCTCGCTGGGCCGGTGCACGAAGAACTTGATCGGGTACTTGACAGAGGTGTCCTCGACGTAGACGCGCTGCCTGGTGACAGGGTCGCGCTCCTCCCTGACGTCGTATACGTACGGGCGCGTCAGCCTGCCCGTCTCCTGGTCGATCCAGTGGACCTGTGTTGGTGGCCTGAAGGCCGCCACGGGCGAGCGCCTGTACTCGTTTATGCCGTAGGGCGCGAGGAAGCCGGCGAAGAGCGCGCACAAGTACATGAAGATGAGGACGCCTCCGCCGACGAGAGCTGCCTTGTGCTTGCGGAACTGCTCCCAGACGATCCTGCCCTGCGACTTGCTAACAACCTGGGTGGCTTCGCCTGCGTAGCGCTCGTCGTGGATCCCTGTCTCGGCGGAGACGTCTTCTCTCGACATGCCGTTCTCGTCGGTCATAGGCGCCCCCTACCCGTACCTGATCCGTGGGTCGACCGCTGCAAGCAGCAGGTCGGAGATGAGGTTGCCGACCATCAATAGCAGCGTCGTGATCACGAGCAGGCCGAGGATCACGTATATGTCCTGCGAGTTGAGCGCGTCGAGGAAGGCGGGGGTGATCCCCGGGTACGACATGACGACCTCGACGAGGCCGGCGCCACCCACGAGACTGGGGAGCAGCCCGCCTATGCCGGCGACGAACGGGATTATCGCGGGCCTCAGGGCGTGCTTGTACGTGACCCCGCGCTGGCCGACGCCCTTCGCCCTCGCCGTGCGGATGAAGTCGGAACCAAGGTACTCGATCATCTGGCCTCGCAACACGCGAGTGAACCCGGCCATGCCAGAGGTTGCGACGACGAACGCCGGCAGGATCATGTGCCTCGCCATGTCCTTGAACTGCTCCCACGGCGTCATGCTGTCGAAGCCGCTGGAGGTGAGGCCGGCGACCGGCAGGAGCATCTCGTTGTAGCCGAAGGTGTCGCGGGTGAAACTGCGCAAAAGGAAGAGGCAGAGGATGAGGACCTGGGCGAAAAAGAAGTTGGGGATCGCTAGCCCGAAGTACGCGAAGATGCTGACGACCTGATCGCCTAGGGAATACTGCCTGACCGCCGAGTAGACACCAGCGGGGATGCTAACGACCCACAGCAGGATTATCGCGGCCACCGCGAGATACATGGAGTTGCGCATCGGCCTGGCGATGCGCGCGATGACTGGCTGGTTGCTCACGAAGCTCTGCCCCAGGTTGCCCTGAACGAGGTTCGACATCCAGCGCACGTACTGCACGTGTATCGGCTTGTCCAGCCCGAACTGCGACCGCATGCGCTGTATGGTCTCTGGCCTCACGCCAGGCTCGAGCTCTTTGCGGGTAAGGAAGTCGCCTGGCACGAGCTGGCTTATGAGGAAGGCGAGCAGCGTTGCCCCGATGAACGTCGGGATCATCTGTACGATCCGGCGAGCGATGAATATGAACACGCTTCAGTCCCCCGCGTTCTCAACGGGGTCGATAGACCCCGACCGGGACGAGAAGATGGGGCCACAGACCCGCTTCGACATACGCTTGAAGATAGTCAGAAACATATCCGGTTGATCGTCGGCTGGTGGCCTATTGGGGCCACCTGCCGATACTTCTTTGCTAGGCGCTTACTGGTCGAGCCAGGTGAGTTCCGGCTCCCTGGAACCGACGAGAGCGTTGATCTGGCCTTCCTGGTGCTCACCATGGAGGGCACTCGTCCACGCGTAGTGGCTCATCTGGGCCGCCGTGTAGAGGATCGGCACGAGCTCGGACTCGACGCGTTGGATCTCGTAGCCGATGTCGCGAGCGGCCTCGGTGTCGAGTATGCCGCGACCCTGGTTGGTGAGGCTCTGCATCAGCGTTTCCTGCGGCGTCAGGCACTCGCCCGACGTGTTGTACATGTGCAGGTTGCCTGCGCAAGGGATGACGTTCTCACCGTACGGCCAGTCACGCGAGCCGCCAGTGAGGCCGATGAGGATGCCTTGCCAAGGACGGTCCTCGCCCGTCGAGAGGAGCTGCTCGACCAGGAGGTTGAAGTCGATAGGCGTCGGGGTTATGTCGACGCCGATCTCGCGGGCGGAGTCGGAGAAGATCTGCACCATCTGCTCGCGTACGGTGTTGCCGGCGTTCGTAGCCAGCGAGAAGCTCAGGGGGAAGCCTTCGTCGTTGACGAGGATGCCGTCAGAGTTCTTCTGGTCGAAGCCGATCTCGGCGAGGAGCTCGGCAGCACGCTCCGGATCGTACGGGTACTTCTCGACGTCGTCGTTCACCCAGTAGGTGTTGATCGGGTAGACGTTCGTGTACATGGGCACGCCCGCGCCGTTGAAGAGCAACTCGATCATCGTGTCGCGGTCGAGGACATGAGCCATGGCGCGGCGGAAGTTGACGTTGCGGAACACTTCCTGCAGCTGCGGGTTGGAGGCCATGTTCCAGTTGAAGACGATGAACTGGCTGGAGGCGACCGGAGCCACGGCCTCGAGGATCGTGGCGTCGATGTCACCGTTGTTTATCGCCTGGTTGATGACGCCGATGTCATCGAGGTTGCGCGGGCCGAACATGTCGAGCTCGCCGGCAAGGAACAGGTTGAGCGCGGCGTCGATGTCGGCGACAGCGAACGTCATACCGTCCAGGTAGGGCAGCGGGTTGCCGGCCTCGTCGACGTTCCATTCGCCGTAAGTCGGGTTGGCCTCGAGCACGATGCGCTCGCCCGGGGTGTAGCTCACCGGAATGAAGGGGGCCGTCCAGACGGTCTGCGACACGTCGACGTCGGTACCCCACAGCGCCTTCACGGCTTCGGCCCCACCGGAGCGGTAGGCCTCGCCGAAGATGTGGTCGGGCAGCGGGAGCATCTGCACGATGGGCATGGCGAGGCGGTCGGGGCGCGGGAAGTTGAAGCGCAGAGTGTTCTCGCCGGTTATCTCGAGGGTGATCGGGTCCTCACCCGAGAACCAACTGTCGTAGGCGTTCGAGCCGACGTCCGGGTCCGTCTCGATCACGTACCTGATGTAGTAGTCCTGCACCGTGACGGGAGTTCCGTCGGACCACAGGATGCCGTCGCGGAGCGTGATGTCGACGGTGCGGCTGTCCTCGCTGATGACCATCTCGGACGCGGCGTGCGTGACCCACTCGTCGGAGTCGGGGCCGCGCCTGATGAGGAATGCGCCGTTCAACATGATCATGTCTCTGGCCGAGCTCGACTCGGCTGAAATGGCAGGGTTGAAAGTGCGGGGGTCACTGATCACGTAGTTACGCAACGTGCCGCCGCGGACGACCTCGTCTGGCGACGATGACGTCCAGGCGCTCGGCCATACGATAGGCTGTGCCGAAGCGAACGCCACGAACGTGAGCGCGGCTAGGGCTAGTACCAGCTTCTTCATTCTACCTCCAGGGGTGCAGCGGACGTTTGGGCTCCTCCAACCGTTCACATCCGCCGATGTCATAGCGACGGTCTAAGCTACCTGTTCGCCGGCGTCACCGCAAGGTACGCCGTCCGGACCGCGGTCCTTCCGGCGTGCTACGGACATCGTCGACTCAACTGAAGGTGCTCTCGCCATCGCGGCGTGGGCGCACGCGGTTTTGTTACCCACTGGTTGCGAATCTAGCATCGGCCACAGGGGGCGTCAACGCGATGCACACGGTGCTGAAGGGTGAGTGAACGTATATAAGAGAGGCCGGCGCGAGTCCCAAGTCCCCGTAAACGAGCGGCCGGCCCTAGTCGGGCCGGCCACGATGTTCACGCGCCTCCGCTACAGTGCTTTCCTCAGCGAGGAACGACCTGCATGAGGATCGCCAGCGCTCCCCAGATCGCGGCGAGGTAGATGGTTAGCCGGTGGAGGCCGCCCGCGGTGCCGCCCATCGTGCCGAAGTCGGCACCGCCGCCGCCACCGCCGAGGGCGTCGCCGAGCCCCGACTGCTTCGGCTCCTGCATGAGGACGACGACAGTCAGCAGGGCAGAGACGATAACGAAGATGGTGAGCACTATCCAGAACATCTTTCCTCCAGCGTCAAGCCGTGACCCTCTCCCAGGTAGGGTGCGCGGCCGGGTGAGAACGGGCATGGCGGCATCGCGCCTGGTTGCCATGGTGCCGAGAGCGGGACTCGAACCCGCACGGGTCGCCCCGGTTGATTTTGAGTCAACTGCGTCTACCGTTCCGCCATCTCGGCAGGCCCGACTGGGCATGTTAGCGTGACGCGAGGACCCGTGCCAAGCGCACTGGCGACGGGTCCGATCGCAAACTGAGGACGATATATGCCCGTGCGCGCCTCGCCAGGCGGTCTTCCGCATCCAAGGACCAAGTTGAGCCCGAACAGAGGCAACAGCATCGCGGTCATAAGCTTCCCGGGAAGCAACTGCGACGACGACGCTCGCCACGCCATAGAGAGCGTCATGGGTGCGCCCGTCACGATGGTGTGGCACGACGAGACCGACCTGCGAGGCCACCTCGCGGTCGTCCTGCCAGGCGGGTTCAGTTTCGGCGACTACCTGAGGGGCGGCGCCCTGGCGGCCAAGAGCCCCGTGATGGTGGCGGTGCGCGAGTTCGCGCGCCGCGGCGGGCCGGTCCTCGGCATCTGCAACGGTTTCCAGGTCCTCACGGAGGCAGGCCTCCTGCCAGGCCAGCTCGCCCGCAACCGCTCGCTCGGCTTCGTGTGCCGCGACGTCCACCTGCGCGTAGAGGCGGCAGCGCCGCCGTTCACGAGGAGGACCGCGGTCGGCACGGTGCTAAGGCTCCCCGTGGCGCACGGCGAGGGCGCGTACTACGCGGACGACGAGACGCTCGACATGCTCGAGGGCGAGGGGCGCGTGGCGTTCCGTTACTGCGATGCCGGGGGCGCCATCACGCCGGAAGCGAACGTGAACGGCGCCTCGCGCTCGATAGCCGGGATACTCGGCGCCACAGGCAACGTGATGGGGATGATGCCTCATCCAGAGCGGGCGGTCGAACCGCTTCTCGGCTACGAGGACGGCAGGCAGGTGCTCGGCTCTCTGCTCGACACGGTGATGGCGGCCGCCGCTTGACGTCCAAACGGTGAACGTGACCATCACAGGCAGCCTCAGGGACAGAGCTTCGGCTTTCGGCCTCACCCCGGCGGAGTACGACGAGGTAGTCGCCAGGATGGGAAGAGAGCCGAACCCGGTCGAGGCCGGCGTGTTCGGCGCCCTGTGGAGCGAGCACTGCGGCTACAAGAACTCCCGCCCGCTGCTCAGGCGTTTGCCCACGGAGGGCCCGAGCGTCTTGCAGGGTCCGGGAGAGAACGCCGGCGTGGTGGACATAGGTAGGGGATACGGCGTCGCGTTCAAGATGGAGAGCCACAACCACCCGAGCGCAGTCGAGCCCGTCCAGGGCGCGGCTACCGGTGTCGGCGGGATACTGAGGGACATCTTCGCCATGGGCGCGAGGCCCTTCGCAGTGCTCAACTCGCTGCGCTTCGGCGAGCTCACCTCGCCGCGCAGTCGGCACCTGCTGGCGGGCGTCGTAGACGGCATCTCCCTCTACGGGAACGCGGTCGGCGTCCCGACCGTCGGCGGCGAGATCGAGGTCAACTCCTGCTTCGAGGAGAACCCGCTGGTGAACGTCATGGCTCTCGGCCTCCTGCGTCACGCTGACCTCAAGCGTGGGACGGTCGGAGAGGTAGGCAACAGGCTCCTGTACGTCGGCTCGCGCACTGGCCGTGACGGGCTGGGAGGCGCCGTCTTCGCGTCTGCCGACCTGTCGGTAGCGTCCGAGGCCGACAGGCCGGCCGTGCAGGTGGGCGACCCGTTCATGGAGAAGCTGCTGCTCGAGGCCTGCCTGGAGGCCTACGCGGCCGACTTGGTCGCCGGTGTGCAGGACATGGGTGCGGCCGGCCTCGCGTCGAGCGTCGCGGAGATGGCCCACCGCGCTGGTAGGGGCGTCGACCTGGACCTCGACGCCGTGCCGCGGCGCGAGGACGGCATGACGGCGCTCGAGGTCATGCTCTCCGAATCGCAGGAGCGCATGATGCTGACGGTCCGTCCGGGGCTGGAGGAGAGGCTGCTGGCCCTGTTCGAGCGCTACGGCCTCGAGGCCGCCTGGGTAGGCGTCGTGAGAGACCACGATGAGTTGCGCCTTCTCGAGCGTGGCGAGGTCGTGGCCGCCATGCCCGTAGCGGCCCTCAACGAGCCGCCAGAGTACGTAAGGGACGGCCTCGAGGACGACGCGGTCAGGACGGCGAGGGAACGGGACGTCTCAGAGCTTCCTGAGGTACCCGACCCGGGCGCCGCGCTCCTGACCCTGCTCGCGGCTCCGGCGATCGCCAGCAAGGAGGCCGTATACCGCCGGTTCGATCACCAGGTGATGACGAACACCGTGGTGTTGCCGGGCGCGGCAGATGCCGCCGTGATGCGGGTGAAGGGCACAGATATCGGCGTGGCGGCGACCGTCGACTGCAACACGCGCTACGTCTGGCTGAGCCCCCGCCTGGGAGCCGCCCACGCGGTCGCGGAGGCCGCTCGCAACCTGAGCTGCGTAGGGGCGGAACCCCTGGGCGTCACCGACAACCTCAACTTCGGCAACCCGACGGACTCGGGCGTCTACCATCAGCTCTCCGAGTCGATCGAGGGCGTCCGTGAGGCCTGTCTCGCGCTCGGCACCCCGGTGACGGGCGGCAACGTGAGCCTCTACAACCAGTACGTCGACGGGGCCGTGACCAGGGCCGTGCACCCGACCCCGACGATCGGCATGGTCGGTGTGCTGCGCGACGTCGAACGCCGCGCGACCCAGGGCCTGAAACGTGAAGGCGACGCGCTGCTGCTGCTCGGGGCCGGAGCCCCGTCGCTCGGCGGCAGCGAGTACCTCTTCAGGATCCATGGCCTGGAGGCCGGCGCCCCACCCGAGCTGGACCTGGCCGCCGAGGCCGCGCTGCAGTCGCTGGTGAGGCGCCTGATCGCCGATAGCGCATGCGACACGGCCCACGACGTCTCGACTGGCGGGCTTTCCGTCTGCCTCGCCGAGATGGCGCTCACCGGCGTAACCGGACTCGCCGCAGCTGCGCCGCCCCCCGCGGGCGGCGTGACAGGCAGGGACGCCGCCCTCTTCGGGGAGTCTGCAGCGAGGGTGGTGGTCGCGGTCCCGGGCGAGGCGGTCGGTTTCGTCCTGGACGCATGCCGTGAGGACGGCGTACCGGCGCGCCGCATTGGCACCACCGGAGGCGACCGCTTCAGGGTCGTCCCTGACGGGCTCGAGGCGGACGCGATAGACATGTCGTTGGACGAGATGCGGGCCGCATGGAGCGCGACGTTCGAGGGCGCGCTAGGCTGAGACGTGGCCCTCCCGACACGCTCCGACCCAGAGATCGAGACGGACAAGCCCCGCGAGGAGTGCGGCATCTTCGGCCTGCACGTTCCTCCCGACGCGGCGGGCCTCGACCTCGCCACGATGTGCCAGCTCGGGCTCTTCGCCCTGCAGCACCGCGGCCAGGAGTCATGCGGCATCTGCGTCGCCTCCGAGGACGAGGTGCGCATAGAGAAGGGCATGGGCCTCGTCACTCAGGTTTTCACGGAAGAGCGTCTCGAGCGCCTTGCGGTCCCAGCCGGCCGTACTGCCGTGGCCCACACCCGCTATTCGACCACCGGCTCGAGCCGCCTTTACAACGCTCAGCCCCTGACAGTCAGGTCGAACAAGGGCGTGCTGGCGCTGGCGCACAACGGCAACTTCACCAACGCCCGCGAGATGCGCGACGCCATGCTTGCCACCGGCGCCGTGTTCCAGACGACGAACGACAGCGAGGTGATGCTCAACCTGATAGCCAGGTACTCGCACCTCGACCTGCGGCGCGCGACCGCCATGGCCATGACCGAGCTGGAAGGCGGCTTCTCCGTCGTCCTCATGGACCAGACGAGCCTCATCGGACTGCGTGACAGGCACGGGGTCAGACCGCTCGTGCTCGGCTCCGTGGCGGGCGGCTGGGCGCTGGCATCGGAACCGGCAGCCCTCGACGTCGTGGGCGCAGAGTACGTCCGCGACGTCCGGCCGGGCGAGATGGTCGTCATCGACGACGCCGGCCTCCACGCCGAGCAGGTGATGCCCGCCACCCCGGCGCCGTGCGCCTTCGAGTGGATCTACTTCGCACGGGGCGACTCGGTCCTCGACGGCGTGTCGGTTCACGACGCGAGGATTCGCATGGGCGAGCGGCTGGCGACTGAGGCGCCGGTCGATGCCGACGTCGTCATCGGCGTTCCAGAGTCCGGCCTGGCTGCGGCGGTCGGCTACTCCCGGGCGAGCGGCGTGCCTTACGACATAGGCCTTTACCGTTCGCCGTACGCCGGCAGGACGTTCATCAACCCTACGCAGCACCTGCGCGACCAGAAGGTGAGGCTGAAGCTGGCAGCTACGTCCGCCGTGGCCGGCAAGCGCGTGGTGCTAGTCGACGACTCGATCGTTCGCGGCACGACGTCTGGGAGGATAGTCCGCCTGCTGTACGAGGCCGGTGCCGCCGAGGTCCACTTCCGCGTCTCCAGCCCGCCCATCGCGTACCCGTGCTACTACGGCATCGACACGGCCGCCCGCCAGGAGCTTGCAGCTTCGACCCTCACGGTAGAGGAGATAAGGGGCCGCATAGGGGCAACGACGCTCGCCTACCTGAGCGAGGCGGGCCTCCAGCATGCGCTCGGCCTCAGTTCCGTCTGCATGGCGTGCTTCAACGGCCGCTACCCGGCTGGGAAGCCGGCGCGGGTCGAGAGACCGCGCGAGGCGGACGAGGAGAAGGTACTGGCCTGACGCCAGTTCCGCCGCACGTCGTTGGTGCAGGCGGCCACAGCTAGTACCCGCGCCGACCTATCACGAGCCAGGCGAAGCGCCAGAGCCTCGGTATGCGGCGCCAGCGCCGCGGGTCGAGGAGCACGCGGAAGAGCCACTCGACCCCGAGCCTCGTCGTCCAAGGCGGCATGCGCCTGACCGTGCCGGCCAGCACGTCAAGGGTGCCGCCGACGCCTATCATCACCGCAGCGCCAAGGGCAGCATCGTGCTCGTGGAGGAAGGCCTCTTGACCCTCACCGAGGCCGGCCAGCAACAGGGGCGCGCCGGCGGAGCGAACCTGCGAGCATACGTCTTCGACCTCGCCCGGCCGCCTGAAGTAACCGTGGTGTACGCCAAGGACCCGCGTGCCGAAGCGCCTCTCGATGGCGCGCGCCGCCGCCTGTGCGACACCCGGCTTGCCTCCTAGGAGGAACACCTCGAGATCGGATCCACCTAGCTCCAGCACCCGGGTGACCAGGTCGACGCCCGGAACACGGCCCTTGAGCAGCGCCCCGTGCCGGCGGGCCGCCCACGTGATGCCTACCCCGTCCGGGACGCTCAGATCGGCGTGCCGTATCGCCCTGCCGAGGGCGGTGTCGCTGCGGGACATGACGGCTATCTCCGGGTTGAGCGTGACGACGAGCCTGCCGGTCTCGCCTCCGCGCCGACCCTGCTTCGCCGCTGCGAGCACCCACTCGGCGGCCTCCTCCAGGCTCACGGCGTCGACCGGAAGGCCGAGGACGTAGGTTCGCACCCTCAGGCGGGACCGCTGTCCGAGAAGCGGTACAGCGGGGCGACCCCGGAACGGTCGACCTCCGCGAGGACCGGGGCGGCTTCCGATAGGGAGGGTGCGCCCCCGAGCCCCAGGTCCTGGTCGCTACCGAGCGAACGGAGGAAGTTGCCCACCCGCGAGTGCCACAGGGCCTCTATCGGGTCGGGGTAGGAGCGCAGCATCGCGACCGCGAAAGACGTCGCGCCGCTCTCTTCCGCTGTGCCGGCGATGTCGCGGACGAGGCCGGCGATGAGCCCGGCGGCGAGGCCGTCGTCGAGGTCGGGATCGCCACCGAACCCGGAGCAGACGAGGTTCACGCGGCCGCCGGAGAGGGATGCCGCCTTGCGGGCGACGGCCCTCGCGTTGAGAAGTGAGCCGAGGACGACCGCCTTGGCACCACCGAGGGTCGCCAGCGCCTTCGGAGCGTTCTCCGTGAGGATCACGGCACAGCGGCCGCGCACGTCGAGGCTCCTCAGCTCGGCCGGCGATGTTCCGTGGTTGAACCTCTCGGGCGGGAACCCGCCACGCTCGCCCATGAGCATCACGGACGGGTCGGCCTCAGCCTCCTGCCTGGCGCGCCGCACGGACCCCGTCAGGGCGAAGCGCGCGAGGCCGCGATCGAGCAGCATGGGCGCGAGCGTGCCCGTTCGCAGCACGTCGATGAGCACCACGACGTCTTCGTATGGTCCGGCTGGCGCCAGGTCGGTATGGATGAGCATCGTTTCCTCTGCCTCGGCCGTCTGCGCGCCGACCGCGGCCTCCCCCCGGGAGGTTGCCGGCCGGTGCGCTCGCACCGGGCACGCGGACTGTACCACCCGCCCGCGTGCCCCCGGCGTGACCTACGTGCGACGTCCTCAGTGCCGCGGCTCTCGGTAAGCTACGACGTGCCAAGCGGCGTCCCCCTCACCAACAAGGACCTCCGCTCCGCCTACGAGGCGGGGGAGCTGGCCGAGTTCTTCCAGGTCCGACCCGGTGACACCGACACGGCGCTGGCGCTGAGGCGCGACGTCGACAGGGAGGCGCTCGCAGACGCTATCAGGCCGCACGCTGAGAGGCTCGGCGCGCCGGGCGCCACCTTTGGTGCCATCGACCGCCTAGCCCATCCCCGCTCCATGGCAGTCGTCACGGGCCAGCAGGCAGGCCTGCTGCTCGGCCCCATGTACACGCTGTCGAAGGCCATGACTGCTATCGCGCTCGCCCGAAGGCTTGACTCGGAGGACCGCCCGGTCGTGCCCGTCTTCTGGGTCGCGAGCCAGGACCACGACGTGGCAGAGGTCGATCACGCGTACCTGCTCGACGCTGGCGAGGAGCTGCACAGACCCTCCGTCGCCCTGCCGGGCGGGGTGCCCGTCGGTCGTATCCCGTACGCGCCGGAGATGCTGCGAGCCGTGCGGGGCTCGCTGGCGGAGCACGACCCGAGCCCGAGGTGCGGACCACAGGTGCTCGGCCTGCTGGAGGAGACAGCAGCCGTCTCCCGCACGTTCGCCGACTGGTTCTCCGCGCAGCTCTACCGCATGCTCGGTCACCATGGGCTCGTAGTCGTCGACCCGCTGGAGCCGGCTGTCGCGGCCATTTCCGCCCCGCTACTGCGGTCGGAGATCCTCGAGCCGCTCGCCGGGCCCGAGCGTGTGAACGCTGCCGCGCAGGCTCTCAAGCAGATGGGCCACTCGCCGCAACTCGGCAGGGGAGACGGCGCCACCAACGTGTTCATCGAACTCGGCAGGGACGCAGGTACACCGCAGAGGCACCTGTTGCGCGCCGTGAAGGGTGGTGGCTTCGTCGCGGACGGCCGCAGCCTCGATACGGCCGAGGTGCTCGCGAGGCTCGGGGAGGACCCGACGGCGCTGACGCCAGCCGCCGGGCTGCGCCCGGTCGTGCAGGACGCGCTGCTGCCCACCGCCGTCTCCGTCCTCGGCCCTGGCGAGCTCGCGTACGTAGCGCAGTTGCGTGGCGTGTACGAGCTGCATGGGGTGCCCATGCCTCTCGCGTGGCCGCGTGCGACGGTGACCGTGCTGGAGCCGGCTGCCGCCCGCTTGCTCGACGTTCTTGGCACGACGGTCGCAGAGTTCACCGCCGACCCGGAGGGCGTGCTCGATCGGGTCCTGCTGGCGCGGCACGCCGCCGCCGCGGGTTTCGAGCGTGCGACGAGCAGCCTCGAGAGCGCGATGGAGGAGCTGCTGTCCGACGTCGATGGCATAGACACGACGTTGCGCGGCACGGTGCTGCGCGGGCGGCGGTACCTCGAGGAGACGATCGAGCGGCTCCGGTCCAAGAGCGCCGCGGCCCTCGCGAGACGCGACGGCGACACAAGACGTCAGTTCCGTCGGCTGAGGGCACACCTGACGCCGCTCGGCCAGCCGGCGGAGAGGGTCCTCTCGCCGTACAGTCACATGCTCAAGTTCGGTGTGGACGCGGTGCTCGACCGGCTCGCGAAGATCGGCGAGTCGGGAGACAACGAGCTGCGCCTTTAGAGCCCTTACGCGTCAGCGCTTCACGGAGTAATTGGGTGCGTCCGCGGTGATCGTGACGTCGTGCGGGTGCGACTCAACCAGGCTCGCCTGAGTGATGGTCACGAAGCGGGCGGTCTCCTTCAGCGACGGCAGGTCAGGAGCGCCGCAGTACCCCATCGCGGAGCGTACGCCGCCCGTCAGCTGGTAGAGAACGTCTCTCACCGGACCCTTGTACGCGACGACGCCCTCGATCCCCTCGGGAACGAGCTTGGCCGCGTTCTTGGCGTTCTCCTCCTGGAAGTAGCGGTCGGCGCTGCCGCCCGACATGGCGCCGAGGCTTCCCATGCCGCGGTAGGCCTTGTAGCGCCGGCCATCGCGCAGGACCTCCTCGCCGGGCGCCTCCGTCGTCCCCGCCAGGAGCGAGCCCATCATCACGGTGTCCGCGCCGGCCGCGAGCGCCTTCGCGACGTCGCCTGAGTACTTGACGCCGCCGTCGGCGACCAGCGTTACCCCGGCTCCGCGTGTCACGTCTGCGACGGAGAGGATCGCCGATAGCTGGGGCATGCCGACGCCGGTCACGACCCTTGTCGTGCATATGGAGCCCGGCCCGATGCCGACCTTCACACCATCTGCGCCCCGCTCGACGAGGTCGGCTGCCGCCTCGGCCGTCGCTATGTTCCCGGCGATCACATCGAGCGTGAACGACTCCTTCAGGTAAGAGAGAGCGTCGAGGATCCCCTGGCTGTGGCCGTGCGCGCTGTCGAGCACGAGGACGTCGACGCCCGCGTCGACGAGGGCGCTCGCGCGCGCCTCGAGGTCGGGGCTCACGCCGACGGCGGCAGCGACCCGCAGGCGCCCGAGCTCGTCCTTGGCGGCGTTCGGGTACTCGACCGCCTTGTTTATGTCCTTTATCGTTATGAGCCCGCGGAGCCTGTAGTCCTCGTCGACGACGAGGAGCTTCTCTATCCGGTGCTCCCGCAGCAGCTCCCTGGCCGAGGCGAGGTCGGTGCCGACGGGCACCGTTACGAGGTTCTCCGACGTCATGTGCTGCGTGACGCCGAGGGTGGGGTCGTCGACGAACCGCAGGTCCCTGTTCGTCAGGATCCCGACAAGCCTGTCGTCGGCTGCGACTATCGGCACGCCGCTTATGCGGTACTCGCGCATGAGGCGCTGGGCGTCGCCGACGGTGGCGCCTGTGCCGAGCGTTATGGGGTCGACGATCATGCCGGACTCCGAACGCTTGACCTTGCGGACCATCTCCGCCTGATCGGCTACCGACATCTTCTTGTGCACGACGCCGATGCCACCGTTCCGGGCCATCGCGATCGCCATGTCGACCTCGGTGACCGTGTCCATAGCTGCGGACACGAGCGGGGTGCCGAGCGTCACAGAGGGCGTGAACCGCGTGCGCAGGTCGACGTCCTTCGGCAGCACACTGCTGCGCCCGGGGACGAGCAGCACGTCGTCGAAGGTGAGCGCGGTACCCACGATCTTCTCCGTGGCCGCGCCTGTCATCGTCAGCGTCTGGGTCACTCTCTCACCTCTGCCAGCTCCTCGAGGGCCGATCTCCACCTCTCGGGCATCCTCACAGCACGACCGCTCCTGTCGGTAGGGACGTGCACCGTCCGACCCGTGGCGATCAGCTCGCCGCCGGCGCCGCGCTCAAGGCGGTAATCGAAGGCTACCAACCGGCTGCGCGCGTCCGTCATCGTGGAGACTACGGCGATCTCGTCGTCGAAGTACGCGGCGTTACGGTAGACGACCTCGAGCCGCGACACGGCTAGGGAGAGGCCAGAGTCCTCCATCTCGCGGTAGCTCATGCCCCTCTCGCGCATCCACTCGACGCGCCCAGCCTCGAACCAGACCGGGTAGACCGAGTGGTGCACTACTCCCATCTGGTCCGTCTCGGCGAACCTGGCCCTCAGCAGGGTCGTAGTCTCCCTGCCGGTAGCCGCTCCTTCAGCTTCTGATGGGTAGTGCCTGACGGTCACGGGCTGCCTCCGGGTCAGCATAGCGCGGCCGCGGGAGGGCCCTGGCACGGTGTTAGACTCCGCCGGGGAGCGACCTCGTGAGCAGCCGTAGACCCCGCACGATCGGCGCGGAGTTCCAGTCACAGACGAAGTTCCGGCGCGGCCAACTCCCCGCGGCGCGCTCCCGTACCGCCCCTGCCTTCAAGGTCTACGCCAACCCGAAGGAGATCGCCAGGCTGCCGCAGCCGCACGTGAAGGGCGGCACGGGGGTGTGGACGGCGCTGTCTTCGGCACGCGGCGAGGCCGAGGGTGGCCGCATAAAGGACTCGCAGCTCTCGCAGATACTCTGGGCGGCCGCCGGGTTCACGCCGGCAGAGCAGCGCGTCCCGATAAGTTCTCAGCCCGTTTCATCCGTAGAGGTGTACGTCCTCGCCCTGCAGGTGAGGAACCTGCTGGCTGGCGTTTACCACTACGCGCCACGCGAGCACAGCCTCGCCCACCTGAGCCTCGGCGACCCTCTTTCGCCGCTCTCTAGCGCCCTGCTGGCGGACCTGGAGCTCGAGGCCCAGGGCGCACTGCTGTGCTTCACGGGCGTTCCCGACAGGCACCGGGCAACGGACGGCGGCAGGGCGTACCGCTACCTCTACCTGGACGCCGGAGCGGCCGCGCAACAGGTCGTGATGGCCGCCGGCGCCATGGGCCTCGCCAGCCGACTGGTCGCAGACTTCTACGACGACGAGCTCTCGGAGCTGCTCAAGCTCGATGGCAGGGGCGAGCACCCGCTCTGCCTCGTCGCCATCGGGTCCTGAAACGGAGAGGTAGACAAGTATGCCTAACGTGGTTTCCGAGTCCGTCGGGGGAGGCAACGCAGCGGTGCTCACGCGGATGGCGGAGCACGCCACCCACCTGTGGCGGCCAGAGGTCGCTTTCGTGAGGGGCGACGGCGCGCTCATATACGACGCCGACGGACGCGAGTACATAGACTGCCTCGCCGGTATCGCGGTCGCCAGCGTCGGCCACGGCAACCCGAGGCTTGCCGACGCCATAGCCGAGCAGGCGCGCCGCCTCATCGTGTGCCCGCAGAACCTGGGCAACGACGTGAGGACCACGTTCCTGGAAGAGCTCTTCACCTTCGTCAGGCCGCCTCTGAAGCGTGCGTTCCTGTCGAACTCCGGCTCGGAGGCCAACGAGGCGGCGCTCAAGTGGGCTCGAGTCGCGACCGGCAGAGGCCGGTTCGTCGCGGCCAAGCGGGGGTTCTCCGGCCGTACGCTGGGGGTGCTGCCCCTCACGTGGGAGCCCAAGTACCGCGAGCCTTTCCAGGACGGCGAGTCGCCCGTCACGTTCGTCACCTACGGCGACGAGTCCGAGCTGGACGCCGCCATCGGCGGCGACACGGCTGCCGTACTGCTCGAGCCCGTCCAGGGCGAGAGCGGCATCAGGCCAGCCAGCGACTCGTACCTGCAGCTGGCACGAAGGCTGACAAGCGAGCGGGGCGCCATACTCGTCATCGACGAGATCCAGACGGGCGTGGGACGGACCGGCACGTTCCTGGCTCACGAACCTTCCGGCATCGAGCCGGACATCGTGACGCTGGCGAAGGGTCTGGCCGGAGGCGTGCCGATAGGCGCAACGCTCATGACAGAGGCGGTCGCCGCGGCGATGCCGGCAGGGGGCCATGGCACCACCTTCGGCGGCAACCCGCTAGCGGCCGCGGCCGGCCTCGCCGTGCTGAGGGAGATCCGCGAGCGCGGGCTGATGGAGCGCGCGCGGGAGCTGGGAGAGAGGCTCGCCACCGGACTGGGCTCGCTCGGCGACGAGAGGGTCGTCGAGGTACGCGGCCGCGGGCTCCTCATAGGCATGGAGCTGAGCGTGCCTGTAGCCCCGCTCATCTCGGCGCTGATGCGCGAGGGCGTCGTGACTACCTCGGGTGGCGGCAACACGGTGCGCTACCTCCCGCCGCTGGTGATCTCGGAGGCGCAGATCGACTCTGTCGTCGAGCGCACGGCTCGTGCACTCGTCTCTCTAGCGTGAGGAATCGCTGAGCGGGGCGAAGGGCTACGACCTATCATGAGCCCGATGCTGCAGCAGGCGAACCTTGCCCTAGAGCTGCTCGAGTACAAGGTCGAGGAGTACGTCGCCAAGCGGACGGTGCGCGGCGGCGTGAAGAGCATGTGGGACCTGCTCGAGCAGGTCAACCGTGACCGGGAGCAGTTGTCGCACGAGCAGAGGCGGCGCCTCGACAACGTAGGCACCGCCCTCCAGTCGACATCGGAAGGCGGCCCGATATCTTCGGGCAAGAGCGTCGGCATCGACGACCTGGTCATCGGGTCTTCGCCCGACGTCGAGCTGGCAGAGGACGTAGCGCCTGTCAGGCCGCCGGACTCGCCGGAGGAGCGCGAGGAGCATGCGGTCCTCCAGCGCCTGGCGCGGCGCGTCTGGTGGGACGAGCTCGACGGCTTCGTGCAGCAGGTAGCCGCCAGCTGGCGGTCCCAGCGCGACAGGTACGCGCCGCGCATCGTGTACGCCGCGCTGCGCAACCTGCAGGCGAACTCGACTCGCACGACGTTCGTGCGCGATACCAGCCTGCGCGGCTTCAAGGTCGTGACGCCCATCCCGTCGCTCTCCGATCCGCTGGTATCGCTGTCCGACGTCGACTCGCTCGCCGAGATCGCGCGCGACGTCATCAACCTGATAATGACCCTCGGCAAGGAGGGCTCCCCGTACCCAGACCTAGTTGTCCCTGAGGCGCAGGCGCTGCAGTACGTGAGGCAGGTGGCCCTCGCGGTGGCGGCAGACCCGTACGCCGGCCGCTCCTCGCCGATAAACGCGAAGCTGCCGAGCAGCAGGCAGTTGCGACTGGCGATCCAGGAGTTGGACAGGGAGCGGCTGCCGGACGACGAGCGGGCCGCGCAGCGTCGCGCGCTCGAGAAGCGCCTCACCGAGATAGTCGCCATGGAGCGCAACGAGCGCATGTCGTTCAACCGCGATGCCGCCATGCTCCAGGACGTGGTGCACGCGTTCTTCGAGCGCCTTGCCGACTACCTTCCATCCAGCGTTGGCGGCAGGGCGAGCGGGCCGCAGCTCGGCGGCGGCGTGCTCTTCGGGGTCAACCCCGCGCTCAGGGTCGACCACATAGGCCCGGCGGTCACCGAGGTGACCGTGAGGCTCGTCGGGCCCGTGCGCCTGTCGATGGGGGGCCACGACTTCGCCTTCTCCGGTGCTGGCGCCTCGCGTGTGCTGTTCGTCGACGACAGGCAGGTCGACCTCGAGAGGACCTCCGTCTTGCAGCTCGGAAGGGACCGGCTCTCGGTCTTCCGCGAGGCCGAGTACGTTCACCTTCGGCTGCGCGATGAGGGCAGGAGCCTTGCCGTGCGCCTCGCCGAGGCGCTCGTTGTGCTCCACGTCCTCACGAGCCCGAAGCGTGACGACCTAATGACGGTCGCCAAGGTTATCGCGAACACCGTGAGGGGAGAGCCGCAGGAGCTCGTCGTCCTCGCCCTCAACCGCGCCAACCACATAGCCTCGCGCGCCCCAGACAAGCGTCAGGCCCTCACCGGCCTGTTCAGGGGCGCGGCACGTGCGACAGGCGTAGACATCGACAACGCCACGGTCGCAGAGCTCGTCGACCTCATCGCTGACGCCTTCGAGCTCGACCCCAACGACGTCGACGGCGCGCTCGAGCGCGCGGGCGCCGACGAGCAGTCCTTCTACGCCCTTACGGGCGAACCGCTGACGGTCGAGCTGGCGGGCCAGAAGATCACCGTCAGGCAGTACAGGGGCCGCACAGGCGGCTCCCTCGACAGCCTTGTCGCGATGCTGCCCGGCCAGGTGCTCGGCTCGTTCACCGACTACCTGCTCGCGCCGCTCGGCTCCGGTACCCTTGTCTTCGTCCGCGGCGACTCCGACCTGGCGGTCCTCTACCTCTCGCAGGCCCGGCTCTACAGCACCGCCGTCTGAGCCTCGCCCGGCTCGGAGGTTAAGCGTGCCTCAGGCTCTATCAGCGAACGAGGTCGAAGCGGCCGTGCGAGATCTGCCTGGCTGGCGCCACGAAGGCGGGGCGCTCGTCAAGGACCTGAAGTTCGAGGACTTCTCGAGGGCGTTCGCGTTCCTCACGCGGCTGGCGATGGTGGCAGAGAAGCGTGGGCACCACCCGGACTTCAGCTCTTCATACTCCAAGGTGAGCCTGGAGCTGCGCAGCCACGACGCGGGCGGCGTCACACGTCGCGACGTCGAGCTGGCCCAGGCGATCGAGGAGCTGCTGGCACCGCCGAGCGCCCCGCGGGCCGCCTAGGCGTTCGCCCAGCTAGGGGCTGTCGCCGGCTCCAGGCTCGGTCGGGTCGGCCTCCGGGTCTGTGGTCTCCTCTGGCGCCGAGCCCTGGTCCTCAGGGTCATCGGTGCCCTGCTCGTCGGCCTCTGGCTCATCTGCACCGGGCTCGCCTTCGACGTCGGCATCGGCCCCGCCCGACTCCTCCGAGCCATCCTGGTCGGTACCCTCCGGGGAGGCGAAGACGTAGGCCTGCCTGAGCACGGCGACGTCGTCGTCGTCAACGTCGCCATCGCCGTCGAGGTCGGCCGGCAGGTTCAGGCCCGACCTGCCGTAGGCGGCGGCCAGCTCGAGCAGGTCGCCGAACCCGACAACACCGTCCCTGTCAAGGTCCTGCGGCACGAAGCTCGCGATCGCGGCGAGCTCGGCGAGCTCCGCCTCGCCTGGCAGCTCGCCGCCACCCTCGACGGCCATCGCCATGACGCCGGAGGAAGAGGGGCCGAGGCCGAGCAGCGCCCCCAGCTCGTGGCGCAGGGCAGCGTCCAGGGCCGGATGTTCCTCCGGCCTGATCAGGACCTCGACGCGGCCGTCGTCGACGAGGCTAAGACTCAGAAGGTCGGGGCCGAAGAGCTCTTCCTCGCCGTACGCGAAGCGGTGCTCCGCATCGTCTGAAGCGACGAGCTCGATCGTGCCTGGCGCGAGCGACTCCCACGAACTCGCGGCGGACTCCAGCCGGTCTGAGAGGAGGAGGGGCCCGCCGCCGTCCTCGACCGAGTACGCGCGCCGTACGGTCTCCGTCGGCGCGGCGGGGCCAGCAACCTCGACCTCTCCAACGTCCTCGCCGTCCTCGGCGGCAGCCGCGTCCGGCGGCGCATCGTCCTGCGTGGCGTCCTCGGCCGCGCTCCCCTGTGCTTCCGTCTCGTCCTGTGCGGGAGGCTCACCGCCATCCAGCCCGCTCCGCACCGCCTCCAGCACCGCGGACGCCGGCTCCGGCCTGTCGGCCGTCACCAGCCTGCCGTTCGCGTCGAGCGAGAGGTAGCGCCCGTCGGCGTCGACGAGAGCGTCGTCTCGCACCCGCCACAGCCCCTGCCTGAAGCCGACGATCGGCGAGGCTGCTCCCTCCTCCTGCCGGAACGCGACGAGCACCTCTTCGCCGGGTACCCATGTGACGGCGCCCCCGACGAGGAGGCGCCTGCCCTCGGCCTCGCCTCCCAGGAACTCGAGGGTGACGGTCTCTCGTGGTTGCTCCTCCGCGTCCTCCTCGTCCTCCGCGTCCTCCAGCCCTGGGTCGTCCGTGAGCCACTCAGTGACGTCCAGCGACACGACGGTCCACACGAACTCGTCCCGTGCCTCCGTCCTGACGTCGTCGACCTCCGCCGTCACGACGGCATCGGCGCGCCCCAGCACCTCGTATGGATCGAGCGCGACGTACGTGGTCGCGGTGCCTGCGGGCGAGAGCACGACGCCTAGACAGAGCGCCGCGATGGCGAGCCGCGCCAGAGGCCGCCTCACCGATCCTCTCCTTCTGGCGAGGGTTCCTCGAGTCGCTCGGCGGCCGGTTGCTCACGACCCTCGGTGTTGGATGCCGTCTCCCACAGCAGCTCGCCGCCTCGCCGCGACGCGAAGACGGTGCTGCTCGTGACCGACATGAAGCTGGTGCCTTGTGTCGGCTGCAGCGCCAACCGGAAGAGCTCCGAACCTCCGGCGAGGGTGCCGCCGAGCAGCGCGAGGTCGACCTGAACGCTGCCGGCGCCCTCCTCATGGAAGACGACGATGTCAGACCCGGTGGCCTCGACGCTCCCCTCGACGAGTGAGAAGAGGTCGGGGTCCCAGGTGATGAGAGTGGATAGGCCGGCCAGGCCCCTGGCGTCCGCGACGCGAGCGCGCAGCGTGACCGGACCGCGGACCTCGGTCTCGGGGGGCGTGAGGCTCAGCGTCGGCGGCGGCGGCTCTATCACCTCGAGCGAGAACTCCTGGAAGGTGGACGAAAGGTTGGCGTCGGAGACCGCCAAGGTGAACGCGTAGGAGCCGATCGTCGTGGGAACCCCCTGGAGCACACCGTTGACAACGGAGATGCCGGGCGGCAACGCTCCGGCTTCCACGGTGAACTCGTACGGCCGCAGCCCGCCTACGGCGTGGACAGGCGCCCTGTACGTCTCGTTCACGGGGGCGTCTGGCAGGTCGCCAGCCAGGAACCGCAGCGCCTCACCCTGCGTCCCCAGCTCGCCCGCGCAGGCAGCCAGCACCGCCAGCGCGAGCACGGCGAGCGGGGCCAGCCTGGAGACGCGAGCTGCGTACCTTGACACGATGCCTCCTAGAGAAAAGACGCGGCTAAGAGCCTACCGTACAGCGGATGAGGCCCGTGCTAGCGTCGGCCATCGCGATCCTCGCCCCTACGTCAGGCTCTGCTGCCGCGCCTCTGGTACTGCGGCTGTCGGCGCTGCCTCGCGCCTCGAACCAGGCGCGGAGGCTGCACGTGACGGTGGGCGCGCGGCGCCGCTACCGGGTGCCCCCGGACGCGTTCGGGCTCACCGGCAGGGTCGTTAGGGTCGACCTAGGCGAGGCGGCAAGGATCGCGACGGAGCTCAGGTCGGAGGGCGTGACGGGCGCCACGGCCGCGGGGCTGGTAGCTGCCGTGTTGCTCCACGAGCTGATGCACGCGGTGCTCGCCTCCGTGCCGTGGCTTGACGCGGCGGAGGCGCAGTTGACCGCGGCACTCGGCGCTGCCGGGGCCCGCGAAGCCGAGAGCCTGTTCGCGCGCACGTACGTAGTCGGCGGCGAGCACGGGGGAAGGGCGGAGCCCCGACGTGCGGTACCGGATGCCGAGAGGTTGGAAGAGCTGGGCCTGCTCGGCCTTGCTTCTATGAACCCGGCGCTGGAGCCGTTCGCTCGCCTGTTCGACGCTGGACGGGCGAGAGGCGGTCTCGAGCCCGCGTGGGAAGCGGTGCTTTCCGGATTCGCCTCCGTGCCGCTGCGCGTGGACGCAGCCGGAGGCTTGGGCGGCGACACGGGTCGCGTGGATGGTGCTCTGTCCGCCGCGGCAGCCGGCGCTCGGCCGGGTGGTGGGTCACCAACATCTTTGCTCGAGCTGCTGACGCTGCCCGTGCGCACTCATCCGCGTTCGCTGAGGGGCCAGCTCGAGACGGCGCTGCGCGCGTGGCGCTGGTTGCTCGGCGAGGGGTCGGACGCGCTCGCGTCACGGGTGCTGCGCGCCATCGACAGGCTGCGTGAGGAGGAGACGAGAGCCGTTCCCGGCGGTCCCCCCGGCCCGCCTCCTGCGTGGCAGGCGACGCCACCCGAGGAGCTCGGCGAGGCGCGCTACAGCGTGGACGCCCGGTGGATGGCTGGCGCATCGATCGTCGCGAAGAGCCTGCCTGTCTGGCTGGACCAGCTCTCCAGGTGGCACGGACGCGAGGTGAGGCGTCTCGATCAGGTCCCTGACGAGGCGCTGGCCGGCCTGAAAGAGGACGGTTTCGACACGTTGTGGCTGGTTGGCGTGTGGGAGCGGAGCGCCGCGTCCCGCCGCATAAAGCGCCTCCAGGGACAGCCGGATGCGCTCGCCTCCGCCTACGCCGTCCACGACCACGTGATCGCCAACGAACTTGGTGGCGAGGACGCGTTCAGGCGCCTCAGGGACAGGGCGGAAGGGTTCGGCATCAGGCTCGCTGCCGACATGGTCGCGAACCACACGGGCATCGACTCCGTCTGGGTGGAGGAGCGGCCATGGTGGTTCGTGCAGTCGAGCGAGCCGCCTTTCCCCAACTACACGTACCGCGGCGAGGACCTCTCGCCTGGGCGGCCGTTCGCCGTGCGCATCGAGGACGGTTACTACGAGGGACGCGACGCCGCCGTCGCGTTCCAGCGCGTCGACCGCTCGACCGGAGAGGAGCGCTACATCTACCACGGCAACGACGGGACGGGCCTGCCGTGGAACGACACCGCCCAGATCGACTTCCTGAACAGCGAAGCCCGCACGGCCGTCATCGACACGGCTGTGGCCGTCGCCAAGCGGTTCCCGGTGCTGCGCTTCGACGCGGCGATGACGCTCGTCAGGAGGCACGTCAGGCGCCTGTGGCACCCGGCACCTGGAGAGGGAGGGGCCATCCCTTCGCGCAGCGACGCTGCGCTGTCACAGGAGGAGTTCGACGCTGCCATGCCGCGCGAGTTCTGGCGGGAGGTCGTCGAGGCGGTCAACCAGAGGGCGCCGGGGACCATGCTCGTCGCCGAGGCGTTCTGGCTCATGGAGGAGACCTTCGTGAGGCATCTCGGGTTCAACCGCGTCTACCACAGCGCCTTCATGCAGCTGCTGGCGGAGAGGCGCGACGACGAGCTGAAGCGCCTGTTGGCGGACGTCGCAGGCCGCGCCCCCGAGGTCCTCGAGCGGTACGTCAACTACCTGACGACCCCGGACGAGGAGAGCGCGCGCACGACCTTCGGCGACGGGGACCGCTACTTCGGGGTGGCGACCCTCCTGTGCACGCTTCCCGGCACGCCGCTGTTCGGGCACGGGCAGGCCGAGGGTCTGCACGAGACGTACGGCATGGAGTTCCACGCACCGCGGCTGGACGAGCGCCCGGACGAGGCCTTCAGGCAGCGGCATCGCAGGCAGCTGGCCCCTCTGCTCGCCGCGCGCGAGCGCTTCGCGTCGGCGCGCGACCTCGAGCTCATGCGCTTCGTCGGGGAGGGCGGCGAAGTCCGTACGGTACACGCGTACGGCTACCGCGCCGGTCAGAACGGCCCGGCCAGCCTCGTACTCTTCAACCACTCTGAACACGGCGTAGCTGGCACCGTCGTCGCAGACGGCGGGCCGCCGTGGGAGGTCCTCGGGCTGGCGCTGCCGACCGCCGGCGAGGTTCTCGTCGCCCGTGTCAACGGACGCGACGAGCCTGCCGTGTGGGCACGCCAGGAGCTGATCGGGGGCTGGCGGTTCGAGCTCGGCGCCAACGAGGCGCTAGTCCTGCTCGACATCCGGGCCGAGCCATCTGCCGCCGAACCCTTGCCTCTCGAGCCACGTTCGAGGCCGCGGCGTGTCGCCGACCCCGGGCCGGTGAGGGCGGCCGCCCTCAGGCGGGCCCGTGCGCGACGGCGGAGAGCCGTCGGCTCTGGAGGTGGGTGAGCGCCAGCGCCAAGGCGTCCGCCTCGTGGTCTGTCGGCGGCTGTCTCGGCATCTCCAGCAGCGCCCTGACCATGAACGCCACCTGGCCCTTGTCTGCGCGGCCGGTGCCCACGAGCGCCTGCTTCACTTCGAGGGGCCCGTACTCGAAGACCGGCACCTTTAGGTCGGCCGCGCACAGCATCACGACGCCGAAGGCCTGACCCACCTTGAACGACACGGCCTTCTGCCTGTGGAAGAACTGCGCCTCGAGCACCAGAGCGTCGGGCCGGTGGACCGTCAGGAACTCGGTGACCCCGTCTCTCAGTGACCTGAGACGCTCCGGCCCTGCCGCTCGCGAGCTCGTTCTCAGCAGCAAAGAGCCGAGGAGGCGCGCATGCTTGCGCTCCTCCTCGACCGCCCCCAGCCCCAGGTTCGCCAGCCCGGGGTCGACGCCAACTACGCGGTACTTGCCGTTCTCGCCGCTCCTCACGCTCCTAGTATTCTGTCAGGTACCTGTCCAGTTCCCAACCGTGGACGGCGATGCGGTAGTCGTCGTACTCGATCGTCTTGTTGGCGACGAACTGTTTGAACGCGTGCTCGCCGAGCGCGTCGACGATCGTACTGTCGCGCCTCAGGTTGCCGAGCGCCTCGCGGAGGGTGGCAGGCAGCTCCTTGATCTTGTGACGCCTGCGGTCCCTGACGCTCATCTGGTAGATGTTCCGGTTCACGGGTGGTGGTGGCACGAGCTCCCGCTCCAGCCCGTCGATGCCCGCCGCGCATATGACCGCGAGCGCGAGGTACGGGTTGCATGACGGGTCTGGCATGCGCAGTTCCGCCCGCGTGCTGTTGCCGCGGCGTGCGGGCACGCGGATCATCGCGCTCCGGTTCGAGACCGACCATGCGATGTTGGTCGGCGCCTCGTAGCCGGGCGTGAGGCGCTTGTACGAGTTGACTGTCGGGTTGGTTATCGCGACGAAAGCGGATGCGTGCTCGAGTATGCCGGCGATCCAGTTCTCCATGAGGCCGGAGAGCTGATGCCTTCCGTTCTGGTCGTAGAAGGCGTTCGTGCCGTCCTTGAAGACGCTCATGTGGCAGTGCATGCCTGAGCCGTTGATCCCGTTCACAGGCTTGGGCATGAACGTCGCGTGCAGGCCGTTGTTGAGGGCGATGCGCTTCACGACCGTTCGGAACGTGAGGATGTTGTCTGCTGTGGTCACCGCCGGCGCGTACTTGAAGTCGATCTCGTGCTGGCCTGGCGCCACCTCGTGGTGCGCCGCCTCGATCTCGAAGCCCATCGCGACGAGCGTGTTGACCATGTCGCGCCTCGCGTCCTCGCCGCGGTCGACGGGGGCGAGGTCGAAGTAGCCTGCCGCGTCGTTCGTCGTCGTCGTCGGCTCGCCATGCTCGCCTCTCTGGAAGAGGAAGAACTCCGGCTCCGGGCCCACGATGAAGTCGTCGTAGCCGAGGTCCCTCAGCCGCTCGATCTGCCGTTTGAGCACGTGGCGTGGGTCGCCGGGGAAGGGTGAGCCGTCCGGGAGCGCGATGTCGCACACGAGGCGCGCGACGGTCCCGCGGCCGGGGCCCTCCATGGCGGCGGGCAGGACGAGGAAGGTGTCCATGTCGGGCCGCAGCAGCATGTCCGATTCCTCGATGCGCGCGAACCCCTGGATCGACGAGCCGTCGAACATGATCTCGCCGTCCAGCGCCTTGTCGAACTGGGACCGCGGGACCTCGACGTTCTTGATCTGGCCCAGGATGTCGGAGAACTGGAGCCTGAGGAAGTTGACGTCGTGCTCCTTCAGCATTCCCCGTATGTCGCTCAGCGTCATGCCCATGTTGGTCCTTTCGGTCCGCTCGAGGGTACGTTCATCCGGAAACTAGGTATGAACGGACGAAGCGTACGTACCGAAATGCCCATCTGTCAATCATCTGGTGCACAACAGGTCGCCACCGCCGCGGGGCGCCCGTCGCCACGCGGTCGCCTGGCCACGCCTTCTTCACGGATGCTCAACACTTGTCACCCGCACCGACTTTGTGCGTTGACAACGCTACAAATACGAGACTAGGATGCTTTCAACCGCCGCCATGGTGTGCATTTCCGCACAAGGGAGGATCTACGTCGATGAAGAGATCTCTATGTGTCCTGCTCGTAGGGCTCGTCGGTATCGGGATGGCGCAGGACGCGCCGCCGGTCTCGAACGTGGGGACGCTCATGTCCTACACGGGTGCCCTCGCCGAGTTCGGCCCCGCCATCAACAACGGCGCCATGCTTGCCGCCGATCAGTTGAACGCGGCCGCCACTGCGGTCTTCGGCGGGCCGATAGTCAACCTGATCGCCGAGGACTCCGCGACCAACCCCTCCCAAGGGGTCGACCGCGCCCGCAAGCTGATCAACACGGACGGCGTCGTCGCGATAGTCGGCGCGCTCTCGAGCGGCGTCACGGTGACCACGGCAGAGTCCGTCGTCATCCCCAGCCAGGTCGTCATGATCTCGCCCGCCAGCACCAGCCCGCTCGTCGCACTGCTGCAGGACGACGACTACGTCTACCGCACCACCGCGGCTGACACCCTGCAGGGTGTCGTCCTCGCCCAGCTCGCCCGCGGAGAGATCGTCGACGGCCTCAACTACGATAGGGCCGCCGTGATCTACGTGAACAACCCGTACGGTCAGGGCCTCGCGGAAGCGTTCTCCGCGGCGTTCGAGGCGCGGGGAGGCACGGTGACGGCGAGCGTCGGGCACCCAGAGGAGCCGCAGCCGACGTACGCTGGCCTGCTGAGCCAGCTCTTTGCTGGCGACCCAGAGGTCGTCATCGCGGCGACCTACCCAGGCAACGCGACCGTGTTCATGCAGGAAGCCCGCGACCTTTACGGCTTTACCAACTGGATGATGACGGACGGCACCAAGTCGCTCGACATCGTCGACGCGCTCGGCGCGGAAACGGTGGAGGGCCTCTACGGCACGGCCGCCGGCGCCGACCCGAACTGGGCCGGCTACACGACGTTCTCCGACGCGTACGAGGCCGCGTATGGCGAGCGCCCGCCGCTGCCGTACATCGACACCGCGTACGACGCCACCGCCGTCATAGGCCTCGCGATCGCCAAGTCGATAATCGACGGCGTCGAGGTGAACTCGACCAACATCCGTGACCGCCTGCGCGAGGTCTCCAACCCAGAGGGCGAAGTCGTTGGCGTCGGCGAGTTCGAAGAGGCGTTCCGCCTCCTCGAGCTGGGCAGCCCCATCAACTACACGGGTGCGGCCGGCGAGGTCGACTTCGACGACGTCGGCGACGTCGTGACGCCGATGGAAGTGTGGTCTTACCAAGACGGTGACATCGTCCCGGTGACGGTGCTCTCGGCAGACCAGATCCCGGCGCAGTAGGCCACTGAGGTCCCGCGCTCAGTCTCGCGGGTCAGATGAGACAAGAGGGCGGGGAGCCATCTGGCTCCCCGCCCTTCTCTTGCTTCCTGCTCGGCATGCGGGTGGGCGGAGTCCTCAATCCCGCGCCAGCGAGACGACCTTCTCCTCCGGAAGCATGCCTCGCGGCCTGTACAGCACGATGAAGAGCATCAACAACGAGATGAAGAGGAAGCGGACGTAAGGCCCTCTCTGAGGCAGCTCGGGCGAGATGGCGGCCAGCGTGGGACGCAGGGCATCGATGAGGAAGCTGGCGCCCGTCCAGATGGCCCACACGAGCAGCGCGCCGAGCACGGCGCCACGGTTGTTGCCGCTGCCGCCGAGCATCAGCATCACCCAGATGAGGAAAGTGCCGTACAGCGGGTCGAAGTGCCCGTAGTCGATCGCGACGACGTAGTGGGCGTAAAGCGAGCCGCCGATGCCCATGATCACGGCACCGACCACGAAGGCCTGCATGCGGAATGCGGCGACGTTCTTGCCGCTCATGGCGGCAGAGTCCTCGTCCTCGCGCACGGCCCTGAGGACGCGGCCCCACGGTGAGCGGATGGCGCGCTCGAGCCCGACGTAGACGAGGAAGAGCACGATCGCGACGATCGCGACGTAGACGTACGGGTACTCGCGTGGAGCCAGCGGCCCGAAGAAGTCGTTGACGAAACCAGGCAGGTAAGAGCAACCGTCCGAGCTCGTGAGGCACGAGAGCGGCTGGGGCAACCCGCGAAGCGGCTGCGGCCCGTTGGCTAGCCACCGCTCGTTCTGGAACACCAGCCTCGTCAGCTCGGCGATACCTATGGTTGCGATCGCTAGGTAGTCGCCGCGCAGCCGCAGTGTCGGGCCGCCGACGATCAGTGCGAGCAGTCCGGAAGCGACACCGGCGGCCAGCAGGCCGACCCAGAACGGAGCGCCGAGACCGAAGAGCTGCTGGGTGAAGGCGGCCATCGTGCCAGTCGGCTTTATCGTCGTCACCAGCGCTGACGTGAAAGCACCGACGGCGAAGAACGCTGCCACGCCTATGTTGAATAGGCCCGTGTAGCCCCACTGGACGTTGAGCCCGAGCGTTATGACGGCGTAGACGCTGCCCATCAGCAGGAACGTAGTGAAGTACGAGAGCGCTCCGGACGGTAGGGCAAGTACCAGCACCACCGCGAGCGCCAGCGCGGCCACCACCGCGATGAAGTGCTTCAGGACGGCCGACGTGCCGCGCAGCACGACGACAAGCAGCAGGTATAGGGGGACGGCGAGTAGCACGCTCCTGGCGTAGAAGGTGGGGTCGTTCACGAGTTGCCCCCCATGAGTCCCTGTGGCCTCACCAGCAGCGCGAGGATCATGACGACGAAGGCGGCAGCGGGACCGTACGCTGGGTTCACGAACGCGCTCGACACCTGCCAGGCGATGCCCATCGTGAACGCGCCGAAGAGGGCTCCGTAGACGTTGCCGATCGAGCCGAGGATCACGGCGGCGAAGAGGGGGAGCAGGAGCCACCAGCCCATCTCGGGCCTGAGTTGGACGTCCAACCCGTAAAGCATCCCGCCCGCTCCCGCCAGCCCGCCGCTTATGAGCCACGTCCAGAACACGACGCGCTCTGTCGGGATCCCGCTTATGCGCGCCAGGTCAGAGTTGTCTGCCATGGCGCGCATCGCCTTGCCGATCTTCGTCCGCTCTAGGAGCATGTAGACGAGGAAGATGAGCACGACCGCCGCGCCGAGGATGAAGAGCTGGTCGGTGCGCACCCTGAGACCGGGGAGCAGCTCGACTATCGGCCGCGCCCCGCCCTGGTAGTAGAAGGTGAAGTCAGCGCCGAAGACCATGTAGATGATGCTGCGCACGCCGAAGGCGAGCCCCAGGGCCGCCATCGCCATCATTATCGGGGCCGCACGCCGGTTCCGCAGCCGCCTGAACGTCAGGCGGTCGAGGCCGTACGCGACCAGGCCCGTCAGCGGCATCACGATTATCAAAGCGATGAGGAACTCGTAGCCGAAGCCAAGGCCGAGTATCGGTGCGCTCGCCGGGACGAGGGACATGATCACCAGGCCGAGGTACGCCCCCGTCGTCATGTAGTCGCCGTGAGCGAAGTTGGCCATCTTCAGCACGCCGAAGATGAGCGTTATGCCGAGCGCGCCGAGCGCCAGCACGCCGCCGAGAAGGATGCCGCGGATAGTCAGCCCTAGGAGACGCGAGCCGGCTATGCCCTCAACGGCCCCGAAGAAGATAACGAGAACCGCAAGGAGCCCGAGGAGCGCGAGTAGCGACCAGCGGCTGGAGAGCGCGCTGGAGGCGGCGCGCCTGAAGGCACGACCGCGTGAGATCGTTGGTGCCTCTGTCACGTCAGCCTCCAAGGTAGAGGCGGGCGACCTCGGGGTCACCAAGGAGCTGAGGCCCGGGGCCCTCCACTTGGTTCCTCCCGCCTGCGAGAACGTAGCCTCGGTCCGCGAGCTCTAGGGAACGCCTCGCGTTCTGCTCGACCATGAGGACGGCGACGCCTGTCTGGTTTATCTCCGCCACCTTCTCGAAGATCATGTCGACGAGCAGCGGGGCGAGACCGGCCGACGGCTCGTCCAGCATCAGGAGCCTGGGGTCCAGCATCAGGGCCCTGCCCATCGCGACCATCTGCCTCTCGCCGCCCGACATTTTGCCTGCGCGCTGCCGCCGGCGCTCCGCCAGGCGGGGGAAGAGGTCGTAGACCCTTTCCTTGCGCGCCTTCAGCGGCTCGTCCAGTATGTAAGCGCCCATCTCCAGGTTCTCCTCCACCGTCAGCGTCGGGAAGACGTTCTCCACCTGGGGCACGTAGCACAGCCCCAACCTCACGACCTTCTCCGGCGCCATGCCGGATATGTCCTGGCCGGCGAACGTAACGCGGCCCTCCCATGGCTTGAGAAGACCGAAGACGAGCTTCATCACCGTCGACTTGCCGGCGCCGTTCGGCCCGACTATCGAGACGATCTCGCCGTCGTCGACGCGTATCGAGACGCCCTTGAGCACCTGCATCTCGCCGTAGCCCGAGACCGCTCCCTCAACCGTCAAGAGCGACACTCTGACCTCCTAGGTACGCCTCGAGGACGCGTGGATCTGTTCGGACCACCTCGGGAGGCCCTTCGACGAGCTTGCTGCCCTGGTTCATGACGACCACCGGGTCGCAGAGGCCCATCACCAGCGGCATGTCGTGCTCGATGAGCAGGAAGGTGATACCGCGCTCGCGGTTCAACTGCTCGATCTTCTCGCGCAGCTTGCCCATGAGGGTCGGGTTCACGCCGGCGGCCGGCTCGTCGAGCAGCACGATCGTAGGGTCTGCCATGAGCGTACGGGCAAGCTCCAGAAGCTTCTTCTGACCGCCCGACATGGAGCCGGCCGGATCGTTCTCGAGGTGCGAGAGCGCGACGAAGTCCAGCACCTCACGCGCCTTCTCGCGCAGCTTCGCTTCCTGACGCCAGACTGCGCCGCGCCGGAAGATGGGGTTCCAGAACTTCTCGCCCAGCTGACCCGCGGGCACGAGCATCAGGTTCTCGAGTACCGTCATGCCCTTCTGCTCGCGTGGGATCTGGAACGTACGGCACAGTCCCTTGCCGAAGAGCACGTGTGGCGGCAGGCCGGTCACGTCCTCGCCGTTGAGGAGGACCGTGCCGGAGTCCGGCTCGTGGAAACCGGATATGAGGCTGAACAGCGTCGTCTTGCCGGCGCCGTTCGGGCCAATGAGGCCGGTTATGGTTCCCGCTCGAACGTCGAAGGTGCAGTGGTTCACGGCCCGCAAGCCTCCGAAGTCCTTCACCAGACCCCGTATGCTCAATAGAACTTCGTCTTGGTCTCTTACCAACTCAGTCTTACCTCTCGAGGATGCGTGGGAGTACGGCGGCGATGCTATCACCTGATGCTCACGTTGACGGCCTCGTCGCCACTCTCTCTGGCCGGCGCGCCTCAGTCACCCCGCCGGCGCCGGGCAGCCGCGATCATCTCCTCGAGCCTTACGGCCTTCACGCGGGGCCGTCCCGCCGCCTCCCCGGCCGCGACCTCCTGGGCGTCGAGATCGAACCAGTCGTCCGACGAGAAGACGTCCACCCCCCTTGACCTGAGCAGTTCGTCCACTGCCGCCGGGCTCGTATCTGTGCCGTTGTCCCCGGCGGCGGCAAGGTCCTCAACCAGTGCGGCGACGCTCTCCATCGCGTCCGCCTTGTTGGTGCCTATGACGCCGCTGGCTCCGCGCTTTATCCAGCCTGCTACGTAGAGGCCCGGAACGGGCGAGCCGCCAGGAGCGTCTAACACGCGGCCGGACGCGTTCGGAACCACGCCCCTCTTGGCGTCGAAGGGCAGGTCGGGCAGGGGCAGGCCCGTGTAACCGACCGACTTGAGCACGAGCTGGGCGGGCAGCGTCTCATGCGCTCCGGTGCCGACCGCCCTCACCTGGCCGCCGACGTCCTCCAGGCGCGTCCTCTCCATCTCGATGCCGGACACCCTTCCGTCGCCGACGAGCCTCACCGGCTGCAGCTGGAAGCGCAGCGCGACGGTGCGCGCCTTCCCCAGCCTCGGCTGCTCCGCGAACGCCGTGAGCACCTCTACGTTCTTGCCGGTCGTCACGTCGGCGTCGGCAGCGGCGCGGCTCGCGGGCGAGAGGTGCATCTCCTCGGCGCGGACGTCGACGTCCGCGTTCTCGAGCTCGCCGAGCTCGCGTAGCTCCTTCGTCGTGAATTTCGCCTCGGCCGGGCCGCGGCGGCCGACGATCGTCACCCTCTCGACGACCGAGCCGCGCAGCGCGTCCAGGGCGTGGTCGGCGATGTCCGTCGCCTCCAGCTCCGCGATCGACTTGGCGAGGACGCGCGTGACGTCGATGGCGACGTTCCCGTTGCCGATCACCACCGCCTCCCTTGCGCTGGACAGCAGCGAGGCGAAGTCGTGGTCCGCCGCGTCGGGGTGGCCGTTGTACCAGGCGACGAAGTCGGTGGCGGAAACGCAACCTTCCAGGTCCTCGCCTTCGATGCCGAGGCGGCGATCGGTGGCCGCGCCCACTGCGAAGACCACGGCGTCGTAGTGACGCCGCAGGTCCTCGAGGAGCAGGTCGCGGCCGTACGCCACGTTGCCGAGGTAGCGGGTCCTGGGGTCCTTGAGCGTGCGCTCGTAGAGGCGCGTCACGACCTTCATCTTCTGGTGGTCTGGGGCGACGCCGAAGCGTACGAGGCCGTAAGGCGTCGGGAGGCGATCGATGATGTCGACCGTGGCGGTCTCGTGCGACTTGAGCACGGCTTCGGCGGCGTAGAAGCCGGCCGGACCGGCTCCCACGACCGCCACGCGGGGGCCGGAACTGTCGTCCATGCGGCGTTTCTACCACTGAAACCGCCATGTTGGTTGCGGTGTAAGCTCTGCACGCATGGACGTCGCCGTGCGCTCTCACGCTGCCGATGGGGCGGTGGCCCGCGTCACGCCGCCCGGCCCACCGAGGGTGATGAAGTTCGGCGGCACGAGCGTGGGCGACCTGGAGCGCATAAGCAAGGTCGCAGCGCGCGTCGAGCAGCACGTCCGCTCGGGCGGCAAGGCGATAGTCACGGTCTCCGCCATGGGCCGCACGACAGACAGGCTCATCGGTCAGGCGAGGGAGCTGGCGGACCGCCCGTTGCGGCGCGAGCTCGACGCGCTCCTCGCGACCGGGGAGCAGCAGAGCGCTGCCCTGTTGGCGCTGGCCCTGGCGGCCCGCGGCGTGCGCGCGCGGTCGTTCACCGGTCCTCAGGCCGGGTTCCTCACCGACTCGAGGCACGGCAGCGCGAGGATCCTCAGCGTTGACCCGGCGGCGGTGACGAGCGCGCTCGATGAGGTGGACGTCGCGGTAGTCGCCGGGTTCCAGGGCGCCGACGCGTCCGGCGCCATCACCACGCTCGGCCGCGGAGGGTCGGACACGACAGCCGTCGCTCTGGCCGCCGCGGTGGGCGCGCCGGAGTGCGAGATCTACACGGACACGGACGGCGTCTACACGACCGACCCACACGTCGTAGCGAGCGCGACCAAACTCGACAAGATCGATTACACGGAGATGCTCGAGCTGGCGAGCCACGGCGCCAAGGTGCTTCATCCCGCCAGCGTCTGGTACGCCAGACACTACGGCGTGAGGGTGCACGTGCGCTCGTCTTTCACGCACGCTCCCGGGACCGTGGTAACGGACCTGAGCGCCGAGGCGGAGGCCAGGATGTTCACAGACAAGCCCGTCACGGGTGTCGCGATAGACAGGGGGCACGCCCGCATCGACCTTCAGACAGTCCCGGACAGACCGGGAGTAGCTGCCCAGGTGTTCGGCGCCTTGTCGGCCAAGGGCGTGAGCGTCGACATGATCATCCAGGGCGTGAGGGGCGCCGGCGACAGCCGTCAGCAGATGGCGTTCATCGTCAAGCGCGAGACGGTGCCGGAGGCGATAGAGGCGTTGGCGCCCGTGTTGGACGAGATGGGCGCCACCGCCGCCGTCGACGAGAGCGTTGCCAAGCTCACGATCGTGGGCATGGCGATCGCCTCGACGCCCGGGATAGCCGCCCGCATGTTCGAAGCGGTAGCGGCCGCTGGCGCCAACATCGAGGCGATAACCTCGAGCGAGGTGCGCCTCTCGGTCCTCATCGACGCCGCGCGAGCGGAGGAGGCTCTGAAGGCCGTGCACGCCGCCTTCGACCTGGACTCGACGCAGCGCTGATGGGCATGAAGCTGTGCACGCTCGCGTACGTCAGGTCGGGCGGCAGGACGCTGATGCTGAGGCGACCAAGTTCGGGACACCACCAGGCCGGGAAGTACAACGGCCTCGGCGGCAAGTTCGAGCCTGGCGAGTCGCCGGAGGAGTGCCTGCGGCGGGAGGTGTTGGAGGAGTCGGGGCTCGTCGTCGAGTCCGCCGACCTGAAGGGGTTCATCACCTTCCCGGACTTCGACGGCGAGGACGACTGGTACGTCTTCGTCTACGTGATCACCGGGTACAGCGGCGAGGTCAGGTCGGGCCCCGAGGGCCAGCTCGAGTGGATAGAGGACGAGGCGGTAGCGGACCTGCCGCTGTGGGAGGGAGACCGTCACTTCCTGCCGTGGCTCTCCCAACCCGGCATCTTCTCTGCCACCTTCCGCTACGAGGCCGGCAGGTTCGTCTCGTACGAGGTCGTGCGCTACGGCTCTACGGGTTGCGACGGGCCGCAACCGGCCCCAGGGGCCGGCTAGCCGGCTCCCAGCAGCTTGTCCTTGTCTATGGCCTTGATGAGGCGCTGCGCGAGGCCTACGTCGCCCTTCACCCTCACCTTGCCGAGCATCAGCGCGGTCATGGGGTTGAGCTTGCCCTCGATCATCTTCAGCAGGTCGTCCTGGCGCACCCTTACGACGACGTCTGCCTTGTCGGCCACGCCCTCTACCGACATGACGGAGCCGCCTTTCACGACGTAGTGGATCGGCTCCTCCATGTCGAACTGGACGACGGAGTCCGGAGCGTCCGCCCCGTCGCGGATGGCCTGCGGGACGCGCATGAGGAGTTCCTTCACGGTCACCGCGCCAGTGTAGCGGAGCGGGCGGCCGGTATACTCCATGGAGTTACGAGCGCGGTCGCCGCGCCCTGGACACCATCCCTGTGGACTTCTCACTCTCCGAAGAGCAGCTCGCACTCAGGGCAGCCGTGCGAGACTTCGCGCGCGAGCAGATCGCGCCGCTCGCCGCCGAGCTGGACCGTGAGCCTCGCTTCCCGTGGGAGACGCTTCACAGGATGGGCGAGCTGGGCCTCCTCGGCGTCACCACGCCGGAGGAGTACGGCGGGGCGGGCCTCGACAACGTCACATACACCGTCCTCCTCGAGGAGATCGCGGCAGCCGACGCCTCCCACGCGACGATAATGAGCGTGACCAACGGGCTGCCGCAGTCGCTGCTGCTGGGTCACGGCACCGCCGAGCAGAAGCGCCGCTACCTCCCGCGACTGGCCTCCGGCGAGTGGATAGGCGCGTTCTGCCTCTCCGAGCCGCACGCGGGCTCGGACGCCGGCGCGCTCTCGACACGCGCCGTTCGCGTCGCCGGCGGTTACCGGCTCAACGGCACGAAGGCGTGGGTCACGTCTGGCGGGGAGGCTCAGCTCTACGTCGTCATGGCCAAGACCGACCCCGCGGCCGGCGCCAGGGGAGTGAGCGCGTTCCTCGTCGAGAAGGGGACGGCAGGCATGAGCTTCGGCCGTCCAGAGGAGAAGCTCGGTCAGCACGCTGCCGTTACCAGGAGCCTGACGTTCGACGACTGCTTCGTGCCGGAAGAGGCGCTGCTCGGAGCGGAGGGGCAAGGCTTCGTCGTCGCCATGTCGGGCCTCGACGGCGGCCGGATAGGCATCGCGGCGCTCTCCGTCGGCGTAGCCCGCGCCGCTTTCGAGGCCGCGCGGGACTACGCACGTGACCGGGAGGCGTTCGGCCGCGAGATCCACCAGTTCCAGGCGGTCGGCTTCAAGATCGCGGACATGGCGACGAGGATCGACGCCTCCAGGCTGCTGACCCTCAGGGCGGCGTGGCTCAAGGACGCCGGCTTCCGCGTCACCCGCGAGGCCGCGATGGCCAAGCTCTTCGCATCGGAGTCGGCTTCTGCGGTCACGCACGACGCCGTGCAGGTCCTCGGCGGTTACGGTTACACGAAGGACTTCCCGGTGGAGCGCTACTTCAGGGACGCGCGCGTCACCGAGATCTACGAGGGGACGAGCGAGATACAGCGCATGGTCATCCACAGGCAGGTGTACAGGGAGCTGGACAGGTGAAGGCCAGTGGACGAGTTCGCGCGTGTGTCGGCGACGAGAGGCGGCCTAGGTGATCGACTTCGAGCTGTCGGACGAGCAGAAGCAGTTCCAGTCGCTGGCGCGCGACTTCACGCGCGAGCACGTGATCCCCGTGGCGGCCGAGCACGACCGCGCGGAGACGTTCCCGGAGCGGGTCATCGAGGCGGCCCACGATGTCGGTCTTCTCAACGTCGGCGTGCCGGAGGCGGTCGGCGGCCTGGGTCTCGGGATGGTAGACGAGGTCATTATCGGCGAGGAGATCGCGTACGGCTGCATGGGCATCTTCACGATCCTCATGGCCTCGGAGCTGGGGATCACGCCGCTTTTGTTGGCCGGCACGAGCGAGCAGCACGAGCGCTTCCTCGCACCGCTGCTCCAGGGCCCACGGCTGGCCGCGTTCGCGCTCTCCGAGCCCAACAACGGGTCCGACGCCGGCGCGATGACGACGAGGGCGGAGATCAGGGGCGACGAGGTGGTGCTAAACGGCGTCAAGACGTGGATATCGAACGGCGGGATCGCCGACGTGACCGTCGTGTTCGCCTCCTTCGACCCTGAGTTGCGGCACAGGGGCACGCTTGCCGTCGTCGTGGAAGGCGGTACGCCCGGCCTCACGTCGAACAAGCTGCACGGCAAGCTGGGACAGCGCGCCAGCCCGACGTACGAGATGGTGTTCGAGGACGTCAGGGTGCCGCTCGCCAACGTCCTCGGCGAGCCGGGTGACGGGTTCAGGATCGCCATGAAAACGCTTGACAAGACCCGCGTCCCGGTCGCAGCCGGCGCGGTCGGAGTGGCGCGCCGCGCCCTTGACGAGTCGGTGGCATACGCCAAGGAGAGGCATGCCTTCGGCAAGCCCATCGCGGACTTCCAGGCCATCCAGTTCAAGCTGGCCGACATGAAGATCGGCGTCGAGACCGCGCGGTGGCAGGCGTACCGCGCCGCCTGGCTCGTCGACAGGGGAGAGCCCCACGCCCAGGCCGCCGCGATAGCCAAGGCCTACGCCTCCGACATGGCGTTCGACGCCGCGCAGGAGGCGATCAACATCTTCGGCGGTTACGGATACATGAACGAGTACCCAGTTGAGAAGCTGATGCGTGACGTGAAGCTGAACCAGATATACGAGGGGACGAACGAGATACAGCGACTGGTGATCGCCCGCAGCCTGCTGCGGTGAGCGCGGTCGCAGACGAGTGGAGGAGAGCATGAAGGTACTAACCGTGGTTAGGCAGGTCCCGGACGCAGAGGCGCGGGTACGCGCCGAGGGCGGCCGTGTGGACCTCGCCGGGGTCACGTTCGTCATGGACGGGATGGACGAGTACGGCGTCGAGGAGGCGATAAGGCTCCGCGAGGCGGGCCAGGACGTCGAGATCGTCGCCGTCGCCGTGGGGCCGGACCGGTTCCAGGACGCGCTGCGCACGGCGCTTGCCCTGGGAGCCGATCGCGCCGTCCACCTCGTGACGGACGACGCCCTCGATCCCATCGCGCTGGCGGGGGTGCTGGCGCAGGTCGTCGCCGACGAGGGGGCAGACCTGGTGCTGACGGGCGGCAAGCAGGCCGACTGGGACAGCGCGGCGCTGGGGCCGGCGCTGGCCGAGCACCTCGGCTGGCCCCACTCCGACTGGACGACGTCGCTCGAGGTCACGGGCTCCGAGCTGCGCGTGCGGCACGACGTCGACGACGGCAGCGAGGAGCTGAAGATGACGCTGCCAGCTGTCGTGACAACGCAGCAGGGCCTCAACGAGCCCCGCTACCCGACGCTGCCGAACATCATGAAGGCCAAGCGTAAGGAGCTGACATCGCGGCCGCTCTCCGAGATGGGAGCGGTCGAGCCCAGGGTGAGGACCGTATCGCAGGAGATCCAGGTACGGCCCCGCATGAACAAGATCCTCTACGGCACCCCGGAGGAGTCGGCCGCCGAGCTGGCTCGGCTCCTCAGAGCCGAGGCCAAGGTCATATAGGAGGCCCAGTGATCCTCGTCGTAACCAACGCAAGCAACGGGAGGCTCAAGAGGAGCGCCCCCGAGCTCGTCACCGCAGCGCGGACGCTGGGTGAGGACGTCAGGGCTCTGGTCCTCGGCGACGACCCGAGCGCCGCGGCGAACGAGATGGCCGCTCTCGTGCCCGCGGTCACCGCAGTGAGTGGCGCCTTCGATACCGCAGAGGCCGTCGCAGCTGCGGTGGAAGTGCACGCCGCCGGGGCCGAAGTCGTGCTCATGACAGCCGACAGGCTGGGCCAGTCCGCCGCGCCACGTGTCGCGGTGAAGCTGGGAGGCGCGCTGCTCGAGGACGTTACGGAGGTCTCGGCTGAGGCCGGGGCGGTGCGCGCGAAGCGCTTCAGCTTCCTCTCCCGCGTGACGGAGTGGGTAGAGGCCGTCGCCTCGCCGGTCGTCGTGACCGTGAAGCCGAACGCCCTGCCGGCCGCCGAGCCGCTTGGAGCCCCCGGAACGGTCGAGTCGGTGCAGGCGGCGCCCTTCGAGCCGCCCAAGAGCGTCGGGGCCAGGACGGCCGCTCAGGGGGCTCGTCTGCCTCTCGAGGAGGCGAGGGTCGTCGTCGCAGGCGGCAGGGGCCTCGGCGCTCCCGAGCGCTTCGACACGCTTGTCGAGCCGCTCGCCGATGCCCTTGGTGGAGCGGTCGGCGCGACGCGCGCTGTCGTGGATGCCGGCTGGCGGCCGTACTCTGAGCAGGTGGGGCAGACGGGCAAGACCGTCGCGCCCGAGCTCTACATAGCGCTCGGCATATCCGGAGCCGTGCAGCACCTGTCCGGCATGAACCGCTCGAAGGTGATAGTTGCCGTCAACAAGGACGCTGACGCGCCCATCTTCAAGGTCTCCGACTACGGCATCGTCGGCGACGTCGGTAGCGTCGGCCCCGCGCTCCTCGCAGCCGTAAGGGAGATAGTGACGACGTGACGGAGCAGCGCGGCTTCGTCGTGAGGCACGCCGAGAGGCGCGACCTCGAGTCGCTCGTGAAGCTCGAAGAGGGCTTCCCGGGCGACAGGATCAGCCGCGCCTCACTGTCCCGTCTTCTCTCGCGCGACAGCGCCGTGATATTCGTCGCCGAGGCCGGCGGCCGCGTCGTCGGCGACGCGATAGTTCTGTTCCGCAGCGGCTTCAAGACGGCGAGGCTCTACTCGATGATCGTGACGCCAGAGTGGCGCGGCAGGGGCGTCGCCCGGTCCCTGCTCGCGGCCGCGGAGACGGCGGCGAGGGAGCGCGGAAGCGTCTCGTTACGGCTCGAGGTCAGGGAGGACAACAGGCCAGCGATAGGCCTCTACGGCAACCACGGCTTCGAGGTCGTGGGCGCGGCGAGCGACTACTACGAGGACGGCAGCGGGGCCGTGCGCATGCGCAAGCGCTTCCTGCCTGGAGGCGCGACGCTGCTCGGCGTGCCGTACTACCCGCAGTCACTCGACTTCACGTGCGGCCCGGCCTGCCTGATGATGGCGATGAGGCATCACGGGTATCCCGTCCCCCTGGAGCGCTGGCTCGAGCTGACGCTGTGGCGCGAGGCGACGACGGTGTTCATGCTCTCGGGTCACGGGGGTTGCAGCGCCCACGGCCTGGCCGTGGCGGCCCTGCGGCGCGGCTTCCAGGCGACCGTCGTCAGCCCCGACACCGGGGTTCCCTTCCTCGACAGCGTGAGGGACCCCGAGAAGAAGGACGTCATCCAGCTGTCTCACGAGACGTTCCAGCGGGAACTGAAGGCATTGGGCGGCAGCGTCGACAACAGGCAGTTCGGCGTCGACGACGTCGTGGCCGCGCTGCGCAGGGGGGCGATCCCGATCGTCCTCGTCTCCGGCTACAGGCTGTACGCAGAGAAGATGCCCCACTGGGTGGTCGTGACGGGCTACGACGAGGAGAACCTCTACATCCACGACCCCGTTGTGCTGGAGCACGACGGCAAGCTCGGCAGCGTCAACCTCGCCATGCCGCGCTCCGAGTTCGACGATGTGAGCCGCTACGGGCGTGCCCGACACCGCAGCATGGTCGTCGTCGAGCGCTGGGGCAAGGTCAGTCGTCGCCGGCCAGATGCGAGATGATCTCCCCGTAGATCTCGGGGTTCGCCTGGTCCTCCTCGCCGGCCGCGATCGTCGGGTTGTCGTTGACCTCGATGATGAAGTACTCCCCGTCGATCTCCTTTATGTCGATCCCGTAAAGGCTCTCGCCTATGGCGTTCGCGGCCTGTAACGCGGTCCTGAGCAGTGCGGCCGGCGCCTCCGAGCGCTCGATGCCCACCACCTTCGCCCACTCGCCCTCCTGAGAGCGGCCCATCGCCTTCCACTGCTGCGGCGCGAACTCGTACCGCAGCACCGCCAGCACCTTCCCGGCGAGCGTTATCACGCGCCAGTCGAACTCGCTGGGTATGTACTGCTGCACGACTATGCGGTCGGCGCGCCTGAGGAAGCGCTTGCCGACCTTGATGAACGCGTCCGGCGTCGTCACCTTGTCGACGTAGGCGCTGAACGACGAGTTCGGAGCCTTGAGCACGAGCGGCGCGCCCAGCTCCTCGAACAGCCTCGCCGCTCTCACCGCGGTGAGTTCCGACTCCTCGAGGAAGCGCGTCTCAGGCAGGCTGACGCCCTTGGCCGCCAGCCGGGCGTACATGTTCACCTTGTCGCAGCAGACCCGGATCGCGTCGGAGTGGTCCAGCACGCGCTTGCCGAGCATCTCGGCCGTCCGGGCCACGAGGTAGGTAGTGTTCAGCGGGTCGGTGAGTGCGCGGATCAGTATGCCGTCGTAGTTCTTGAGGTACTTGAGCTCGTTCTTGAACAGGAAGTCGAGCTCGTGCCCGCGCTCGAACGCAGCGAGCCTGAACTCGGTGAGCGCCGTCAGCTCGACGGACGACCTTATCGTGTAGCGCTCGGTGAAGATCGCTAGCCGCGCCACGTGCCCATCCCCTCGAGCTGCAACCTTTCCTCCTCCGTGAGCTCCTCGAACGGCAGAGGCTCGATGGCGGAGAGCATGTACTCCTTCGTCGTTACGACTATGCGCACCTTCATCAGCGGCAGCCTGAACGTCTCGAACAACCGCCTGCCGAGGTCCTCGTACTCCGCGACCTGCGTTAGGCCCATGACCAGCTTGAGGACGTCGATCCGGTGGTCTACCGGCAGGTTCTGCACGAGCACGGCGTACTTGCCCGTGTACGTCAGGCCCTTCCTCCGCGACTCTATGGCTTCGGCATCCAGCAGGAGCTCGCCGCGGCTGGAGAACGGGTTTATCGGGTAGGCGAGCAGCGGTGGCGGCGGGAAGCGTTCGGTGACGATCTCGCTCGGCGGCACGGCTATCCCAGCGTGCCGCGCCTTCTCCATGGCGATGGGGACGACGTAGGCGTCGAGAGCCTCGCCGGTCGTCGGGAGGACGCCGAGGCCGTCGAGCTCTGCGTCCAGCGACGCGTAGTAGCCGGACGTGAGGTACGTGTAGTCGCCCGACAGGTTCGCGACCTGGGCGAACCCTGCGAAGCGCTTCCTGTCGAGGTGGAACAGGGTAGGGGCTTCTCTCTGGCTCAAGTCTCGAGGACCGCCAACCCGGGAAGCCCGCCGTTCTCCAGGAACTCGAGCGACGCTCCTCCTCCTGTCGAGAGGTGGCTGAACCTGTCGCCAAGGCCCGACCTGGTCACGGCTGCCAGGCTGTCGCCGCCGCCGACGACGGTGTAGGCGTCGAGGTCGGCGATCGCGGCCGCTATGTCCATCGTGCCCTCGGCCAGTTCCGGGACCTCGAAGACGCCCATTGGCCCGTTCCAGAAGACCGTTTTCGCGTCCTCCAGCTCGGCGCGGAAACGTTGCCTGGCGGCGGGCCCGATGTCGAGACCCATAAGCCCGTCCGGTATGTCGTCAGAGGGGTGCACGGACGTCCTGGCGCCCGGCTCGATCGCAGCGGCGCATACGGAGTCTTGCGGTAGCACGAGCTCGGTGCCGGCGGCCGCCGCCCTCTTCGCGATGTCGCGCGCCGTGTCGAGCATCTCGTCCTCTACCTTCGACGCCCCGACCGCGCCGCCACGCGACTTGATGAACGTGTACGCCATGGCGCCGCCGACGAGGACCTTGTCTGCGTGGCCGAGAAGGCTCTCGATGACGCCCAGCTTGTCGGACACCTTCGCCCCGCCCAGGAGGACGACGAAGGGATGCTCGGGCTCGTCTACGAGCTTCGAGAGCGCCGTCACCTCCGCGAGCATGAGGCGGCCGGCGGCGCTGGGCAGCAGGTGGGCGACGCCCTCTGTGCTGGCGTGCGCGCGGTGAGCGGAGCCGAAGGCGTCGTCGACGTAGACGTCGGCGTAGCCGGCAAGGACGCGCGCGAGCGCGGGGTCGTTCGCCGTCTCGCGGGAGTCGAAGCGGGTGTTCTCGAGCAGGGTGACGCTGCCATCTGGCGCTTCCTGCACGAACGACCGCTGCGCGTCGGAGGCGGGTCCGGAGGTCTGAAGGTAACGCACCTCTTCGCCGAGCAGCTCGGACAGGCGCCTGGCGACCGGCCCCATGCGGAACTGGTCGTCCGGGCCGCCCTTGGGCCTCCCGAGGTGGCTCATGACGAAGACGGTCGCGCCAGCGTCGAGCAACTCCCTCAGCGTCGGGAGGCTGGCTCGCAGGCGGGAGTCGTCCGTCACCCTGCCGCCTTCGATGGGGACGTTCAGGTCGGCCCTCAGCAGCACCCTCTTGCCCGCGAAGTCGAGGTCGTCGAGGCTGCGGTAGCGGGTCGTCAGAGGCCCTTTCCCATCACCTGGACCACGTCGACCATGCGGTTGGAGTATCCCCACTCGTTGTCGTACCAGACGAACAGCTTCGCCATCCTGCCGATCGTCGAGGTCAGCGACGCGTCCACGATCCCGGAGTGCGGGTCCATGCGGATGTCGCTGGAGACGATCGGGTCGTAAGTGACGCGGAGTATGCCCTTCTGACGTCCGGCCGCCGCATCCTCGAGCGCCTTGTTTATCTCGTCAGCTGACGCCTCGCGCTCCAGGATGGCCGTGATGTCTGAGATGGACCCGGTCGGCGTCGGCACGCGCAGCGATACGCCGTCGAAGCGGCCCTTGTAGTGCGGGACGACCCGCGCGACGGCCTTCGCGGCGCCCGTGGTCGTTGGGATGATGTTCGTCGCCGCGTTGCGAGCGCGCCGCGGGTCCTTGTGAGGCGCGTCCAGGATGCGCTGGTCGTTCGTGTAGCTGTGGACCGTCGTCATCATCGCCGTCTCGACGCCGAACGTCTCCTGGAGGATCTTCATCACGCCGGCCATCGAGTTCGTCGTGCACGAGGCGTTGGAGACGACGACGTGCTTCTCCGGGTCGAACTGCTCCTCGTTGACGCCCATCATTATGTCGAAGTCGCTGTCAGGGGACGGGGCGCTGATGAGCACCTTCTTGGCGCCGGCTTCGAGATGCTGCGCCGCCTGCTCGCGCTTCGTGAAGACACCCGTCGACTCGACAACGAGGTCGACGCCGTTCTCGCCCCACGGGATGTCCTTGGGGTCGCGGTGCGCCGTGGCGAGGATCCTCTTGCCGTCGACGACGATGTGGTCGCCGTCAGCGCTCACGTCGCCCGGGTAGGGCCCGTAGTTCGAGTCGTACTTCAGCAGCAGGGCGAGGCTCTCGTTGTCCGTGAGGTCGTTGACGACCACGACGTCTAGGCCGCGTTCTTGGGCGATACGGAAGATCTGCCTACCGATGCGCCCGAAACCGTTGATACCGATCTTCATGTCGAGTTCCCTTCGAGCGACGCCGCGCAGGCGTCCGCGTTTCCACCGAAATCATAGCCGTCCGTGACGCCCGCTCCGGTTCAGCCTGGCCGCTCCCCCGGGGCTTCGACCGCCTTGGAGAGGGCGATGGTCAGGTTCATCCCGTCGAGCTCATGACCCTCGACGTGGCCCGCCCTGTCCGTCCGGGGGTCGGTCCTTGCGGCGTCGATCACGTCGTACCGGACCGCCAGGACCTCGGCGGCGACCTCGTCACCGTGACTCTCGAGCGCGCTGAGCAGCTCGCCCTGTGCGAACAGCTCGACCTCGATGCGGTCGCTTACGTCCAGGCCGGCGTCCTTGCGGGCGTTCTGCACGAGCCTCACGACGTCGCGCGCCAGGCCCTCGAGGCGCAGCTCACGCGTCACCTCGGTGCTCAGGGCGGCGAGGTAGCCGCGCTCCTCCTGAGCTGCGTAACCGTCGGGGCTGCGCGCGTCAAGGAGCAGGTCCTCCGGTGCCAGCTCGACGCTCTCGCCATCGAGCTCTACGACAGTTGGCCGACCCTCACGCACGTTCGCCGCGACCTCTCTGCCGTCTAGGCCGGTGAGTGCGGCGCGCACCGCAGGCAGCCTGTTGCCGAGGCGCTTGCCGAGACGGGGGAGGTTGGGCTTCAGCTGATAGTCGACGAACTGGTCCGTGACGCCAAGGAACCGTACCGACTTGACGTTCAGCTCCTCCTTCAGCTGGTCCTCGAGGCGCTTCACGCCCTGAAGCTCCCCCTCGTCGCGCACGCGAACCAGTACCTCGGACAGCGGTTGCCTCAGCTTGATGCCGGACGACGCCCGAGCGGCCCTGCCGAGCTCGACGAGCCGTGTGAGCGCGCGCATCGCCTGCACGAGATCCGCGTCCATCAGCGCCTCGTCCGCGACCGGCCAGGCGGCCAGGTGCACGCTCGGCTCCGACTCCGGCCTCACGGACAGCTCGAGGTTGCGGTAGAGCTCCTCCGCGGTGAAAGGCGCCATGGGTGCCATGAGCTTGGCTACCGTCACGAGCGTCTCGTGGAGCGTCGCGTACGCGGCCAGCGAGTCCGCGCGCTCCTCCGTGCTTGCCTCGCGCCCGCGCCAGAAGCGCTTGCGGTTGCGCCTCACGTACCAGTTGGACAGCTCGTCTACCACGAAGTCGCGGACCGCGCGGCTGGCGGTCGTCGGGTCGAAGTCCTCGAGTGCGGCCGTTACCGCTGTGACGAGCTCCTCCCGCCTGGCGACGAGCCAGCGATCGATCAGTGGCCTGTCCGCCACGGTCGGCGGGTTGACGAGGTCCGGCTCTTCCAGGTTCGCGTAGAGCACGAAGAAGCCGTAGACGTTCCAGAGCGTGAGGAAGAAGTCGCGCTGGACCTCCTCGACGAGCGCGGCGCTGAAGCGCTTCGACTGCCCTGCTGGGGAGGAGCTGTAGCAGTACCAGCGCAGCGCGTCGGCCCCCTGCTTGTCGAGCACCGTCCAGGGATCGACGACGTTGCCCTTGGACTTGGACATCTTCTCGCCGTTCTCGTCGACGATGTGGCCGAGCACGTTGAGGTTCTTGAAGGCCGACGTGGGCGGGAACATGTGCGCCAACGCGCCAGGTTCCCTGCCG
>CAZMFX010000003.1:0-43356 GCA_964565625.1 uncultured bacterium
CCCTGCGTGCCCTTGAGGTCCGGGTTGGCGATCACCTGCTGGAACTGCTCGGGGAGCAGCGCGACGCCGATCATGTCGATGTCGCCGGCCTGCAGGGCAGCGAAGCGCGCGTTGGGGTCGGAGATTATGCGGAACGTCGCAGAGTCGAGGTACGGGAGGCCTTCCTCCCAGTAGTCATCGTAGCGCTGGAGCGTCACGTGGCTGCCCGGCACGTACTCGGCGAACACGAACGGGCCGGTGCCTACCGGCTGCGTCCGTTGCGTCTCGGCCGTGCCGGACGGGTTGATGACGGAGTCGGGACGGGCCAGGTTGTACAGCAGGCTGGAGCTGGGACGCGAGAGGTGGAAAGCAACCGTGTCGTCGTCGACAACCTCGATGGACTCTATGGCCTCGTAGTACTGGCTGTTCGTGTGGCCGGAGTCCGGGTCCATGGCGCGCTCGAACTTCTCGACGACGTCCGCCGTGTCGAACGCCGAGCCGTCGTGGAACGTGACGCCGGACCTTAGGTCGAAGGTCCACGTGAGACCGTCTTCCGAAGTGCTCCATCCGGTCGCGAGCGCGGGCACGATGGCGCCCGTACGGTCGAACCTCACCAAACCCTGAAGGACGTTGTCGTAGACGACGCGCGGGATCTCCTGCGAGGTGGAGACCGACGGGTCCCAACCGGGCGGTTCAGCCGTGATGGCCACGACGATGCTGCCGCCTGCCTGCGGCGCCGGGTCCTGCGCCATCGCCATGCCGGAGCAGAGGCCGATCGCCACCGCCAGCACCAAGATCCTCCGGTTACGCATGCTCTCCTCCTCCTCGAGCGTGGCTCCTGGCTTCACTGCTCGACGACGTGTGTGAACGACGGCATTCTTGCACGGGCGGCGGGCCGTGCGACGGCTCGTTCGCCCTTAGCGGGGTCGCTTCCCGTCAAGCGCCCATTAGGTACTCGATCGCCGCCGCTGCGTAGAGGCGGGCGGCCGCGATCGTGTCGGGCAGCCTGACGAACTCGTCCACCTGATGGGGGATGGTTCGGTCGCCCGGCCCGATGGTCACGATCGGTATGCCCTTCCATGCCCACAGGAAGGTGCCGTCCGTCGCTCCTGGCACGCCGCCGTAGCGCGGTTGCGTGCCGAAGACGGGGCGATACGCGCGTTCCACGGCCGCCACCAGCGGGTCGGCCGGATCTGTGGCGGTCCAGGGCCTCGACTCGAACAGCTCGACCTCGAAGCGCAGGCGGGGCGTTCCCGCCTCGAGGCGCCTCGCGACCTCGTTGATCTTCGCTTCCAGGTCGGCGTGGTCCTGTCCTGGCACGGTCCTGACGTCGAGGGCCATGTAAGCCTCGTCCGGCATGACGTTCAACTGGGCCTCACCTTGCGCCGGCGCCTGGACGATGGTCGGCGTTATCCACGGCAGGCCGAGGTGCTCGTGCTCGCCGACGCGCTGCTGCTCGAAGCGCTCCAGCTCGCGCAGGCCGACTATCAGGTCTGCGAGGCCGCGAATGGGGTTGACGCCGGCGTACGGCATGGCGCCGTGGCTCATGACCCCGAAGGCGCGCACGTGCAGGCGCATGGCGCCCTTCTGGAACAGGCAGATCTCGTTCTCCTCCGGCTCGCAGACGATCGCACCGTCGACATCGTCCGCCCAGCCGTTCGCGATGAAGGACTTGATGCCGAGCATCATGCCCTCCTCGTCGGCCACGACGCCGAGCCGGATGCGGCCCGGGAGGTCGGGCGCGACGCGCCTGACGGCCTCTGTGGCCGCGATCGCTGCGGCCACGCCGGCCTTCATGTCGGCGCTGCCGCGTCCGTGGAGAACGCCCGAGGCGTTCTCGCCGTCGGGTCCTGGATCGATGCGGCCCTCGAACGGCGGTACCGTCCAGACAGAAGGGTCACCCTCCGTTACGACGTCCGTATGGCCCTCGAACATGAGGGTGCGGTGCGAGCCGGCATCGAAAGCGCTGCCCTCGACATCGCAAATGACGTTCGGCCTGCCCGGCGCCGCCTCCTCGACGACCGGTTCGAACCCTGCGGCCCGTAGCTGGTCGGCGACGTACTTCGCCGCGCGTGCCTCCGTCGTGCCCCGCGCCTCGTCGTACACGCTCCTGACGCGCACCAGCCCCTGCGCGAGCTCGATGACGCGTTCCTGGTCCACCGCCTCGGCCGCGCGACGCGACAGCTCCGCTACCTTTTGGCGCCCCGCGTCCGAGCCGGGCGGCACGCCTGTCACAGGGGCGGCGTGAAGCGGCCGTCGACGGCCGTCCAGCCTCCGTCGACGTAGAGGATGGAGCCCGTGACGAAGCTCGAGGCGTCAGAGGCCAGGAACACGACAGCGCCGACCAGCTCGCTGGGCTTGGCCCAGCGGCCGAGCGCGCTCTTGCTCGCGTAGGCCTCGTACCAGGCCGGCTGGTCCTTTATCTGCTTCGTGAGGGGCGTCTCGACGACCCCCGGGGCGACAGCGTTCGCCCTCACGCCCCGAGGGCCCCACTCGGCGGCCGCTGCGCGGATCATCTGCAGGGTGCCGGCCTTCGTGGCGGCGTAGACGCCCTGGCCGGGCTCCACCACCTGTGAGCGGATGCTGGAGAAGAACACCATGCTGCCCTTGCCCTGCTCGGCCATGCGCTTGCCCGCTTCCCTCAGCGCGAAGAAGCTGCCGCGGAGGTTGATGCCTATCACCTTGTCGAACTCTTCTGCGCTCACGGCGGCGAGCGGCTTGCGCACGTTGATGGCAGGGGTGCAGACGAGCACGTCGATGCCGCTCATCGACTCGACGAGGGCCTTGACGTCCTCCTCGGATGAGACGTCTGCCCTGACGCCGCGCGCCTGGGCGCCACGGGCCGAAGCCTCTCCAGCTACCTCCTGGGCGGCGGCGACGTCCAGGTCGGCGCACGTGACGTTGGCGCCGAAGTCCGCCAGCCCGTGGACCGTGGCGCGTCCTATGCCCGAGCCCGCGCCTATCACCAGCGCGTGCTTGCCAGTCAAGTCGAAGAGTTGCTTGTAGTCGGTGGTCATCAGCCTCTCCCTGCAGTGAGGTCCTCGAAGGCGGCCACCCGCCCACGAACGACCGCCAGGCTCTCCCGCCAGAAGGCGGGGTCCTCGATGTCTATGCCGAAGCTCCTGGCGAGGTCAGCGGGCGCTGCCATGCCCGTGGACGCCAGCAACTCATCGTAACGCCGCCTGAACGCATCTCCCTCCGCACGGTAGCGGGCGTAGAGGCCGAGGCCGAAGAGCCAGCCGAACGTGTACGGGAAGTTGTAGAAGGACAGCCCGCTCCTGTAGTAGTGCGGTTTCTGCGCCCACATCAGCGGATGCCTCGCGCTCTCCGAGAGGGCGTCGCCGTACGTGGCTGCCTGCGCCTCCAGCATCGCCTCGCTCAGCTCGTCTGCCGACAGCTCGCGCTCGCGTCGCTTCTCGAACACCGCCGACTCGAAGAGGAAGCGGCTGTGGATGTCGAGCAGCAGCTGCACCGAGTGCTGCAGGTTCTGTTCGAGTACCGCCAGGCGCTCAGCTTCGTCCTGAGTGGTCACCAACCCGTCGAAGACGATCGTCTCGCAGAAGATGCTCGCCGTCTCCGCCAGCGTCATCGGCGTTGGCACCTGCAGCACGGTGCGACCGAAGCGGACCTTGCAGTCGTTGTGGTACGCGTGCCCCAGTTCGTGGGCGAGCGTGAAGACGTCCGTCAGGGTCCCGCCGAAGTTGAGCAGCACGCGCGACTCGCCGCGCGGGTGGATCGCAGAGCAGAATGCGCCGTTGCGCTTGCCCTTGCGAGGTGGGACGTCGACCCAGCGTTCTTCGAACGCCCGTGAGGCGAAGTCGGCGAGCGAGCGCGAGTACGTGCCGAACCGCTCGAGCACCAGACCCTTGGCCTCCTCCCACGTGAACGACTGCGGCTTCGCCTGCGGCAGCGGCGCGAAGAGGTCGTACCAGGCCAGCTCGGGCTCTCCCAGCAGCGTCGCCTTCGCGTCGAGGTACGAGCGGGCGAAGGAGAAGGCCTCGAGGCATGCCTCCTGCAGGCTCTCCACAGCTCTGCGTGACACCCCGTGCTGGAAGAGGCTGTACGCGTACGCGCTCTCCCATCCGCGTCTGACCGTCAGGGTCCCGACCTGACCCTTGACGCCGTTGAGAGCCGCCGCGAACGACAGCTTGTTCCGCTCGAGCAGTTCGAGCTCCGCCTCGTACGCCCCTCGCCTCACGTCTCGGTCGGCGTGCGCCTGCAGCGTGCGCAGCTCGGGAACGCCGTACTCGCGCTCCTCGCCGCCCGGTACGAGCGTGGCGCGGATCCGCTCCTTGGAGATGAGCTCGCCGTAGAGCTTCGCCCATGCAGAGCCGCCGCTGGCATCGAGGGCAGCGGCGAGGCTCTCCTCCTCGTCTGACATGAGGTGCTTCGCCTCGAGCCGGTTACGCTCCAGCACGTACGCGTGGTCACGGACCTTCTCTGACGACCCGGCGGACGCCCCCAGGTCGAGCCTCCCGAGCCACGACTTGAAGCGGGCGACGAGCGCCTGGAAGCGGGCGTCCTGCCTCGCGAGCGCAGAGGCTTCCGACCGGGCGGCGGCGTCGAAAGCGTCCGCGGACACGCGAAGGTTGAGGTACACGAGCAGGCAGGTGAGGAGCGTGACGCCCTGCTCGACGAGCTCGAGCGCCCGCTCCAGCAGCTGCCCCTGGTCTCCTGCCACTGCGGGACCCTGCCCGCCGACAGCGTTCTCATCGAAGAACCGTTGGGTCTCGCTCAAGGCCTCATCGAGCGCTGCGACGTCTCTCGCGTACTCCGGCGAGTCGAGCCCCGGGTAGATGGTGTCGAGCTGCCAGCGCGGCTCTTCGCTCGCTGCGACGGTGTTCAAAGCTTGCCACCCTCCTCGCCCGCGCAGCGGGCGCAGCACGCGGATTCTAACGTCGCGCCGGAAGCCTACAGATCCGCCGCCGTCGGCTCCGGCGGGAACCCGGGAGGCTCGGGCGGCTCCAACTCGTCAGGCCATGCCCCGCCGAGACCCAGCCACGCCTCCACGATGTCGTGCCGCACCGGGGCGATGAACGTCACGGGCGAGTTGTCTCGTGGGTGGGGGAGCGTGAGGCTGCGCGCGTGCAGCGCCTGCCTGCCTATCCAGCGGCTGGCACCGCCGTACACCTCGTCGCCGAGTATGGGGGCGCCGATATGAGCGAGGTGGACGCGGATCTGGTGCGTGCGCCCCGAGTGCGGCTTGGCCCTCACGAGCGTGTGGCCGGGCGCGTGGCGCAGCGCCCACAGGTGCGTCGACGCGGTGCGTGGCGCCTCGCCGCCGACGGTCATCTGGTGTCGCTTCACGGGGTGCCTGCCTATGGGGGCGTCGACGAGGGCGCCGTCCTGCACGTCGCCCACGGCGATGGCGACGTACTCCTTCTCGGTGAAGCGCCTCTTGAACGAGTTGGAGATGTGCCTGTGCGCCGCGTCCGTCTTCGCGACGACCATCACGCCGGAGGTGTCCTTGTCGAGCCTGTGGACGATGCCTGGCCGGTACAGGTCGTCCGTAGGGTGCTGGAAGCGCTCCTTCGACAGGGGCATGCGGCCGAGGAGGGCGTTGACGACGGTGCCTGACCGGACGGTGGCGGTCGGGTGCGCCACGACCCCCGGTGGCTTGTCGATAGCCGCCAGGAACTCGTCCTCGTAGAGGATCACGACGCCGAGGTCCTCCGGCTCCACGTCTGCCGGCTCGGGCGGCGGCAGCAGCACGGAAACGACCTCGTCTCCCGTGAGCTTCGTAGCCGGCTTGCCGACGGGGCGGCCGTTCAACGTCACGTAGCCGTCGTTCACCAGGTCCTTGGCCAGCGTTCGCGAGACCGCCAGCGCCTGTGAGATCGCGACGTCGAGGCGCTCGCCCGCAGGCGCCTCGAACGTGCGCAGGTCGTGCTCCTCTACCTCTGCCACCGCCATCCGCCAACGGCCCGCTGCAAGCCAGTCATCAACAAGAGTCTAGTCCCGGGTCCCCCAGTCCGGCCGGCTCCCGGCCGCGGCCAGCGTCTCCGGCACGGCCTGGGCCTCGCTATACTCGCGACCTATGCCAGCCACACCCACGGTCGCACTCGACGCGATGGGCGGCGACCGCATGCCGCATGCCGCCGTCGAGGGTGCCGTGGCGGCGGCGGCCGAGGGCATAGGGGTGACCCTCGTTGGTGACGAGCCGGTCCTGAAGAGAGAGCTGCAGGCGCGCGGAGCGAAGCTGGACATCGTGCACGCGCCCGACGTCATAACGATGGACGACCATGCGGCGGACGTGCGCAGGAGGCGAGAGTCGAGCGTCATGGTCTCGATGCGGCTGGTGAAGGAGGGCCGAGCGGTCGCCGCGGTCTCGATGGGCCACTCCGGCGCGACGATGGCCGCCGCGCTGCTGGTGCTGGGCCGTATCCCGGGCGTCGACCGCCCCGCGATCCTCGCCAACGTACCGACGCGTGAGGGCTTCGCGGCCTTGCTCGACGTGGGCGCGAACGCCGACGCGCGTCCGCAGTACCTGCAGCAGTTCGCCGTGCTCGGCAGCGCGTTCGTCAGCAGCGTATGGGGGAAGGCCAGCCCCACCGTCGGCCTGGTGTCGATAGGGGAGGAGCCGCACAAGGGCAACGAGCTGACGCGCGCTGCTCATGAGCTGCTGGCGGCCACGCCTGGCATCCGCTTCGTCGGCAACGTCGAGGGCCGCGACCTGCTCAAGGGCACGGCGGACGTTTTCGTGACCGACGGGTTCACCGGCAACGTGATGCTCAAGCTCGCAGAGGGCGAGGCGCGGGAGCTGTTCTCCTGGGTGAAGGAAGCCCTCTCATCCTCGTTCGCGGCGCGCATCGGCGGGCTGCTCGCGCGGGGCGCGCTGCGAGAGGTGGCGCGGCGCATGGACCCGGCTGAGTACGGCGCGCAACCGCTCCTCGGCGTCGACGGCTACGCGTTCATAGGGCACGGCAGCTCGGACGCCAAGGCCGTCGCCAGCGCACTGCGCACGGCGAGCCGAGCGGTCGCGGCCGGCGCTTTGGAGAGCACGAAGGAGGCGCTCGGCCGTCTCACGGCGTCTCCTGCGTGACCGCCCTCACCCAGCCGATGACGGAGACCGGGCCGTCTTCGCCCTGAGGCAACTCCAGCCCGGCCAGAGGCTCGGGATGTGTCCGGAACGAGTTGTCGTACTCGGCCCCTGAGAGCAGGTCGAGGATCGTCACCGACCCGTCGGCGACCGCGTACGCGAAACGTGTGACGGGGTCGATCGTGGCGGCCACCGCAGGTCGGTTGTCCACGTCGGGGACCGGGTCGAGCGGCGTCGTGTGGAACGCGACGCCGGATGCCGTGAGCACCAACACCTCGGGGGAGGCGCCCGTCGGGTCGACGACGACGTGGCGTCCGCCGGTGCGCGTGTCGGCTCGCTGCGCCTCTTCCTCTCCGGTCAGGTCGACGCTCAGTAGGTCCTCTTCCGCCAGCACGACGAGGACATCTCCAGCGCCCGCTGAGGAGACGAGGCGCGCCGGCGGCTCCGGCACGTCGAGCGCCGGTAGCCGGTCCGAGCGGGTCTCCCCGATCGCATGACGGTAGACGTGCGTGTTGCCTATGCCGTCGACGAGGAAGTAGACGACGCCTCCGCCTTCCTCCTGGCGGAGGTACGGCGGCAGCGCCGCCACGGGGTTCGTGCCCTCGAGGGACCTGGGGTCGCCGCCGTCAAGCGGCACGAGCCACACCTCGGGGTGGTCTCCCGACCCGCAGCTCGCTGGGTCGTCCAGCAGGACGGCAGTCTCACCGTCCCTATCCACCTGGAGCGCGACGGGGCAGGTCGTTGGCGACGTCAGGGAGAGGCCGTCTAAGACGCCCGTGCCTCCCGGTTCCGTGAGGGTCACCCGCGCGGCGGTGTCCTCGGCGAACGCTGTGGGGTCGAGCGGGTCTATGTCCGCGACGGTGAAGCGCTGCAGGTACGCGCTGACGGGCGGCGTGCCGCCGGGGCCGGCGTCGCTCCGCGCGAGCACCCAGGCCGCGTCACGCTCCCCCGCGCGGTCCTCGAAGTCGATCGCTACGGCCGGGGCGAGCAGGTCCCGCGCCGCTGCGGGAACGATCTCCAGCCTAGGCTCGCCCCGCGGTGCCGTGCTCGAGACGTCCTCGACGAGCAGCAGCTGCGGTTGACCGCCGGGCGCCGCGCCGACGAGCAGCAGCGTGGGGGGCCGCGGCTCGGAGGTTCCCGTGCACGCCGACAGGGCTGCGAGCCCGAGGCACAGGAGCGCGGCGGTGCGCCTCACTGGGTCCTCCGCGGGATGATCCACCCGGTGTCGAACACCTGACCGATCCCCTGCTCCGCTCCCGGGGTGGTGAGCGTTATGGAGACCGCGCCAGAGGAGCTGTCCCACGATCCGTACAGCGCCCAGCAGCAACGGTTCCACACGACCGTGAACTCGGGCCGCAGCTGCACGAGGCGGTTGGGGTCGTCACCCGTCAGGTCCCACACGTCGTTGACGACCATGCCGAGGTAGAGCTCGTCGAGCGGCCTCACGACGAGGGCGACGTCCGAGAGGCTCAGCCTCGAGCTCGTCACCTCCTGAGCGACGCTGCTGAAGCTCGCAGCGTAGCCGAGCGTGCCCTGCAGCCCGACGCGCTCGTAGACGTCGACGGCGAACTGCAGGTTCGCGCGCCTTAGGTACGTGACGGTCTGCAGGTCGTCGCGCCAAGCCAGCTCGGCGAAGCCGTCGACGCTCAGGCGCGCGGGCCCCACGACGCGGGAGTCGAGCAGCGCCCTGCCTGTGAGCGTGGAGCCGCGCAAGCCGCCCGCGCCCGCGAGCATGGAGGGGTCGTGACGCGTCGAGAAGGCGACACGCCACTCCGGGGCGCCCGCGACCGGGGCGTCCTCCAGCGAGAACTCGAGGTCCCTGGCGTACGGTTCCGGCGCCGGCAGGCCGATGGCAGGCGGCGGCAGCCACTCGAGGCCGCGCGCCTCAGCTGCCGCGACGCCCGGCCACTCGACCCTCAGCCTGCTCTGCGCCAGACGGCTGCCAGGCAGCGACAGGCGCTCGAGCCCGTACAGCTCCACCGGTCCGATCCTGCCCGTAAGCTCGACGCCGAAGCCGCTCACCCTGCCGACGTCGAGGTCCCTCGCGTACTCGAGAGAGAGGCCGGGTACGAGGTCGTCCTGCCCCAAGGTCCCGATGGTGAGGCGCACGCGCAGGTCGTCGAAGTGGTCAGGCGGCTCGCCGGCCGGGGGAGGGGGAGGAGCGTAACGGTACGCGGTGTCCACCGAGACCTCGAACGCTCCCCTCATCCCGGCGGTGAGGTCGAGCGACGTCTCGCTGTCGTCCCTCGGCTCGCCGGTTATCCGGTCGGGTGTCACGGCAAGGTCCTCGACGTGGCTGACGTCGACCGTAACGCGCAGCGGCCCGCGGCTGCGCAGGCCGAGGTCGATGTCGACGACCCCCGGGTCGCCGTCCTCCAGGTCGTAAGCGTTACGTGCGCTCAGGGTGAGCCAGTCGACGTTCCTCAGCAGCGTCACCGTCGTCTCGAGCGGTGCCCATCCCTCCTGCTCAGGGTCGCGGTCGTCGAGGAAGACGTAGCCGCCCCGCTGCTGGAGGCGCAGCCACGGCGCGGGGTCGAGCAGCAGCGATGCTATGAGGTCCGTCCGCGAACGGTATGGGATCACGTCGAACCGGAACGGTGTCTCGCCCTCCGCGACGTCGCGCGTGAACGTGAGCGAGAGCGAGCCGGTGCTCCCGAAGGACTGTGTGGCGGTCGCGCGGGTGAGCCAGTCGATCTGCCGCTCCGCCGTTCCGTAGTAGCTGCCGACGAAGTCGGTCCGCGCCTCCAGCTCGGCGCCGGACCAGAGGTCGACGGGACCGAAGCGCAGCGCATGGGACTCGACGACGCGGCCGGAGCCCACCGTCTCCGTGAGAGCGGCGGAGCGGTTTATGGGGTTGCTTCGGTCCTCGAAGACGCCGAGGTCGAGCAGGAGACGATCGACGGTGAGAGGTCCAAGGCTCAGGGTCTCCTCCTCGGGTCGCACCTCGAGCCTGAGCGGCGTCAGAAGCGGTGTACGGCTACCTGAATAGGAAGGTCTGTCCACATCGTCTTCCGGCTCCAGGTCGATGTAGACCTGGCTCGATAGCGTCGCGTCCAACCCGTACGCCACCCGCCGCGCCCGGACGCCTGCCTCCCACATGAACGGCCTTGCCGCGTCGTCGCGCAGCAGGTGCAGCTCGGTTGTGGGTGGGCCGAGGAGCTCGTCGTCGGCGTAGTCGAAGCGGACCGTCCACTCCGGCGGCTCCCAACCTTCAGGCTCCTCGAACCCAGGCATGAAGTCCACCACGAGGTCGCCAGACCCCCTCGGCGTGTAGAAGTCGTGATCGAGACGCACGCCGAAGTACGAGCGCCTGACGGACCCGCCGAGCATGGCGTCACCCAGGGGCGAGCCGCCCGGCTCGACGTCGGCCATGTAGCGCAGGGTCAGGTCGCCGTACGCGTCCGGGCCGGCGACGTACGGCCACGTCAGCTCGATGAGGGCGCGCTCTTGCGCCGTTCCCGTCTGGTAGTGGAGGCGCGGCCTCCGCTCCTCTGGCCCCAGAGGCAGCACCAGCAGTGGGAGGTCGAAGGCTGGCTGGCCGCGTATCAGCACCGTGACGTCGAAGGCGACGAGCCTGTCTCCCGGGTAGAGCTCGAGCCGAGCAGCGCGGAAACCGTAGTCCTCGACCTGCTGGTCGCACCTGCTGCACGGTGAGAACTCGCCTGCCGCGACGCGGATCAGGCCCGGCACCCTGCTCGCAACGTCGCCTTCGACGTCTATCTGCTCCGTGATTATCAGGACGTCGCTCGCCTCGAAGCTCTCCCTGCTCAGGTCGATCACCAGGTCGTCGCCCTCGACCGTCTCGCCCTCCTGTGAGAAGCTGCCGTGCCCGACCACCCTCACGAGCCGGTTGGTCAGGTCGAACTCGACGTGGTCTGCGGTGAGGACGTCTCCGTCGATCGTCACGGTGAGGCCATCGCCCATGAGCACGTAGAGCTGCACCTCCTCACCGCCGGGCAGCGTCACCGTCCTTATCTCGAGCCTGCTGCCCGGGTCATGGGAGGCGTCTATGACGATGCGCGCAGCGCCCGCCCAGCAGGCGAGCGACAGCAGGGTGGCAAGGGCGGCAGCGACCAGCATCCGCCCGAAGTGACGGGGCCGCGCCATCACCTTCTCCAGGCGAGGCCGAGGAGCGCCGCTCCGCCGGCCACGTAAAGGGCGACAGGGGTCCAGGCGGCGATCCACGGTGTAAGCGTTCCCTGCGCGCCGAGTAGTTTGGTGACGCTCCAGGTCGCGTAATAGACGAACGTGAGCAGCAGGGCCGCCACGAAGCCGACGCTGGCGCCGCGCCTGAAGGTGTAGAGCCCCAGGGCCAGCGCGAAGAGCGCGAACGCCGTCGCCGCGAGCGGCTCGGCGAACTTGCGGTGCAGCGCCGTTCGCTCCGCCGGCATGGGGGAGCCGCCAGCGCCCGCGATCCGCGAGAGCAGCTCACCGATAGGAAGATAGACGAGGTCGCCCGTGACGTTCGTGCGGGCGGTAAGGCCCCTGACCGGCAGGACGGCCTCCTCGGCCGCTATGTCGAGGGTGATCGACGAGTCGCGTAACGCCTGGAACCTGATTCCTTCGAGGTGCCACACGCCCTCCTCGGGCCGCGCCTCACCGGTGCGAGCCCTTATCAGCTCGTGCGGACCGCGACTCGTGCCCGGGGTGATCACGGTCACGTCCTCGAACCTGCTCCCCGGCGCAATGTCCCCTATGAATATGTTCCTGCCCAGCGCGTCGGTGAAGAACGCGCCCTCGGTCACGACGGTCTCGGGGGAGAGGAGCAGAATGTCGCGCTCCACCTCGCCGGCGGCCATCTCGGCCCGCGGGACGAGCAGCTCGTTGTTCGCGAAGGTCAGGAGGCTGACGGCGAGCCCGAGCGTGACGACCGGAGCAGCGAACCGGGCAGGACCGACACCCAGCAGGAGGGCCGCTTTTATCTCGCTGTCCTGACCAAGGCGCGTGAGCGCGACGAGGGCGGCGAAGAGCAACGCGAGCGGCAGCCCCGGCCCGATGGCGGAAGGGAGCTTGTAAAGCATGTACCTCGCGACGAGCGCCGGCGGCACACCGCGGGCGAGGATGTCGCCCAGCACGCCGAGCACCGCGTAGAGCATCAGGAGCAGGACGAGCACGACGAACGCCGCGATGAAGAGCGGCACGATCTCGCCGAGCAGGTAGCGGGAGAAGCGCTTCATCGCGGCAGCGTCCGAGCGGCTATCGCCGCAGCTCCCGCCCCGGCGAGCACGGGCGTGAGCCACGCCGCGACGACCGGCCCGAGCGCCCCGGACGTGAAGAGGTCGCCGGACAGCACCCATACCGCCCAGAAGAGGACGAGGAGGACGATCGTCCAGGCGAAGCCTGCCTCGCGGCCGCGCACGCGCAGCGCGATCGCGGCCGCGAACGCGGCGAAGATGGGCGCCGCGAGCGCGTCGGCGAGGCGGCGATGCAGGTCGAAGCGCAGTTCGCGCACCTCGCCTCCCGCCTCCCTCACGCTCCGAAGGCGAGTGACGAGCACGTCGAGGGGCAGTTCTTCCGGCCTGGTGAGCGTCTGCTCCGGCGTCGCCTCGAGCACGAAGGGCAGCGCGACGGTGCCAACGCCAACCGGCTCTCCGCCGTCGCTAGTGCGCTCCGCCGCGAACAGCCGCCACACCCGCGCTTCGGAGTCCCACTCGCCGTCCAGCGCGGTCGTGACCTCGCCATCCGGCGACACGACAAGCACGCCAGACAGCTGTGCGCGGTCGAGGTCGTCCGGCACGGAACGCATGCGGGCGGCGAAGTAGATGCCGTCCTCGTAGGCGAACGCGACGTTCACCTGGAGCTCGGAAGGTGGCCGCACGTAGAGGAACTCGTCGACCTTCGCCTGGTAGGCAGACTCGCCGCGCGGCTCCAGGAAGCCGTTGTTCACGAGGGAAAGGATGCCGATAACGGCGCCGAACGCCACGAGCGGCCAGAACAGGCTGCTCGGCGCGACGCCAGAAGAGTACGCGGCCTTCAGCTCGGAGTCCTTGGCCATGCGCCCACACGCGAGCAGCACGGCGAACACGACTGCGACGGGCAACCCGAGGTGCAGGAACCACGGGACCTTGTAGAGCAGGAGCCGGCCGGTGTCGGCGAGGCTCGCCTCGTTCTGGACGAGGAAGCGGGCTAGCACGGAGAGGAAGTCGACGCTCTGGAGCAGGCAGATGGTCGCCACGCCCAAGACGTAGAGGCCAGCGGTCTCCCGGAGCAACGTGCTGGCCAGACGTTTGGGCACCGAGGCAGTATACCGGCGCCCCCAGACCGCCAGATCCCCGCTCCCGGCGGCCTTCGCGGCCCGCCGAAGTGGAGCGGGCGGCCGCCGCGGGATACCATCTGGGCGTGACGGGGACTCTGGGACTGTTCTCCCTCGTCGACCTCTTCCAGCTGCTCGCTTCGGCGCGTCGATCGGGACGACTCACCGTGGACCATCCGAGAGGCAGGGCGCGGGTGTACTTCGACAAGGGCGCCGCGGTGCATGCAGACTTCGACGGGCTCAAGGGCGAGGAGGCGGTGTACGCGCTCTTCGCCGACGAGCGCGGGAGCTTCGAGTTCCGTATCGGCATGCCCGCGCCGGAAGAGACGATCGGCAGCAGCACGGAGAACCTCGTGCTCGAGGCCGTGCGGCGGCTCGACGAGGCCAGGCGGGATCACGCCTACCCGACAGATCCGGTCGAGCCCAGGGTGAGCCGTGACGCGGTCCCGACGCGGGCGACGCTCGCCGAGGAGCTCCTGCGGACGGGCAGCGGCGTCACGCTGACGACCGAGGAGCTCGCACTCCTCGAGGGAGCAGACGGCATAAGGACTGTCGCCAGGCTCGCCTCCCAGACGGGCATCGACGCCGAGAGGGCGGTCGTCGTCGTGCAGCGGCTCGTCAAGACGGGCGTGCTCAAGCTCCAGACGAAGCGGCCGCGCACCGCGCGCCTCGTCGCCCGCCTTACTCAGCTGCCGATCGCGCCGGGTGCGGCGGGCGTCGACGTGAACATCGTCTCCGCCTGGGAGAGGGCGCTGGAGCGCCAGGTCACGCACGTCGCCTGCCGCCGTGAGGACGGCACGGTCCTGGTCTTCGACCTCCAGTTGCTCGAGGGCGCCGGCCCGTTCCTCGAGCTCTCGCGCGACGCGTTCCTGCGCGCGGACATCGTCGCCAACGAGGCGCTGCTCGTGCGCCCTTACGTGCCTGAGCAGGCGGCGTGATGCGGCACCGGCACGTGATCGCGTGACCAGGTTGCTGCTCCCGTGGCGGACGCTGCCGTTCCCGGTCGACTGGCCCGCCGTGTTCGGGTCGGCGGGCGAGCTTCACGTCGAGGTGGGTTTCGGAGACGGCCGCTACACGGTGAGGCGCGCCCTCGCGGAGCCCGCGGCGCGCTTCGTCGGCCTCGAGGTGTCGAGCGGCAGCGTGCAGCGCGCGCTGCGGAACGTGAGGCGCGCGGGGGTCGACAACGTGAGGGTCGCCAAGGTGGGCGCGGAGTTCGCCGTCCGGCAGCTCTTCGCCCCGGGCAGCGTCGTCTCGATCGTCGTCAACTTCCCAGACCCGTGGCCCAAGGCCAGACACGAGAAGAACCGCCTGCTGAAGCCGTCTTTCCTCGCGCTGGCCGCCTCGCGGCTCGCCGATGGCGGGGAGGTGAGGCTGGCGACCGACCACCCCGACTACCTCGCGTTCGCCCGGGAGAGCGCGGCCGCGACGGGCCTTTACGAGGAGCTGTGGCCAGATCCCCCGGCAGCTGTCTTCGAGACGAAGTACGCGCTCAAATGGCGTGACCAGGGCAAGCCCCTCGACTACGTAGTGTTCCGCCGTAACGACAAGCCCGCACCCACTTACCATCACCTTGAGAGGCCGTCCGAGATGCCACACGCTCTGCTTACAGGATCACTCCCATCCGCCGCCACGCTGGCGAAGACGGTAGCGGAGCACGGCGGCGGTCACGTCGTCCTGCACGAGGCGGCGGCCGTACTGCCCGGGGGGCAGGAGAGGGCCCGTTGGCTGGTGAGGGCGACGGTCGACGAGCCGGACATCAAGCAGCAGCTGCTCGTCCTCGTCCAGCAGAGGACGCCTGACGAGGTGATAGTCAGGCTCGAGACGTTCGGTGACCCGGTCGTCACGCCCGCCGTCCGGGGCGCGGTCCACGAGGTGACCCAGTGGCTGGCTCGCGAGACGGGCCTTGACGTCAGCGAGAGGAACTACTGATGGCCGCCGTAGCGGGCGAGGTCCCGCTGCTCAGGAACGACGGCTTCACGGCCCCACACGGTTTCACCACCAGAGCCGGGGGCGTGAGCAGCGGGCCGTACGCCTCTTTGAACCTCGGCCTCTCCTCGGGTGACGACAGGGAACTGGTCGAGGAGAACAGGCGCCTGCTTCTGTCCCAGCTGGGAGCCGAGCGCGCCCAGGTGTGCGGCTATCACCAGGTGCACGGCACCAGGGTCATGGTGGCGTCCCCCGGCTGGTTCGAGGAGAAAGCGGACGCAGGCATCTCGGACGACCCTGACCACGTGCTCGTCGTGAGCGCCGCCGACTGCTACCCGGTGCTGTTCCACGACCCGGTGACGGGCGCAGCAGGAGCCGCGCACTGCGGCTGGCGCGGCACGCTCGGCCACCTGCCGGCCGAGGTGGTAAGGAAGCTCCAGCAGGTATACGGCGCAGTCCCGGAAGACTTGCGCGTCAGCATCGGGCAGGGGGTAGGCGGGCGTTGCTACCAGGTGGACGCCGACGTCGCCGACGCGTTCGCGAGGGCGGGGTTCCCCCCACACGTCAGCTCCGCAGACAGGCCGCCGGTCGACATGGAGCGAGGGAGACCCGGGGACGGCAGGCGTCTGTTGGACGTGCACGCCGCGATACTCCACTCGCTCGAGACGGCCGGGGTGCGCGCCCGGAACGTCGCGTCCTTGGGGCGCTGCACGCACTGCGAACCGGACGCGTTCTTCAGCCACAGGCGCGACGCTGGCCTCACCGGCAGGATGTGGGGCTTCGTGATGCCCACCCGGCCCGGCTGAGCACCCGCGCCGGCAAGGCGCGTAACCGGCGCCGGCCGCGGCCGCGGACCAGCGAGCCGGCGCGCAGGGGCTAGCATGTGCCCCATGCCGCAGGCAGCCGGCACCAAGGTGCACGTTGAGGACGTCCGGCGCGCGCTGGTCCGCTCGACGCCCCGTGAGATCGACATCCCCGGGTTCAGGCGGGCCGCCGTGCTCGTCCCGCTCGTCGACGACGCGCGCGGCCTCAGCCTCCTGCTCACCGTCCGTGCCGCGACCCTGCGGAGCCACGCAGGTCAGATCGCCCTGCCAGGCGGCCGGCTGGAGGAGGGCGAGGACAGCGTCGCGGCTGCCCTGAGGGAGACGCGGGAAGAGGTCGGGATCGAGGTGCCGCGCAGCGCCGTCCTTGGCGAGCTCTCCGACCACCCGTCGCCGGCCGGTTACGTCGCGACGCCGGTCGTCGCACACGTCGCATGGCCACAGGAGCTGAGCCTCGATCCGGGGGAGGTGGCGGAAGCGTTCCTCGTCCCGCTCGACGACCTGAGGGTCATGAACCCGTCGAGCGAGGTTAGGCGCCTGCGTGACGGCATCGCGAGGCGGATCTTCAGCTACGCGTGGCACGACCGGAACATCTGGGGCTTCACGGGGAACGTGATAAGGAACCTGTTCGACGTCATGGACGGGCGCGACGACGACCCGTTCTCAGCCTGATGGCGGGCCTGACCGCGCGCGACCTCAAGGTCGTGAGGGACGGTGAGACGTTCCCGTACAGCGGGGGGGTGTGCATCGAGGCGCTTCAGAGCGCAGGCGTGCCGACGGACGACGCCGTGATGGCCGTGCAGGAGGTCGAGGCGCTCGTCAAGGAGCGCAAGCAGCGCCGTATCCAGCTAGACGACCTGATAGAGCTGCTGGCGGAGGCCGCCGCCAAGCGTGCGGGAGAGCCGGCAGCGCAGAGGCTGCGCAGACAGACCCCGCCGTTCGTGCCCCTGCTCGTCACAACGGATGGCCAGCCTGCCGCCAAGTTCTCGCGCCGCACACTCAAGGCCTCGCTCGAGAAGCTGGGCCTGCCCTTCAAGGACGCGCACGCCGTCACCCTCCAGGTCGAGCAGGGGATAAGGGCAGAGGGGATCGAACGACTGTCGCGCGTCGAGCTGGCGCGACGCGTCGCCTCCGCCGTGGAGGCCAGGCACGGCCGCGCCGCGCGCCTGCGGTACGAGGCGCAGACGCACCGGCCGTTCGAGATCCGCGTGACGAGCAAGGACGGCAGTCAGTTCCCGTTCAGCCGCGGCATCCTCGCCCGGTCGCTCATGGGCATAGGCCTGGGACCGGAGTTCTCGCACAACCTGGCGAAGCGCGTCGAGCAGGAGCTCTACGCGCTCGAGACCGACGTCGTCGGGCCCGCGGACGTCCTCGAGGAGGTGTCCGACCTGCTGAGGCAGGAGGCGGGTGAGGAGTACGCGCGCCGCTACCTGATCATGCGCCAGATGAGGCACCACGAGCGGCCGATAATGCTGCTCATCGGCGGGGCCCCTGGCGTCGGCAAGTCGGCCATCGCGGCCGAGGTCGCGTACCGCCTTGGCATCCCGCGCGTCGTGTCGACCGACATCGTCAGGCAGGCTCTGCGCTCGCTCATAGGGCCCGAGCTGAGCCCGGTGCTCCACGCCTCCAGCTTCACTGCATGGCGGGCCGATCTCTTCCCTGAGGAGCAGGCGACCGCCCGCCCGGAGACGAGCCGCGTGCTGCGCGGTTTCCTCGCGCAGGCTAGGCAACTGGACCCGGCGATCACCGCGATCATCGAGCGCAGCGTCGCAGAGGACACGTCGCTTGTCATAGAGGGCGTTCACCTGGTGCCCGGCTCGGTGGCGGAGCGCAGGGTGGAGGGCGCGACGATCCTGCGGACGATGCTCTTCGTCGACGACGAGAGCGACCATCGCAGGCACTTCGCAGCCCGGGAGATGCGGACGTCCCGCAGGCTGGCGCGGCCGTACCTCGACCACTTCGACGAGATCCGCATGCTCCACGACTTCATGAAGGAGCGCAGCGAGACGGAGGGCGTGCTCGTAGTAGACGCTTCGGACTTCGAGACGGCCGTGGAGAGGTGCGTCGACCACGTTCTCGACGCCCTGCTGGAGATGCAGCGGCACGGCGTCGGACCGTGGGCGGCAGCTGGTTGATGACCGGGCGTCGCAGGCGGCATGAAGAGCGCGGCCGGCTTGCACGGCACGCGCCATCGGTTCCGAGAAGAATGTTATCGCTGGACCCGATGGGCGGTCCATAGACTGCCCGTAGGAGCCACACGTGCCGACGCCAGCGATAGAGTCAGCCAACCTAACCAAGTCATACGGCGGTAGACCGATAGTCAGGGACCTGAGCTTCCAGGTGAACCCCGGCGAGGTATACGCCCTCGTGGGCCCCAACGGGGCCGGGAAGACGACCGTCATAAGGCTCGTGTCGGGCCTAGCGTTCCCGACGAGCGGCCAGGTGAGGCTGCTGGGTAAGGACCCGCATCAGCACCCGGAGGTGCGGCGCTCGCTTGGCGCCGTGGTCGAGGCGCCGGCGGCCTTCTACCCGTTCCTCTCCGGCCGCGCCAACCTGCGCCTGCACGCAGACCTGGCCGGCGGGGTAGAGGACGGCCGCATAGACGAGCTGCTGGAGCTCATGGAGCTCTCTCACGCCGCGGAGCGCAAGGTAGGCGTTTACAGCCTCGGCATGCGGCAGCGCCTTGGCGTGGCGGCCGCGATGCTCACCCGTCCGACCGTCCTGATCCTCGACGAGCACGCCAGCGGCATGGACCCCCTGTCCCTCCACCTCGTCCACTCCGTGCTGCAGCAGGCGGCCCAGGACGGCACCGCTGTGCTGCTCTCCACCCACCACCTCGACGAGGTCGTCGCGTACTGCACACGCGTTGCCATACTCGAGGAGGGCGCGCTCATCGACGAGGTGAACCTCTTCGACAGAAGGGAGCGGTTCCGCGCCCACGTCACCAACCCCGCGCAGGCCAAGGCCCTGCTCGAGACCGCGCCGTTCGTCAGGCACGTCGCCGTCCGCGGCGAGGAGATCGTGTTCATCCCGGCTTCGCCAGAGGCCGTCGGTCGCGTGTCGGTCGCGCTCGCCCAGTCAGAGATCGGCGTGCTCGAGATGAGCCGCGACATCTTCGACCTGCGCGCGTACTACCGGGACCGCGTCTCCGCGGAGAGAGCGCGGCGCACCGGCAGCTTCCACGCTGCGCGGCCCGACGGCACGTTGCCCGGTGTTCGCGGCGGCCACGACACGTCAGGGGGCGAGCGGTGACCACGCTCCTGCGCATGGAGTTCGGGAAGCTGTTCCGCCTCGCGAGCGTGCGTTTCGGCCTCGTGCTGCTGCTGCTCTTCCCGCTGCTGTGGGCGTACGCGCCCGGCATCTTCGAGGTCTACGGTTTCTTCCTTGTCTCGGGGTTCCAGGTTCCCGCGCTCTCGCTCTTGTCGAGCATGCAGTTCCTGCTGCCGCTGCTCGTCTCCATAACGGCTGCCGAGCTGCTTGGCGTCGAGCTGGCGCACGGCACCCTGCCAACGGTCCTGCTCCGGCCGGTGACGAGGCCGCAGTGGCTGGCCGCCAAGCTGATCGTCGTCGCCGTCTACCCGTTCCTCGTCATGCTCGTCTTCCTGCTCGCGTCACTGCTTGCCGGCACGCCGTACGGCTTCGGTGACTTCGTCGGCGGTACTGGCCTCGGTGAGTCCGGCCTGCTCGGCACCGGCGTCATGAGCGCTGGCGCCGCCTTCGGAGAGCTCTTGCGCGCGTACGCCGTCGCCGCCCTGGCCCTTGTGCCCATCGGCATGCTCGCCGTGCTGTTCAGCGTCCTGTTCATGAACGCGGCCGGCGGTGCCCTGGCAACGCTCTCGACGCTCATCTTCATGCAACTCTTGGTCGTGTTCCCCAGCGTCGAGCCATACCTGCTCACAACGCAGCTCAACGCATACGCCTCGCCCGTCGCCGGCCTGGCATGGGTCATGGCGCTGATACTCGTGTACAGCGCGCTGTTCGCGGCATCTGCCGTCGTGTTGTTCGAGCGTAAGGACTTCTAGGTGCGTGGGCGAGTCGACAGGCTCGCACCTTTCAAGCTCGCAGTGGCGCTGGCGCTGGCGGGCCACCTGACGCTTGCCGCGGCGCAGAGCATCGCGTACACGGTGCAGGTAGTCGCGTTGTCAGACCAGGAGGCGGCGCTTGGCATCCAGACGGACCTGCTGAGAGAGGGCTTCCCCGCGTACGTCGTCCGCTCGACGAGCGACCAGGGCGACGTCTTCCGGGTCAGGGTCGGGGCCTTCGCGGACCGCGCCTCGACGCTGCTGTACGCGTCCGGCATGCCCATGATCGGTGGAGGGCAGCCGGTCCCGGCCCTGGCAGAGGGCATCCCGGCTGGCATCACCCCGCTCGCGCCCGCTCTCCTCCTGCAGAGACCGGTACCCCGGGACGCCTCCGTCTACCCGTGGCAGGGGGGCATGGTCCTGCGAATACCGTCAGACGGGGGCCCTGCGGAGTACGTGATAGTCGACGGCCTGCGGGTCGAGACGCACAGCGCGTACCTGCTGGGTCAGGTCGACGGCGCCAGGTTGTGGGTACGCGAGACGCTACTGTGGCCGCCTTCTTGGCAAGAGGAGAGCGATTCCGTGAGGGAGGGCTTCCGCACGTCTCTCATAGGGCTGCTCTCCGAGCGCCTCGGGGTGCCTGTCGAGGCGGTGGAGGCAGCGGCGTTCCGGCCCGCGGAAGACGCTGCGCCGAGGGTCGTCGTCGTCGAGCTCGAGGCGCCGGCCGAGCCGGACGGCGTGAGGCTCCTTGGGTTGGGGTTACCGGAGGCCGGCATGGGCGAGTACGGTCCGCTCGAGTACCTGGGGCTCGAGCAAGGCGAGCTGCCTGCGCCGCCACAGGCAACGGAGCTTGCCGTACTGCTGGAGTCGCCGCCCGAGTCCGTCGAGGCCGAAGAGTACGTCGCGGTCGCCGATGACTCCTACAGCCTGCTCCAGGCGGGCGCCAGCACGTGGCGCGCGGTGGCGGGGACGCCGCTGTGGACGGACGGAAGCCACCTTCTCGCCACGCTCGATGGCGACCTGCTCGTGTACGGGTTCGCGGCTCGCTGAGCCGGTCAGATGTAGGCCTGCACCGGCTCCTTCTCGCCCGCCTCGTCGCCGCGCGCGTCGGCTTCCGGCTGGGCCTGCACGGACTGCCAACCGTTCTCTGCGAGGAACCGCTCCGCGGTCATCGCCGCGCGCGTACCTGCCCCCACCGAGGTCCCCAGCTGCCTGTACACCTCGTCCGCGACGTCGCCGGCGGCGAACAGGCCGGGCACGTTCGTGTACACCTCGTCCCGCACGTCGAGGTACCCGCTCTCGCGCAGGTCGACGGTGCCGCGCAGGTAGCCGGTGTTGGGTTCGTGCCCTATGTAGACGAAGACGCCGTCTGCGGCTATGAAGCCTTCCTCGCCACTCTCCACGTTGCGCGTCTTGACGCCCTCGACCTGGCCGCCCTCGCCGACTACCTCAGTCACGACCGTGTCCCACACGAAGGACATCTTGGGGTTGGCGAAAGCGCGCTCCTGAGCCGAGCGGTTGGCCCTCAGCTCGTCGCGCCTGTGCACGACGACCACCTCGTCGGCGAAGCGCGTGAGGAACATGCCCTCCTCGACCGCGGCGTCACCGCCGCCGACGACGACGACTCGCTTGCCCCGGTAGAAGAAGCCGTCACACGTAGCGCACGTCGAGACGCCGTGGCCGTACAGCTCGTCCTCGCCCGGCACTCCCAGAAGGCGCGGGTTGGCGCCCGTCGCGACGATGACGGCGCCGGCCGTGTAGTCGGCTGAGTGCCCGCGAACGACGAAGCTGCCGTCGTCCTGGGGCTCGATGCCTGTCACCTCGTCTGTGATCAGCTGTGCTCCGAAGCGCTCGGCCTGATCCCGGAACCGGACCGAGAGCTCCGGCCCGGAGATGCCGTCCGGGAAGCCGGGGTAGTTCTCGACCTCGTCCGTCTGGGAGATCTGGCCGCCGGGTGCGCCGCGCTCTATGACGGCCGTCTTCAACTGGGCGCGACCGGCGTATATGCCGGCCGTGAGACCGGCGGGCCCTCCGCCTATGATGACGACGTCGTAAGGCTTCTTGGCCTTGTCCACCGGGCCGCCCTTCGGCAGCGTCACGGCTGCAAGCTTTTGGGGTGAGGAAGCATCCATCTCACGAACGATGATAGCCCCGCCGCACGCGCGGCAGAGTGCGCTCCGGTACCCGCCATGCATGCCCGCGTGCGCCGCGAGAGGCGAACGGTCGGCCGCGGTGCCGATGCTCATGGCATTTGTCATATGACCTCTTGTGAGCGCGTGATACGTTTCACGTTCAGAAGAGGATGGAGGCATGGCTGTGCAACCCGTTGGCGACGAGCCGCGCGCTGACGCCGAGCTAGACGGCCCCATAGCCGCCTTGGGTGAAGACCTTCTCGGCTCCGCTTGTACCCTTTTCGGCGGCGAGAGCTTCGTCGTTTCCGATCACGCGCAGGTAGGCAACCCCATCGTGTACGCCAGCCCCGAGTTCGTGTCGCTCACGGGTTACGGGGCGGATGAGGTCGTGGGCCGCAACATCGGGTTCCTGCTGAGGGACGACACGGAACAGGCGGGCGACGCCGAGGCGCGCGACGCCGTTTCCGATGGCCGGTCGACGGTCGTCACGGTGCGCGCGTACCGCGCGGACGGGAGCCTCTTCTACGCAGAGATGCGTCACTACCCGGTGAGGGGAGAGGACGGCGGCGTGGCGGGCGTGATCACGCTCGTCTCGGACGCGTCTGACGAGGCCCACATCGCTGCCGCGCAGGACGTGGCGCGCGAGCTGAACGCCTCGCTTGACGGCGACGGCCGCTTCTTCAACTACGCGATGCTCGTGAAGGACGACGGCACCGTGACCGTCCCTTGGGTCTCGGACACGTTCAGACTGGTGACGGGGTACGAGCCGAACGACCTGCTCGAGGCGGGCTTCGAGCGCTTCGTCCACGAGGGCGACCGCGAGCGGTACGGAGCCCGGGCCGCGGCACTCAGGCGGCAGGAGCGGCGCACCGACCAGTACCGCGTCGTCTCCCAGGGCGGTGCCGTGCTGTGGATAGAGGACTTCGCCGTCAGGCGCTGGCGATCGGAGGAGGCCGGCGTCACAGCCATCTACGGTGTCGCCCAGGACGTCACGCGGGCGAAGCGCGGCGCTTCCGACATGTGGCGCCTCGCGCACGTCGACCCGTTGACGGGGCTGCCGAACCACCACCTTCTCGAAGACCGCGTGCATCAGGCGCAGCTCCTAGCGCGTCGCAACAGGCAGTACATGGCGCTGGCGATCCTCGACCTCGACCACTTCCGGTTCATAAACCAGACCTTCAGCAGGAGGCGCGGCGACCGGCTGATGCTGGAGCTGAGCCGCCGCCTGAAGCGCACCCTCAGGCGCACGGACACGCTGGCCCGGTGGGGCGGGGACAGCTTCGCCATGCTCTTCGCCGACCTGCCGCACAGGTACGCGATCCTCGCGACCCTGCGGAAGGTCTTCGCCGCCGTCCAGGAGGCGTTCGTCGACGAGGGCGTCAGCATAGAGCTCGCGGCGAGCGTGGGGCTCGACCTATACCCGCCCCAGGTGGACGAGAGGGGCGGCGCCGACAGGGCGCGGACGGCGGGCGCGATGATCGAGCGCGCAGCCGACTCGCTCAGGCGCGCCAAGGAGACGCGGCGCGGCGACTTCAGGTTCTTCGACGACGACGTCGACGCCGCGATGCGCGGCCGGCTGACGATGGAGGAGGACGTGAAGGGGGCGCTGGCGACAGACCAACTGGTTCTGCACTACCAGCCTCGGATAGACCTCGGGTCCGGCTCGATAGACAGCGTGGAGGCGCTCGTGAGGTGGGTGCACCCCCAGCGTGGCCTCCTCAAGCCGGCCGACTTCCTCCCGCTCGTGGAGGAGGTCCAACTCGGCCAGAGCCTCTTCGAGTGGGTGCTGGAGCGCGCCTGCCGGCAAGCGAAGCGCTGGCAGGACGACCTCTCGCCGCGCAGGGTGGCTGTGAACATCAGCCCGCAGGCGCTCGAGCGCCACGACCTGGCTGCCACGGTGAAAGCTGCGCTCCAACGGCACGACCTTCACCCTGGGCTGCTCGAGATAGAGGTGAGCGAGAAGACGGCGCTCGAAACGCTCGAGGCGAACATCGACCACCTCCGCGAGCTGAGGGACATGGGCGTCAGGGTCGCCCTCGACGACTTCGGCGTCGCACAGGCATCGCTCTCGCACCTGCGCGAGCTGCCGCTGGACGGTCTCAAGATAGACAGGAGCTTCGTCGCCAAGATCGGGGACAGGGCGCCCGGCGCGGACATCGACCTGATAAGGGCGATAATCGGCATCGGCAAGAGCCTGCGGCTTCGCGTGACCGCGGAGGGCATCGAGACCCGAGCCCAGAACGCGCTCCTGCGCAGCCTCAAGTGCGATGAAGGGCAGGGTTTCCTCTTCGGACAGCCGGTGCCCGCAGAGTACGTCCCGGTCGTGGCTTGAGGCGAAGGTCTGCCGCCTGGCGGTGATGCCTCACCGGCTACGTGGCGCCCGAACGATTAGGCGTTCGCTCGTGCGGATATCATCTCCTGGCGCGAAACGTAGCGACATCTCGGCCGCATCCCTGGCCTAGGAGACCAATGCAACAAGACGAAGCAAGCGGGGCCACGCCCCATGACAACCCTCTTCTCAGCACCGACCACCGCATCCCGTTCGACCGGATAAGGACGAGTCACTTCGTGCCTGCGGTCAGGGCGGCGCTGGCCTGGGCTGCAGACGAGCTCGAGGAGCTCAAGCGTCAAGGGAACGGCCTGACGTACGACTCGGTGCTGGGGCGACTGGAGAGAATAGTCGAGTGGCCGTCCCGCGTCTTCGGGCTCGTGGGACACCTCAACGGTCTCATGAACTCACCTGAGTCCAGGGCGGCGCACAACGAGGTGCAGCCGGAGTACACGGCGTTCATGTCTAGCCTCCAGACAGACGCCGAGCTCTGGTCGGTCGTGAAGCGTTACGCGCAGACGAAGGACGCGCAGGAGCTCGACCCGCTGAGGCGCAGGGACCTGGAGAAGACGGTGGAGGAGTTCCGGCGGGCGGGCGCGGACCTGCCGGACGCCGAGCGCAGGGAGGTCGACGCCGTGAGGGTCGAGCTGGCGCGACTCTCTACGCAGTTCTCCGAGAACGTCCTCGACTCCACCAACGCCTTCGAGATCATCGTGACCGACGCGGAGGCTGTCGCCGGCCTGCCTCATGGCGTGTTGCGCCGGGCGGCGGCGGACGCGGCGGGCCGTGGCCATCCGGATGGCGCCTACCGTTTCACGCTTCAGGCGCCTTCCTACATGCCCGTCATGAAGCACGCAGAGAACCGCGAGCTGAGGCGGCAGATGTACGAGGGCTTCTACTCGCTGGCCACGGAAGGGGAGCACGACAACCGCCCCATTCTGCGCGACATCCTCGCCAAGCGCAGGGAGCTTGCCAACCGCCTTGGCTACGCCGACTACGCGGACCTCGTGCTCGAGGACCGCATGGTCGGGGACGGCGGGCGGGCCGTGGCCTTCGAGGCCGAGCTCGCCGAGCGGACACGGCCCTACTTCGAGGTCGAGCGCGGTCAGATAGAGAGGTTCGCCAAGGAGGAGCTGGGGCTAGGCGAGCTGCGCCCATGGGACCTCAGCTTCGTCCTCGAGCGCATGCGGGCGGCCCACTTCGACTTCGACGACGAGGCGCTGCGCCCATACTTCCCGCTTGACAGGGTCCTGGCTGGGCTCTTCGAGCTCGTCGAGAGGCTCTTCGGCGTGCGCGTCGTAGAGGTCGAGGGCGTGCCTACGTGGCACGAGAGCGTCAAGGTATACGACATACACCACGAGGACGGGACCTACCTCGGGGCGGCGTACGCGGACTGGTTCCCAAGGGAATCGAAGCGGGCGGGCGCCTGGATGCGGGGCCTCGCGACGGGCGGCCCGACGGGCCCGTCGTTCGAGCCGCACGTCGGCTCCGTCGCGGCCAACTTCACGCCGCCGGAGGGCGACGGCCAACCGCTGCTGACGCACGACGAGGTGACGACCGTCTTCCACGAGTTCGGGCACCTGCTGCACCACGTGATGTCGCGCGTCGAGCTGCGCTCCCGTTCCGGACTGGCCGGACCGTGGGACTTCATCGAGCTGCCCAGCCAGATCATGGAGAACTGGTGCTGGGAGAAGGAGGCGCTCGACCTCTTCGCCCGCCACCACGAGACCGGCGCCACGATCCCCGACGACCTCTTCGAGAGGCTGAAGGCGAGCCGCACGTACCTGGAGGCGACGCAGCAGATGCGCCAGCTCTCGTTCGGCACCGCCGACCTGGCCATGCACGTGGATTACGACCCGCGATCCGGGGAGGATCCGCTCGAGGTCGCACAGGCAGCGACGGAGCCGCTCAGTCTTGGACCCGAGTTCACGATGGTGAGAAGGATGCCGTCCTTCACGCACATATTCGCTGGCGGTTACGCCGCCGGCTACTACTCCTACAAGTGGTCCGAGGTGCTAGACGCCGACGCCTTCAGTCGTTTCAAGGCCGAGGGCATCTTCAACCCGGACACCGGGAGGGACTTCGCGCGCTGCATCCTCTCTGCCGGCGACAGCGCGGAGGCCGACGAGCTGTTCAGGTGCTTCATGGGTAGGGGACCGGATGTCGGGGCCTTGATTCTCCGCAACCTCGGCCCTGCTCCCGAAGACGGAAGCGCCGGTCGGGCGTCGCTCGCGGCCGACTGAGACGCGTTACTCACCGGACGGCGCCAGCCGCTTCCCGGCGCGCGGCCAACAGGGCGACGAGAAGGTCTGTCGCCCTGTCGTAGTCCTCCATTCCGCCCTCTGCCCCCTGGCTGACCAAGTACGCGTCGTACGCCGTCTCCGCCAGGCGGGCCAGGCGCGGTGTCCGGTAGCGGGCCGCGGCCGCGGCCGCTTCTCGCAGGTCGTCTACCGCGCCCCCCGGCCATGCAGCCAGGTACTCGGCGCGTTCAGTGGCGGGCAAGCGGGCGGCCAGGGAAGAGGCTGCCCTCAGGGCGGCCGCGTACCGAACGGCCGGAGCGTCGCACGAGAGGCCCGCCAGCATGGCGACAGCCTCTGCCTCCGCCTCCCGCGCGTACCCGGCGCCATGCGCCATCTCGTGCAGCGCGACCGCCGTTCGCGCTGCCGGGGGCACGGCAGCGTCGAGGTGCGGCTCGAGCAGCCACGGGAACACGAAGCCGGAGAAGCCGAATCGCAGCAGCCAACCATCCGGCACGCGCTTGACGCGCCGCGGGAGCCGCACCTCCCTCCCACGCAGCCGTGCCGCTGCGTCGCTGACGCAGTCCGCGATCTGGGCATACGTCGCGACGCCACCCGACGCCGGTCGCCCGGCAGGGGCGGCCGACACGAGAACCGACAGGACGTCATCGCGGGCCAGCTCGAAGGCAGAGGCGTCCTGCGGTCCCGGCCACGGCACTGGTGGCGAGGTGTGGTAACCGAGCCCGAACGCGAGCGGGAACGTGAGCAACAGCAAAGCGGCTGTCCAACCGATCGCCTTGCCGACGCGTCGTCTGCCACCCGGCCATACGAGAACGGCGACGAGCGCCACGATCCAGAGGAGCAGCGCTGCGGCGGCGACGGAACCCGACACAGCGCTAACGAGGCGAGACGTCACCTGCGACCAAGCGGGCAGGAGCGCGCCAAGGTACGCAGCGTCAGCCCACTCAGGCGGCCACGGTGCCAGCTGCACCGCCGCCCCCAGAATGGCCCATGGCCACCAGCGCCGGATCAGCTCGTACCGCCGTCCCCGCGGCGCTCACGGCGCCCGGGTCCAGAAGGGGCCGTGGATCCCAGCCCGCCTGTCCAGCCCTCACGGGAGAGGAACGTCCGCAGGTCCGCGTACCACCAGCCGTCTGCCCCGCTCGCGAGCAGCGCTGGGCTCGCCAGCTTGTCACCGAGGAACGCCTGGACGTTGCGGGCCCCTGCCACGGTGAAGGCCAGCCTCACGCTCGCGTCCAGCAGTGAGCTGAGGGCGTGCGGTAGGAGGCATGCCCCTCGCGGCTCCGATAGCGTCACGTGCGCCACGTCGCCGACCAATCGCATGTCGGCTGCCGGGAGTTCGGGCGCGCGCTCAGCTATGCCGGCCGCGGCGTCGTGCGGGTCATCCGCCAAGACGAGCCGCCAGCGGCCGCTCGAGACGGCATCCGCGAACGCGAGCAGCCCACCTTCGCGGAACCTGTACCTGGGCTCCGGCGGAGCCAGGTTCGTATCGATGTGCTGGACGAGATCACCCTCGACCTCCCTGAGGCGCCTGCGCGCCCGCGCCCTCTCGCGCCCGGTGGCGGACATGGGATCCCCGAGGAGCGCAAGCAGCTTCTCGCGCTCCTCCTCGAGGGCTCTAACGGGGTCCGCTTCCTCCTGAGGTCCGGCCTCGGACGGCTCCTCCCGCGCCTCCGCCTGCTGCCAGAACGTGGACGCCGGAGCGGGCTCCTCGCCCCTGAGATAGGCCCGCACCGATGGGTATGCAACGAGGCGGCCGTCCCGCAGCTCCCATGCCCTCCCGAGCACGTTTGAAGCCAGGCGCCTGTCGTGAGTCGCGACGACGACGGCTGTGCCGGACTCCGCCGCGGCGATGAGCGTCCGCTCCAACGCTTCGACCCCGTACAGGTCGAGGTCGTTGTCCGGCTCATCGAGCAACAGCAGTTCCGGCTCGGTGGCGAACGCCATGGCCAGCCCTGCGCGAGCCCGCTCGCCGCCTGAGAGGCGCTCGGGTGGACTACCCCATGCTTCGTATGGCAGACCAGCGTCCGCCAGCAGCGAGCGTGCCCTGCCCCTGCCAAGCGGAGCCGCCACCTGGTCGAGGACAGGTTCACCCGACCTCAGGCCTCTCTCTTCCTGCCCCACGTACGCGAGGCGCATCCCGGGAGCGTACTCCAACCGGGCAAGCGGGCCGCCGGGTGGGAGCTCGCCCGCCAGGATGCGCAGCAGTGTGCTCTTGCCGCTGCCGTTCCTTCCCAGCAGCGCGAACCTGTCGCCGGGCGCGATGCGCACGTCCACGTCGCTGAAGAGGGCTCCGGAGGCCAGGTCCTGGGCGTCCAACAGCCAACCCGTCCTCCCGCGACGGCTCTGGCGATGCGAGTTCGCGTCGCCGAGCTCGACGTTGCCCGCCTGCGTGAAGCCTTCCGCCAGCTCGCTGGCGCGCCGCGACAGCTCCGCGGCGCTGCGCTCCCTCGCCCTTGCGCGCCTGCCCTCGCGCGCCAGCTCGGCGGCTACCCGCTCGAGCCGCTCCGACTCCCGCCTCATCTCGGCCGCGCGTCGCCGCCTGGCCGCGTCCCTGACTTCTACGCGCTTGGAGGCGCGGTCGTAGCCGGCGCGCACGATCTCGAGTCGTCCGCCCGAGAGGAACAGCGTCGCCGTGGTGGCCGCGGCCAGCAGGGCCCTGTCGTGGCTGACGATCACGCAGGCGCGCCCGCGCCCCACGAGGTAGCGCTCGAGCCAGGCGCGGGCCTGGATGTCCAGATGGTTCGTCGGCTCGTCGAGCAGCAACAGGTCGGCCGGTGAGGCGAGCACAGAGGCGAGCGCCAGACGTCTTCTCTGACCTGCGGACAGCGCATCTGCCTGTTCTGCCCACGTCGGCTCGTCGAAGCCGAGCGCGTGAAGCACCTCGCGTACCACCGACTCTGCGCCGTAGCCGCCGAGGCGCTCGTGCTCGGCCTCCGCGGCGGCGTACGCCGCCGCGGCTCCCGGCTCACCCGCCGAGATGCCCACTTCCGCTGCCCGCATCCGGGCCTCTGCCGCCCTCACGTCGGTCAAAGCGGCGGACGCGACGTCCGAGACGGTCGCGCCGGGGGTCGCGGCGTGCGCCTGGGACAGGTAGGCGACCTTCACGCCTGGGAGCCGCAACGCGCGCCCTGCTGCTGGCTCGATCTCGCCCGCGATGGTGCGCAGCAGCGTCGTCTTACCGGCACCGCTGTGACCTACGAGTCCCAGCCTGTCGCCAGCGTGAACGTCCAGCCGCGCAGCCTCGAGCAGCGGCGGCGCGGCAGGCGAGCCGGGTCGCGCCAGCTTCAGGTCGACGACCCTCACAAGCAGGTCGGGACGCGTCCCTTCGGAAGGCGTTTCGCCCAACGCCGTCGGCATGTACACCACCGTATGCTGGCTGGCCGTGAAACGCTTCATCGGACGCGGCGCCAACCAGGGCTTCACCTGCGCGGTCTGCGGGGCGCACGTCAAGCCGCTCGCCGGCGGCTCTTACAGGAACCACTGCCCGATGTGCCTCAGCTCGCTTCACGTTGACGTCAACCCGGGCGACAGGGCGAGCGACTGCGGGGGCGTTATGGACGCCGTGGGCGCGGAACTGACGGGCAAGAAGGGCTGGGTGATCGTGCACCGCTGCCGCACGTGCGGCGAGGTTAGACGCAACATTGCGGCGCTGGATGACCCTGACCAACCGGACGATCTCGACGCGCTCGCCCTCCTCGCGAGCGGCGTGAGGCTTCCCGACCGGTAGTAGACTCTCGCCCATGGAGCACCAGGACCTACGTGTGACACGCGAGGGCGGCGCCATGCGCGTGGCCATAGACAGGCAGCACGTGCTCAACGCACTCACGCCGCGGACCCTTCACGAGCTCGCCGGCGTCCTCTCCGGCGCCGCCACGGACGAAGAGGTAAGGGCGGTGCTTCTCACGGGCGAGGGCAGGGGCTTCTCAGCGGGGGCCGACCTGGCAGAGACCCCGGTGGACGGCGACATAGGGGCCTTCCTCGAACGTAGCTACAACCCGGTGGTGAGGGCGATCGCTGCGCTCGAGAAGCCGGTCGTGGCCGGCGTGAACGGCGTGGCAGCCGGGGCCGGCCTCAGCCTGGCGGTCGCATGCGACATGCGCGTCGCGTCAGATGCCGCCGTCTTCGCCCTGGGGTTCACCGGCATAGGGCTGGTGATGGACGCCGGCAGCAGCTACCACCTGCCGCGGCTCATCGGTGTCGGCCGCACGATGGACCTGGCACTCGGGAACCGCAGGCTCTCGGCCGCTGAGGCGCACTCGATCGGGCTCGTGGAGCGGGTCCTGCCCGCGGACGGCTTCGCGGATGCCGTATGGGACATGGTCAAAGCCCTGGCCGGCGGGCCCACGCTCAGCTACGCGCTGGTCAAGCGCCAGCTGCAGGAGACGCTGAGCAACGGGCTGGAGGAGCAGTTGGCGCTGGAGGCCGGTGCGCAGTCTCGGGCGGCCGCCAGCCGCGACGCCCGCGAGGGCGTGGCGGCGTTCAGGGAGAAGCGCGCCCCACGCTTCGAGGGCGAGTGACGGTGCCGAAGGCAGACACTGTCTTCCTCGGCTCGGTGCTGACGATGGACCCGAGCATGCCGCGCGCCGGAGCCGTCGCCGTCAAGGCGGGCAGGGTGATGGCCGTCGGCTCACCTGCAGACCTGCACGACCTCACGGGACCGGGAACTCGCGTCGTCGAGCTGGGCCGTGGGTGCATGCTTCCCGGGTTTCACGACTCCCACGTCCACCTGACGGGGTACGGGTTGGAGGCTACGCAGCTCGACCTCTCTACCACGAGAACGTTCGACGAGGCGCTCGGGCTCCTGCGGTCGAGGGCCTCGGAGCTGGGGGCAGGGGAGACCCTGCTGGCGACCGGCATGGCCCTCAACACATGGGGTCTGGGGACGATAGGCAGGGTGGAGGCAGACGCGCTGGAGCGCGCCGTAGGCGGTAAGAGGGCGCTCGTAAGCAGCCAGGACCATCACTCGTCGTGGGCCAGCGCAGCCGTCATGCGGGCGGCGGGAATCGCGGACGACACGCTGGATCCCAAGGACGGCGTGATCGTGAGAGACGCGGACGGGCAGGCGACGGGCCTTCTGCTGGAGAAGGCGCAGGACGCCGCAGAGGACACGATCCCGGTGCCCACCGCCGAGGAGCTAAGGAGGGCGCTGGACCGTGCGGCGGAGGCGCTCGCTGCGTACGGTGTAACGACCGTCCATCACATGGCGGCCGAGCCCCCGAGCTACTTCAGGGCGATGGCAGAGCGGGCATCTGACGACGACTACCCGCTGCGCGTGTGGGCGTGCATCCCGCATGCCCATATCGAGGCGGCTCGGGACATCGGCCTGTCGACCGGCGTAGGCGGGCGCAACTTCCAGGTGGGCGGCGCCAAGTTCTTCGCCGACGGTGCGCTGGGCAGCAGGACGGCCTGGATGCTCGAGCCGTACGCAGGCAGCGACGCGACCGGCATGGCGGTCGACGACCCAGACGTGCTGCGTGAGCGCGTTCCCATGGCGGTGCGTGCCGGTCTCGCGCCGGTCGTCCACGCGATCGGCGACGCTGCGGTGCGCGCGGTGCTCGACGCCTTCGAGCTGGTGGCGGAAGAGGCCGCGGCTGCCGGGCTGCGCCCGCGCCTCGAGCACGCACAGCACGTTCATCCGGTAGACGTCGCGAGGGCGGGCTCGCTCGGCGTCGTCGCGTCCGTTCAGCCTATCCACATGACGTTCGACGCGGCCGGCATCGAGCGGCTGCTGCCCGACCGCACGACCCGCGCGTACCCGCTGCGCTCGCTGGCGCGGGCTGGGGCCCGGTTGGCGTTCGGTTCTGATGCGCCGGTCGCGTCACCTGACGTGATGGTCGGTCTGAGGGCGGCATGCAGGCGGATCGGCTCGGATGGCCGCCGGTTCGAGCCTTCCGAGTCGGTAGCGCCGGACGAGGCCCTGGTCGCGTACACGTCGGGCGCGGCGCACGCCGTCGGCTGGGAGGGCCGCTCCGGGAAGATAGCCGCCGGTTACGACGCCGACCTCGTCGTGCTCTCGCACGACCCGCTCGTCGGCCTCGACGGCCTCGAGGTCGTCGCCACGGTGAAGGGCGGTTCGTTCACTCACGGCGAGTTGTGAGCAGGTAACGCGCGGCTCTGCGAGGAACGGCTGGTCAGACCTCGCGACGCCACACGGTGGAGCCGCCGAGCACGGCCTCTGCGAGGTGGGGGTTGCCCCATGCGTACAGCGGCAACAGGGCCTCGGAGCCGTCGACCACGAGGTAGTCGGCGAGGGCCCCTACCTGCACGCGTCCCAGGTCAGTGCGTCCCAAGGCGTCCGCCGCGTGGGCGGTCGCCCCGATGAGCGCCTCGTGCACGCTGAACCCGTATACGGCCGTGGCGAGCTGCAGCGCGGGCAGCAGGGAGAACAGCGGGCTCGAGCCCGGGTTGTGGTCGCTCGCGACGGCGACCTTCACGCCGCTCGACCTGAAGGCGCGCGCCGCGGGGAGGCCGGCGCCGAGCAGCGCGGCTGCGCCGGGGAGCACCGTCGCGACGACGCCGGCCTCGGCGAGCGCGACCAGGTCGTCTTCCGTCGCGCGCTCCAGGTGGTCTGCCGACAAGGCTCTCAGCTCGGCCAGTAGCCTGGCGCCGCCGGTATGCGTCAGCTGCTCGACGTGACCCTTTATCGGCAGCCCCTCGGCGATCGCCGCTTCCCAGAGCCGCCTCGCCTCTTCGAGCTCGAACGCTCCCCTGTCGACGAACACGTCGAAGGCGTCGGCCAGGCCGTTCCTCGCCGCCTCCGGGATGGTCTCCGTTGCGAAGCGCTCGACGTACGCCGACCTGTTGGTGTCGGGGTCCGGCACGTGAGCCAGGAGCGTCGTCGTCACGCGCTGTGAACGCTCCTCGCCAAGCCTCCGCGCCACGCGCAGTTGGGTCAGCTCCGCCTCGGTCGTAAGGCCGTAGCCCGACTTGACCTCCAGCGTCGTGACCCCGCCGCGGACGAACGAGCGTGCGCGCCGGCGCGCAAGGTGCAGGAGCCGCTCCTCGGAAGCGCCGCGCGTCGCCGCGACCGTCGCGTGTATCCCTCCGCCCGCCGCCAGCAACTCCTCGTAGCCCGCGCCGTCGGACCGTGCCACGTACTCGGCGACGCGGCTGCCGTCCCACACAAGGTGCGTGTGGCAGTCTACGAGGCCGGGCAGCACGCCGCGACCGCCGAGCTGCACGGCGGGCACCTCTGCGTACTTCTCTGGCAGGTCTTCCTCGGCCCCAACCCACGCGAACCTGCCGCCCTCCACGACGAAGGCCGCGCGTTCCAGCCGCTCGAACGGCGTGTACAGCTCGGACACGCCCCTGACGAGGTATGCGCCCCTATCGCTCTCCACTCGTGCACGACGATACCGCAGGGACCCGTCGCGGGCTCCGGCCGGCTACCGGAACGGTCACTTACGGGTAGCCTCTGACGGGGAGGTGTTCGTGAGGCCCGTCTTCCGTTGCGCGTTGTTGCTGGTCGCGCTCACGGGTTGCGCCGCGCGGAACGAGTTGCGTATCGACGGGTCATCGACCGTCTACCCGATATCGCTGGCCATGGCGGAGGAGTTCTCGATAGCGAACCCCGAGGTCGACGTCTCCGTGGCGTTCTCCGGCACCGGCGGTGGGCTGAGCAAGCTATGCAACGGCGAGATCGACGTCGCGGGCGCCAGCCGCGTGATAAGGGAAGAGGAGCTGGCGCTGTGCGCCGAGCACGGCATACCCGTGATCGAGCTCCCGGTGGCGGCGGACGCGATAACCATCGTGGTGAACCCCGCCAACGACTGGGCAGGCTGCATGTCGCTCGCCGAGCTGCACGCGATCTGGGAGCCCAGGTCGGCGGTGAGGACCTGGTCGGACGTGCGGCCCGGCTGGCCGGACGAGGAGATCGTCCTCTTCGGCCCGGGGACAGACTCCGGCACCTTTGACTACTTCACGGAGGCCGTGAACTCGGAGGCTGGCGCAACGCGCACCGACTTCTTCCCTAGCGAGGACGACAACGTACTGGTTCAGGGCGTGAGGAGCGACGTTCACGCGCTGGGGTACTTCGGCTACGCCCACTACGCGGAGAACTCGTCTCAGGTGAGGGCAGTGTCCGTCGACAGCGGGGCGGGCTGCGTCGCGCCGACGCAGGCGACGATCGAGGACAACGGCTACAGCCCTCTCTCGCGGCCGCTCTTCGTCTACGTCGCCGCCCCCGAGCTGGGGAGAGACGTCGTCGCAGAGTTCGCCGACTTCTACCTCGCAGCAGCCAACAGGGACCTGATCTCGGGCAGCGGCTTCGTCGCGTACGCCGACGCCGTCTACGCTGCGAGCGCGACGCGTCTTGAGAGGCGCGTCACCGGCTCTGCCTTCCTCGACTTCGAGCCTGGCGACTCCGTACTCGAAGCGGTGAGTGACCGGTGACCCAGATGCGCCTCAAGCCGGCGACGCGAGCCCGTGAGCGCGTCATCGGAGGGCTTCTGCTCGCGTGCGCTGGCCTCTCCGTGCTGACGACGGTCGGGGTGGTCGTCGTGCTCGTCACCGAGACGACGGCGTTCTTCGCCGACCCGGCCGTGACCTTCAGGGAGTTCTTCACTGGCACGCAGTGGACGCCCCTGTTCGCCGACAAGCGCTTCGGCATACTGCCGCTCCTCACCGGCACGTTGATGGTCACGGCGATTGCGCTCGCGGTCGGGGTCCCACTCGGGCTGATGAGCGCCGTCTACCTCTCGGAGTTCGCTGAGCCTGTAAGGCGCAGGCGCGTCACATCCGTCCTCGAGCTGTTGGCCGGCGTGCCGACGGTCGTGCTCGGGTACTTCGCGCTTCTTTTCGTCACGCCCCAGCTGCAGAAGGTGGTTCCGGGCCTGCACCTCTTCAACCCGCTCTCCGCCGGCATCGTCATGGGGTTCATGATCCTTCCCATCGTCTCCAGCATCTCGACGGACGCCATGCAGGCCGTGCCGGCCTCGCTGAGGCAGGCGGCTTACGGCCTGGGTGCCACGAAGCGGCAGCTCATATGGCGAGTCGTGCTGCCCGCCGCTCTTTCCGGCATCGTCGCCGCGGTGATCCTCGCTCTCTCGAGGGCGGTCGGAGAGACGATGATCGTCACCCTGGCGGCGGGCCAGCGCCCGCTCTTCACGCTCGACCCCCGCGAGACGATCGCCACGATGACCTCGTTCATCGTGCAGGCGGCGAGCGGCGACCAGCCAGAGGGCTCGCTCGCTTCGAGGTCGCTATACGCTGTGGCTGCGACGCTGTTCGCGGTGACGCTGCTCCTCAACCTCGTCTCCCAGATCGTCGTGCGCAGGTTCAGGGAGCGCTACGAATGAGCTCTACACGCGGCTCTCGGAGACCCGACCTCCCTGACATGCTCGACGTCGGCGGACGTCAATCGCGCAGACGGCGTCGCGGGTTGCGCGCCCTCGAGGCCGCTGTGGCCGTTCCGGTGCTCCTCGCGCTGCTGCTGCTCGGCGCCCTGCTCTACGACGTCTTGAGCGACACGCTGTCGTGGCAGGTCATAGAGCCTGCCGGCTCCGGTCGCAGCTTCGCCCTGGCAGAGGGCTTCTCGCTCTTCGGGTCGTGGGAGCGCGTGATGAGGCTGGAGCTCGCCGCCCGCGGCGTGGCGGAGGCTGATGTGGCCGCGTTGCTCTCGGATGGCGAGCAGCGGCGGATGCTCGCGGCGCGCAACCGCGTTGAGCTCATGCCTTGGGTCGACGGCGAGCCTCTGCGTTGGCTCGTGACGACCGCCCGTGACGAGCTCGTGGAGGACGTGCCGCTGCTGCAGGGTGCCGCCGGCAGGCGGGAGCTTATGGCCGCGGCCGGCCCTGGCCAGGTAGCGATCCTCAACGCCTGGCTGGACCCAGGCTTCCTGCTGCGGAACGCCTCGCGAAGCCCCATGACAGCTGGGCTGCTTCCCGCCTTCGTCGGAAGCCTGCTACTCGTCGGGCTCGTGATGCTGATCTCCGTACCGATGGGCGTCGGCGCCGCCGTCTACCTCGAGGAGTACGCGCCAGACACGCGGCTCTCGCGCCTGATAGAGCTGAACCTCTCGAACCTGGCCGGCGTGCCAAGCGTCGTCTACGGCATCCTTGGCCTGAGCGTCTTCGTTCGGCTCATGCGCATGGGCCCCGTAGTGCTAGCGGGAGCGCTCACGCTCTCGCTGCTCGTGATACCGGTCGTCGTTGTCGCTGCGCGTGAGGCGATCAGGTCGGTGCCCCCGAGCCTCAGGCAGGCGGCGTACGGCCTGGGCGCCACGCGGTCGCAGGTCGTGTTCCGCGTCGTGCTTCCCGGCGCGGTTGCTGGCATAACGACCGGCGTCGTGCTGGCGATCGCGCGCGCCCTGGGCGAGACGGCGCCGTTGCTCGTCCTGGGAGCTGCCGCCTTCGTGCCGAGACCACCTGACGGCGTCATGTCGCCGTTCACCGCGATTCCTATCCAGATCTACACCTGGGTCTCCGAGAACGACGTCGAGTTCACCCACGTCGCCTCGGCGGCGATAGTCGTGCTGCTTGCCGTGCTCGGGATGCTGTACGGTGTCGCGTTCTACCTCAGGCGGCGGTTCGCGAGGCGCTGGTGAGGTACCGGAGGTCGTTACGTGACTGACGCGGCGAAGATCCCAGTCGACACGGTGCGTAGCGCGCCGGTGCCCGCCGAGGACGCCGCGGTCGTCATCGAGGACCTGAGCCTCTGGTACGGGGACTTCCAGGCCCTCCACGACGTGTCGATAACCGTCCCGCGCAACCAGGTGACAGCGCTCATAGGAGCGTCCGGCTGCGGCAAGAGCACGCTGCTCAGGTCGATAAACCGCATGAACGACCTCGTCGACGGGGTGAGGGTCACAGGCGCCGTGCGCTACGACGGCGTCGAGCTTTACGACGCGGACGTCGACCCCGTCGAGGTACGGCGCCGGATCGGCATGGTGTTCCAGAAGCCGAACCCGTTCCCCAAGTCCATATTCGAGAACGTGGCGTTCGGGCCGCGACTTACGGGGTACAAGGGCGACTTGGGCGCGCTAGTCGAGCGCGCCCTACGCGGCGCGGCGCTGTGGGACGAGGTAGCGGGCAAGCTGCGTGAGTCGGGACTCGGCCTCTCGGGCGGCCAGCAGCAGCGGCTCTGCATCGCACGTGCGTTGGCGTCCGATCCGAGCGTCATCCTCATGGACGAGCCGACGAGCGCCCTCGACCCCATCGCGACGGACAAGATCGAGAGGTTGATAGCCGACCTGAAACGCGACTATACGGTGCTCATCGTCACGCACAACATGCAGCAGGCCGGCAGGGTGAGCGACCGGACGGCCTTCATGCACCTGGGTCACCTCGTCGAGGAGGGGCCGACCGATCTGATCTTCACCAACCCGAAGCACGAGCTGACCGAGCGCTACGTCTCTGGACGGTTCGGCTGACCCGCGTCCGCTGTTCGGATCAGCTGCCGAGTCGAGCCCCCGAGGACCAGAAAGAAGGTGACCCCGCGTGGGAGGCGCGGGGTCTTCTCGGAAGAGGATGGGAAGAGGTAATGGGAGGGTTACCTCGGTCCTCAGGTACTTAGGCTAACGACGAGGGCTTACAAAGTTCTTACTCGGCCCTGAAACGCCGTCCTGCACGCTGTCCGTAGCGCCGATCCGGCGCCTGTCGAGCGCGAGGCGGCCGCGCGCATAGTTGCCGTGCCAGGCGGGGATGACGCCCGTGGCCATGAACCTGCGCCCGGTGCCCGCATGGGCGGGTATCGCCGCCGCCCTGCCGGCGTCAGCGCGTACCTGAAGTCCGGGCCTCAAGGCTCATTCACTGGAGCATTGCCTAGGCCGGGCCGGCATGGTGCTCGTCGGGCGCTATGCTTGTGACCCTTTCGAAGAACAGGGGGCGAGCGTGGGTAGCACGTCGGTGGGCGGGCAGCGGGCGGAGTCGCGCGGGCGTAGCGGTATGACCTCGCCAGGGACGGACGATGGCGCGGTCACGGTGGGGCCTGAGTCGCTCGAGTCGGTGCGCGAGGTCGTCGCTGGCCGCCTGAGGCAGGGGCTGTGGCGGGAGGCCCTGGCCGTGTGCCGCGAGAAGGCGGCGACCCTCGTCACCGAAGTTGTGGACCAGGCAGGCAACCGCGCCTTCAACGAAGGCGACTTCACCGGCCTGTGGCGCGAGCTCAGCCAGCTGCCGGAAGCGGTCCAGTGCGACCCTGCCGTCGCCTACTGGCTCTACGTGACCGCGACGGCGGTGAACAGGCAGGCCGAGGTGATGAGCCTCGTCTCGACGGTCCTGGTCGGGTCGGCTGCCCCGGAGCTGCGAGCGGCCGTCGCCGTCACGAAGCCGGGCGCCGACGCCGGCGCCGAGACGCTGAAGGCGCTCGAGGCGCACGAGTCGGCCACGACCATGCGCGCCAGGGCGTTCGCGCTGGCGCTCGAGGGCGACAGGCACTCTCCCATCCTGCTGTTCCGGCGGGCGATGGCCCTCGCCGAGCACTCGGACGCCAGCCACCTTGTGGTCGCCTGCGCGATCGACGTCGCGAACCAGGAGCTCGCGCTAGGCCACTACAAGAGCGGGCGCGACTGGGCGCGCTGGGCCCTCGACGAGTACGAGCGTCGCGACCTGAAGGAGCCACATCGGCGGGAGGTCGCCGCCGCCACGTTGGCGTTCGCATACATGCTGCTCGGCGACCTGGCGGCCGCCCGCCTGGCCCTGAGCGAGGTCTCGGTCCAACCTCCTAACCTCGGCATACCGAGCTACGAGGCCGTCGTCTCGACCGTCGCGGACATGCACCTGCTGGACGGCCGGCTCGACGAAGCCTTATCGCTCTTCACCGAGCTGAGGCGCAGCTCGCCGTTGACGCAGGTGGCCTCCGCATCGTTGGACGTCACCAAGTGCCGGCTCGCGATGGGCGATCTGGACGGCGCGCTGGAGTCCGCCGAGTACGCGTTCTCACTCAGCCGCGGCGCGCCTCGCGCCCAGGCTGCGATCGGGACCCTCGGGATGGGCATGGCGCTGAGCTACCTGGACGTCGCGCGGGCCACGACTCTCCTAGAGACGGCGGCACGCCAGTTCGAGCAGACCAACTTCCAGCTCTTCCAGACCCAGGCCGCCATGTGGCTCGCCCTCTGTCACATGCGCCAGGGCAGGGCAGACCAGGCGGCCCGCTCCCTCACCCTGGGCTCCGACGGCCTGCGCGAGCTGTCGGACACCGGCTGGCGCCTGCTGATGGCGTGCGACGAGCAGCACGCGCAGCTGACATCGCTGTGGCGCGGCGGCGGCAGCCCGCTCAAGGTGAGCCTGCTGGGTTCGGCCGCCGTCGAGTACCGCTCTCAGACCCTTTCCCTCACGTCCCGTCAGCGCGAGGTGCTGGCGATCCTCTGCGAGAGGGAGGCTGGCGTTACCGTCGAGGAGCTGCGCGAGCTGGTGTTCGGGTCACACGCCCACGTCGGTACCGTCAAGTCGACCGTCTCACGCCTCAGGCAGCTGATACCCATATCCCCTTCGCCCTACCGCCTGCTCGTGCCGTTCGAGTGCGACTTCAAACAGGTCCTCGCGTTCATCGCGACGGGTCAGGCGCACAGGGCCGTACAGCACTACTCCGGCCCGTTGCTGCCGGGCTCGCGAGCGCCGGGGGTCGCCGACCTCCGCCTGCATGTGGAGGAGTGCCTGAGGCGTGCGGTCATCGCGGCGAGCGACCCCGACCTGCTCATCCAGCTGGCAACGGCCCAGGGTGACGACCTCGAGCTGTGGGAGTCGGCGAGGGCCAGCCTGGCTCACGGCGACTACCGGCTGCCGCTGGTCATCGCGCGCATCAGGCGCATACGGGAGGCGTGGCGCTAGGACGCGCCATGAGCGCGAGCCGGCCGCGAATCGCATGCCGTAACTACGACCCCGTGACGCCGCTGCTCAGGTCGTGAAAAGCGAGCTGACGGACGTGTGGAGGTGGACGTTGCGTATGGCCTTCGCAAGCAGCGGGGCGACGCTCAGCACGGTGGCGTTCGCGACCTCGTGCCGCAGCGGCACCGTGTCTGTCACGTAGAGGCCCGTGATCGCCGGGTGTGAGAGGCGCTCCTCCGCGGGCGGCGTGAAGACAGGGTGTGTCGCGGCGACGCGGATGTCCGGTTGGGCCCCCAGCCGTATCAGGGCCTCTATCCCCTGACGCATGGTGCCGGCGGTGCTGATCATGTCGTCGATGATTATCGGCCGCATTCCCTCGACGTCGCCTATGACGTGTGTGACCTGTATGTCGGTAGGGCTGGTGCGCCGCTTGTAAAGCATCGCGAGGGGCAGGTTCAGGTACTGAGCCAACCTGCGCGCCTCGGTCGCGCGGCCGACGTCGGGGGAGACGACGATCGAGTCCGCGAGGTCCGTCTGCTTAAGGTGGTCTCCGAGGATGGGCAGGGCGGTCAGGTGGTCGAACGGGACGTCGAAGAAACCCTGGATCTGGCCGGCGTGGAGGTCGACGGAGATCACGCGGTCGGCGCCCGCCGTCTCCAGCAGGTTGGCGACCAGCTTCGCGGTTATCGGCTCACGCGCCTGCACCTTCTTGTCCTGCCTGGCGTACCCGAAGTACGGGATGACGGCGTTGATGCGCCACGCGGACGCGCGCCTCAGCGCGTCGATGAGCACGAGCAGCTCCATGAGGTTGTGGTTCACCGGGGCCGACGTGGACTGGACGATGTAGCAGTCGGCGCCGCGCACCGACTCCTCGATCATGATGCGGGTCTCGCCGTCAGGGAACTGCGAGACGGTGCCGTTGGCGAGGGGTACACCGAGGTGCTTCGCCACCGATGACGCCAGCTCGGGCGTCGAAGTCCCGCGGAACAGCTTGAGGTCCTCGCCGATCCTCACCGGGCGTACTCTACCGCCCGCGACTCGCGCACGACGGTCACCTGGACCTGACCCGGGTACTCCATGTCCTGCTCGATCCGGTTGGCGATGTCGCGCGCCAGCAGCACGGCAGACGCGTCGTCCACCTTGTCGGGCTGCACGATGATCCGCACCTCGCGCCCGGCCTGGATGGCGTACGCGTTCTCGACGCCTGGGAAGCTCGTCGCGATGTTCTCGAGCCCTTCGAGGCGCTTGATGTAGCTCTCGAGCGTCTCGCGCCTGGCCCCTGGTCGGGCGGCCGAGATCGCGTCCGCCGCGTTGACGATTATGGGGAAGAGCGTCTCCGCCCGATCCAGGTCGTGGTGGTTGAGGATCGCGTCTATCACCTCTGCCGGTTCGCCGAAGCGCCTTCCCAGGTTCGCCCCGATCTCGGTGTGGGTGCCCTCGATCTCGCGGTCTATCGACTTGCCGATGTCGTGCAGCAGCCCGGCTCGGCGGGCCTGGCCCTCGTCAACGCCCAGCTCCGCTGCCAGGATGCCGGACAGGTGCGCGACCTGCACAGAGTGCTTGAGGATGTTCTGCCCGTAGCTGGTGCGGAACTGCATGCGGCCGAGAAGCTGTATGAGGCCCGGTTTGAGGCCGACGACGTTGGCCTCCAGCGCGGCCTCGTCGCCGCGCTCCCTTATGTACGTCTGCATGTCCTGCTGGGCCTTGTGGACGACCTCCTCGATGCGGGCCGGGTGTATGCGCCCGTCGGTCACCAGCTCGGAGAGGGCCAGCTTGGCTACCTCGCGGCGGATGGGGTTGAAGGAGGAGAGGAGCACTGCCTCAGGCGTGTCGTCGATTATGAGATCCACGCCTGTCAGGGCCTCGAACGCCCTTATGTTCCGGCCCTCGCGCCCGATGATGCGGCCCTTCATCGCGTCGTTCGGGATGGGGACCACGGACACGCTTATCGCGGCCGACACCTCGGAGGCGCTGCGCTGTATCGCCTGCGAGAGTATGTCGGTGGCGCGGCGCTTCGACTCGGCGTCGGCGCGCTCCAGGGCCGCGCGCACCCGGACCGCCTTCTCCCGCTCGAGCTCCCTCTCGACGCGCTCCAGGACCATCTGGGTCGCCTGCTCACGCGTGAGTTGCGCGACCTCGTGCAGCTGAGCGTTCAGCTGCGTCTCGCGGTCCTGCAGGTCATCCTCGCGGCCCTGCAGGTCTGCTGAGCGCTGGTTGAGGCGTTCCTCCGTCTCATCCAGACGCAGCGCGCGCGCGTCCTGCTGCTCGCCACGACGGTTGAGGCGGTCCTCCTGCTGGTCGAGCTTCTCGCGCTCGCGCCTTATCTCCTCCCGCATGTCGCGCAGCTGGACGAGCTCGCGCTCGCCCTCCTCGCGGCTGCGCTGCAGCTCGGCGCGCAGGGCGGCCCGCTCGCGGTCCATGTCCTCCTGGAGCCGCTGTTTGAGCCGCTGCTCGTCCTCTTCCCAGCGGCGCCTCGCCTGTTCCAGCTCGGCCTGTGCGGTGGACTGGGCCTGTTCAACGGTGCGCTTCGCCTCGCGCTCCGCCTCCTCGACGCGGGCTCTGTACAGCCTCTCTGCCTCGGCCTTCGCGTCGGTCTCCTGACGCTGCCTCAGGGCCCACACCACCCCTGCGCCGACCGCGAGGCCGATCACGAGGAGCAGGATCCCGAGAGCCGGGCTCACGAAGGCCCTCCGGCCGGGACCGGCGCCGGCTGTCCGGTGGCGGATATCGACCGCATGACGGCGCGCCTTATCTCCTCGGCCAGCTCGGGTTGCGAGGCGAGCAGCTCTACTGCCTTCTCCTTGCCCTGACCCAGGCGCGTGTCACCGTACGAG
>CAZMFX010000004.1:0-7800 GCA_964565625.1 uncultured bacterium
GCTGCGCGAACGGCGGCGTACGCGCCTTCGAGTGAGTTGAACAGCCTCTTTCCCACCTGCGTCGACAGGCGCGGCTGTGCGCTGGCATAGAACTCGTCGAAGTGGACGAAGCCCCCGGACGAGGCCGCCGGGCGACCTGGGTCGTAGCGACCCTCCGTCTCGTACCTGAGCGCCTGCAAGCACATATCGATGAGGTTCATGTCCCTGACGAAAGAAGCCTCGGGCGTGGAGCGGTCCTCGTACTCGCGCCAGTGCTCGATCACGGCCTCCGAGCCGGGCAATCTCTGCATCGCGAGCCTCTCTGCTGCGGCCTTCTCCGCTTCGCTTGTCTCCCGGTCGTCAGGGTCGGCGCGGGCCACGACGTCACCGGTCAGCGCCTCTGCCAGGTCGTGGACGAGCGCTATCGCCACCGACCGTTCCAGGTCTACACCGGCTTCGTCTGCGTATAGGAGGCAGAGCAACGCGGTCCCGAAGGTGTGATCGGCCACGGACTCTGGCAGCTTCACCCCTCGCAACACCCAGCCAGCCCGTTCCAGGTCCTTCAGGGTCGAGGCAGCGTATGCGAGCTGCAGCCTGGCTTCCAAAGCCTCACCCTGAGCGAAGGATGGCGGCGAGTCGTCGAGGGCGCTCGTCACCGCGGGGTCCCGTCGAGTCGGGGGTCGGGTACAGATGAATCGTCGAGCAGCAGTGCGTCCGCCAACCCTCCGCCGCTAACGGCCGCGGGCTTCGTTGGCTGCAGCTCAGCTGCCGTCCTCTGCATCCGACCGATGGCGGCGTAGGCGGCGCAGGCGCCGACGGTACAGAGCCCTGCGATCCAAAGCGCGAGCCTTGGCGACGTGGCGCTTGCCAGCCAGCCGAGAGGCCCTGACGCCACAGCGATGCCCAGGGAGAACACTAGGGAGTGGACGCTGAGCATCGATGAGCGCCTGGATGAGGGCACGGCCTTGTGTAGCAGGGTGTCGTGCGGGACGTTGCTCGTGGCGAGGGCGAAGTAGACGATGCCCAGCCCTGCCGCCAAACCGACCGCTGACGCCGAGACCGCGAAGAGGAGCATGGCGCCGCCTCTGAGCATCATGCTGAAGCCCGCGAGAGCGGCCTCCCCGCCGGGAACCCTCTGGCCGTACCGCATGACTGCGAGGCTGCCGGCGAGTACAGCGACCCCGGCGAGCGTTCCCAAGACGGCGAAGCCTTGGCTGTCCTCCGCTGTCGCGCCCAGTACCGTGGAGGCGACAGGCTGCCAGAACGTCTCGACGCTGACCATGGCAAGACCGCTCGCGGCAGCCGCGGCGAGCAGCCAGCGGATCACGGGCGTCTCTCGCGAGAGCCGTATGGCATCGGAGAGTATGCCGGGCATCGCGTTCAGGCCGTCGCGTATGACGGCCGAATCGGGCTTCGCCCGCGACGGCTCCTTGACGAGCGCAAGGGTCCAGAACCAGGTGATCACCCTCACTGCCACGCCGGCTGCAAGAGCGATGCCGAAACCGGCGAGCGGCCATGGAAGGTCTAGCGGTGCAGTGAGGCTTGGAAGCAGGCCGCCTATGGCCGAACCGGCGAGCATCCCGGCCGCCTGGGCAACATCCACGGCTGCCAGGTGTGGCTGCAACGGAGCGTCAGGCTCCAGTCGGCCGATCTCGTCGACGAACCATGCGTCCATGGCGCCGGAGTGCAGCGCAGAACCGACGCCCTGTAGGACCGCGTACACGAGCGCGGTGACGGGCCCCGCGACGAAGAGCAGCACTGCGAACGATGCGAGGGTGAACAGCTGGGAGGCCAGAGCTACTGGTCTACGACCGATGGCGTCTGCGATGCCGCCGGTGGGCAACTCCAGCAGGGCGACGAGAAGCGCCCTCACGGTGAAGGCTAGCCCCACCGTCGCGATGTCCAGGCCGCGGCCCGTCATGTGAAGGATAAGCACAGGCATCGGTAGAGCTATGGCTAGCTCAAGTGTGCCTGCCAAGGCCGCGTACCTCGTCGTGAGCGCGCGCCCCCGCCCCGGCTTCACTTCGTCGTTCCCCCCGTTCTGACCGGCCTAACCGGCGCCCCCACCAGAAAATCGGCGTTGGGCGCGATGATACCAGAAGCCATGTCGCGTCAAGGACGGCGTGCGGTCACGAACCGATACGTGGCGTGCCACGTGACCTCTGCGTCTGCGAGTTGAGCGAGGAACGCCCCGCGCACTCGCTCCAGGCCGCTTTCGTCGATGTGTTTCGCCAGCATGTCTCGGTAGCTAGGTCGTTCGGCGTCGCTCACGAACCAGCCCTCGACGGTCCTACGAGGAAGCGTCTCGGTGGAGGAGAACGTTCGCCTCTGTATGCCGACGTCCGTGAGGCCGGCGGACGTTGCCGAAGCGGATACCGTCTCGTCGGAGGCATCTCCTCCCGCGTAGATGGCCTCCTCGGCCTGCTCGAGCAGCCTGGCCAAGGTCTCGTCCCTAAGATCGACAAGTCGGTATAGGCGTTGTGCGGCGTTGCGATCCACGTCGGCGAGGACCAAGCGCCCGTTCTCGGCGAGGAGGCGCGCGAGGCCGCCGAAAACGGCGCGCTGTGTGCCTCGGGAGAGCGCCTCCCGCCCCACGACGACGTCGAAGGCCGGCATCTCCGCCGGCGCGATGGCGGCTATTGCGGCCGCTGGATCCTCGACCTCCCCAGTCACTACGACGGGCCGTTGCAGCTCCGGCAGGGCAGTGGCCGTCTGCGAGATGGCCTCAGCGTCCCTCTGCGTGGCAACGAGAGCCCACACCTGGCCATCGGGCGCGCGCCTTAGCGCTTCCCATGTGAGGAGTCCGCTACCCGCGTTCAGATCGAGTACCACCTCATGACGCTCTACATCGGCGAGCGCGAAGACGTGGTCTCGCACTCCAGCCAGGCGCTCGCCTGCCCTGGATACCGCTCGTTCCAGCCAGCGATCCACCGACCTCTCAAGTCCCGGGCGGGCGGACAGCGGTAACGACCTCACGTCGCCTGGTTCGCCCTCCGCCAAGGCAGCGATCTGCGCCTCGCGCCGCCTCATCACGTCCGCTCTGACCGTGGCCTCGTACCCGACGCCACTGGGTCTGTAGAAGACCTTGCCCTGAAGCGCGTCTGGGAGGTACTGCTGGGCGACCCAATGATCGCGGTAGGCGTGTGGGTACAGGTAGCCCTGGCCGTGCCCGAGGCCCTCGGCATCGCGGTTGGCGTCCTTCAGATGGTCGGGTACCTCGCCCTCACGCTCCTTCTCGACGGCGGCAAGGGCATCGAAGAACGCCATCGTAGAGTTGCTCTTCGGCGCCGTGGCAAGGTAGAGGGTCGCCTGCGCGAGATGGAATCTACCCTCCGGCATGCCTACGTAGTCGAACGCTGCGGCTGCGGCAGAGACGACCTCGAGCGCGTGAGGGTCGCCGAGCCCAACGTCCTCGCTCGCCAGTATCAGCAGCCGCCTGAGGATGAACCTTGGGTCTTCGCCCGCGTAGACCATCTTCGCCAGCCAGTAGAGAGCGGCGTCGGGATCCGATCCGCGCACGCTCTTTATGAACGCGCTGATCGTGTCGAAGTGCGCGTCGCCTTCCTTGTCGTAGAGGACCGCGCGCCTCTGTATCGACTCCTCCGCCACCGCGCGGGTGATCACCACCCTGCCGTCTGGGTCCCGCTCAGTGGTCTCCACGGCGAGCTCGAGAGCGTTCAGCAGCGCCCGTGCATCCCCGTTGGCCACGTTCACCAGGTGCTCGAGCGCGTCCTCCTCCAAGACGACATCGATGCGTCCGTAGCCCCGTTCCGGGTCTGCCAGCGCCTGCCTCGCAACCGCACGCAGGTCGTCTTCGCCGAGCGGGGTGAGCTCGAAGACGCGACTGCGGCTGAGCAGCGCCTTGTTCACCTCGAAGTACGGGTTCTCGGTAGTTGCGCCGATGAGCACGACCGTGCCGTTCTCTACCCATGGCAAGAGCGCGTCCTGTTGCGCCTTGTTGAAGCGGTGTACCTCGTCGACGAAGAGGATCGTGCGGCGGCCCGCGTCCTTAGTCGCCTGAGCCCTCGCGACAGCTTCGCGGATGTCTTTCACGCCGGCGAGGACGGCGTTTATCGCGAGGAACTCTGCCCTCGTCGTGTTGGCGATCACGCGCGCCAGGGTCGTCTTGCCTGTGCCGGGGGGACCGTAGAAGATCACGGAGGAGAGCTGGTCCGCCTGTATGGCTCGGCGCAGCAGCCTTCCCGGTCCGACGATCCGGTCCTGGCCGATGAACTCGTCCAGCGTTCTCGGGCGCATGCGAGCGGCGAGGGGTTCGGGAGAGCTCCCGCTGAACAGGCCCGATTGCCGATGCTCACCCATGCCGGACACGTTCAGCGCCGGTAGAAGGGCTCCAAGGTGAGGGTGTAAGCACCGGTTTCGCCCGCGAAGTATGTGCTGGCTGCGAGAACGTAGCTGCCTGGCCCTACAAGGGCCACGAGCAGCGCGTCTGTCGTAAAGCCGTCGTCATCGTTGGAGGCGATGATGTTGCCTTCTTGGTCGTAAAGCGTCAACACCGAGTCGATCTCGGAGGAGGTCATGTTGGCGAGGATCAGGAGCTCTTCCTGGACGTCGAAGCTGAAGTACTCTGCGCCGCCCCCGAACGCTCCCGGGGCCGGTGCCATCTCACCCGTGATCGCCGACTCGAGCGTCACCGGGAGCGCGACGGCCGAGGCGGCTGAGGGCCCCCCTGTCGCGCGAACGCTCGAGAGAACGTACTCTCCAACGTCGAGATCCGACCAGCCGCTCACCACCACGACATGTCGCCCGGCAGTGCCTGCGGTGAAGCCTGTGCTCACATCGCCGAACGACTCACCGTAGTCGTTGTATGCGACGAGGGAACCTTCGGGACCGAAGACGCTCAACACGGGTTCGAAGTCTGAGCTGACGACCCGCAGGGTGATCGACTCGCCGGCCTGTACCGTCAGCGCGTACATATCGAGGCGACTGCCGTCCTTGAAGTTCTGCCCGTCATCGGACGTGAGCTCGCCGCTAAACTCGGTGCCCGCCTCGAGTTCGGGCAACTGGAACAGGTAGTAGTTGGGCGGTGTCAGAGGTTGCTGCGCCAAGGCGTGGCCGAGCACGGCGGCGGCGATGACTACCGGCAGCGCGAGCGAGCGCTTCAGTGTTCGAATGGGCACGTGCACAGCCTACCGCTACTCCTCGGATCCGCGGAGCCACACCGTCATCAGAACAGCCTGGGTTGCTGCGCGTATCCAGGCACGCGGAAGGAGTCGGTCGCCAACGGCGTTCGCTCGCTGTCGAGGCCCACACGCTTGCACGTGAGGTGGAACAGCTCGCGCACCTGGTTGGCATGCTCGCCTGAGCCCTTCATGCGGCGCCCGAACATCGGGTCTGCCAGCCGGCCGTCATGGGCTTCCCGCACCCGGTTGAGAACCTTGTCCTTGCGCATCCCGTAGTTCGACTCTAGCCACTCCTCGAACACTTGAGCGACCGCTCCAGGAAGCCGCAGCACCGTGTAGCCGGCGTGGCGAGCCCCCGCCTCGGCCGCTGCAGCGAGGATTTCCGGCACCTCGTGGTCCGTGAGACCCGGGATTATCGGAGCGACGTTCACGCCGACGGGGACTCCCGCTTCTGCTAGACGCCGGATGGCTCTCAAGCGGTTAGTTATCGTGCTGGTGCGCGGCTCCAGTTTGGCGCGCAATCCTTCGTCAAGAGTCGTCACCGATAGCGACACGCTCGCGCCGTTCCACGCGGCCATCTCGGCCAGCACGTCGATATCCCTCGTCACGAGCTCGTTCTTCGTGATCAACCCGACCGGGTTCCTGAACCGAGCCAGCGCCTCTAGAACGGAGCGCGTTATGCCTAGCTTGCGCTCGATCGGTTGGTAGGGATCGGTCACCCCCGAGATGGCTATCACCTGCGGCTTCCACTTGGGTGACCTGAGACGCTCCTCGAGCAGCCTGGCCGCGTCGCGCTTCACCAGGATCACGCGCTCGAAGTCGAGGCCTGCCGAGAACCCGAGGTACTCGTGCGTCGGGCGAGCGTAGCAGTACGAGCAGCCGTGCTCACAGCCCCGGTACGGGTTGATGCTCACGTCGAAGCCGATGTCCGGGCTGTTGTTGGTCGCGACCGCCGAGCGGGACGTGTCGTCGAGGTACCTTGTCTTGACGCGGAGGTCGTCTTCTGATACCTCCTCCAAGTCGAGATCCACTTCCAGCTGCGTGAACCGGTTGCCCGTGTTCAGCCTCGCGCCCCTGCCGCGGTGGGCGCGTGGGTCGGTCGGCGGGCGCTGATCGCCATCGTCACGCATACCTTAGAGAATAAGGTATATGAGGCTTGCGCTCGTGTATCGCCCCGCGCACGGCCGCTGCACTGGTTCGCGATGTAACCTGTCCCGTCATGCCGGATACCAGTTCGCCGCAGGAAGCGGCCCGAACCAGGCGCCGCCAGGCGGACGACAAGACCGAAGCGACTACCTGGCAGCAGAAGCTCTGGCGCGAAGTAAGGGGTTACGCCGAAGCGCTCGCCATCGCATACCTGGTCGTCACGTTCATCTTCACGACGGTCGGGGTAGTCGGGAGCTCTATGGAGCCCAACCTCAACGGAGGAGTGGGGCGGGGCAACCTGCTTCAGTCGCTCCTAACGGGAGACAGGGTCTTCATACCGAAGTTCGACACGTGGTTGAGGAGGATGGGCGTGCTCGGGGAGTACGAGCGGGGTGCCGTCGTAGTGCTCCGCGAGCCGGCGAACGCCCCGACGGCACTTACCACAGGCAAGCGCAACTTCTTCATCAAACGCGTCATCGGCCAACCAGGAGATCGGTTGAGGATCGTCAGGGGCCAGGTTTACGTGAACGACGTTGCCGTCGACCAGAGCTTCATCACGGACGCCGGCACGGTATCCGTGGCTCCCGTCGACTTCCCTGAGGTCGTCGTCGACGACGGTGAAGTCGTCGCGATGGTCACCTCGTTCCAGCGCGCCCCAGACGGCAACTGGCTGCCGCGGTTGGGCGGCTCACCCGTGGACGTCAACGATCCGCGGGTGCAGCTCTTCTACGGCAACGTCGTCGGGAACGTCGTGGTGCCACAGGGGACCCCGGAGGGCGTTCCGGTCGTTCTGGACTTCGTCGTTCCCGACGGCATGTACTTCGTCATGGGCGACAACCGCTCGCCGACCGGCAGCGAGGACTCTCGCTACTTCGGGCCGATAGACTCGATCGCCATCGCCGGGAGAGCGACGGCCGTCATCTGGCCTCCGAAGCGGGAGGGCGAGTGGAACTGGCGCCTCCTGCCCGCGCCGCAAGGCTTCGAACCAGTGCCGGAGCCGACGGGGGCCGGTTAGCTGGCCGGACAAGCGGCGACGTCAACCACGTACCCAGTGCCCTTCGCTCTCGAGGAAAGGCACCCACGCGATCCCCAGGAACCGCACGGCGACGTCGCGCGACTTTGGTCTGATAGTCACGCTCTCTAACTCGATCTCCTCTGGGTGCACGTTGTGGGACCGGACCAGGCTCAGCTCCTCTGCGAGCGTATCCTCCAGCTCCTCGAGCGCGCTCTGGGCAGCCTCTCGTCTCTCCTTGGCGCGCTTTACGTCGCCGAGGTCCTTCGCGCCCATCGACGCACGGTTGAGCGCCGTCGATACCGAGCGCCTGCGGTTCCCCATGAACGCGCCGAGCAAGGAACCAGCGACGTTCAGCGCACGCGCCTGGAACTGCTGCTGCTCACGGGCCACCGCCTGCTCCTGAGTGAGTAGCTGCTTCCGCGCCGCTGCGATCTTCGTGCCGTAACGATCACGCAGCTTCCCAACCTCGAGATCGCGCCGTTCCCGCGCCGCCTGAGCGCACCTCAGCCTGAAGTCCTG
>CAZMFX010000004.1:7900-42749 GCA_964565625.1 uncultured bacterium
GTTCTAGTAGAAGCGATACGCGAGATTGAACGTCGATGCGGTGGGTCTTCGACTGATAGAGCACGTCGGCAACCCCCAGAAGAAACGGGTAGTACCGCGTCCGCTGAGGTGGTCCGGTTCTCGGTGCGAATACCTCGGGTAGGTGGTGGGGAAGCACCGGCCTGTCCGTTGACGTGGCGTCGCTCGCCGCGACCGGATCCGGAATGCGGGCTGCCGCCGCGCCTTGGATCTCGACGGCCGGTTGCCGTGAGCTCTCGCGCCCCGCGTCCGAGTTCAGCCCGTGGTCTGCCAGAGCGGCTATCTGCTCGCGGGACATGGGACCCGCCAGGTATGACATCGCCCAGCGCGTCTGGAACGTGACGGGCTCGGGCTCTCTCACGTTGCGCATGACGAAGGTGCGTTTGGGTAGTGCCGAGATGGTCGCACCGAGGGCCGTCACGTCGACCTTCCCACTCGCGTTCCGCAGGCCCTCTAGCAGCCGCTGCTTGTCGCGTTCGGTCTGCAGCCTGCCGATGAACCAGGTACCCGCGTTCGACAGCCCCTTGTAATCGAGGTCGACAGGGTTCTGGGTCGACAGCACGAGACCGACTCCGAAGGCGCGCGCCTGCTTGAGCAGGGTCAGCAGGGGGCGCTTCGTCGGGGGCTCCGCCACCGGCGGCATCATCCCGAACAGCTCGTCGACGTACACGAGGGCACGAAGGCTCGCCGTGCCCGTGCGTGACCGCGTCCAGGACACGACCTCCGTGAAGAGAAGCGTAAGGAAGAACTCGCGTTCGGCGTCGCTGAGGTGGCTGACCGTGAGGACCGCGACCCGCGGCTTCCCGTCGGGTTCGTAGAGGAGCCGTTGCACGTCCAGGGGTTCGCCCTGCGTCCAGGCGGAGAAGCTGGGTGAGGCGAGCAGCGCGTTGAGCGCCATCGCGAGCTTCATCCGCTCGGGGGTGGGGAAGACCGTCTCGAGGTCCATGACCCCCAGCCGCCTTACAGGCGGATCCTGAACGGCTCTCACGATGGCGGCCAGGTCGAGCCCCGCGCCCTCCCTCCAAGAGGCCTCCATTACGGCGGAGACGAGCAAGTGATCACGCCCGAGAGGGTCCGGGTCGCGTCCGACGAGCGTCAGCAGGCTCGCGGTGACGCCGGAGAGACGGTCGGCCAGCGCCTCCTGGTCGGACATGACCGTCTCGGGCGGGGGCGCGAAGGACGCGAGCAGCGACAACTGCCTTCCGGCGGTCGAGCCGGGCGTGTACACGGCCACGCCAGCGGCCTCTTTGAAGCGTGCGATCCTGGCTCCGTCCAACCCCCACGAATTCAGTCCCTCACGCCAGCGCGCGGCGACCTTCCCGGCATAGACAGAGAGGTCTGTATCCTCGTTTTTCGCCTCTCGCTGGTCTATCCATGGCTCGAAATCGGTAGGAGACAACTCCGGGAAGGCGAGCGCGAGGTTGCCCATGTCGCCCTTGGGGTCGACGACGAGCACAGGCACCCCGTCAAGCGCAGCCTCCTCGATCAGCCCTATACCCAGTCCGGTCTTGCCGCTTCCCGTCATCCCGACGATCACCGCGTGGGTCGTTAGGTCGGAGGCGTCGTACAGGAGCGGGACCGGCGTCCGTTCGAAGTCTTCGTCGACAACCGCTCCGAGGTAAAGAGTGCCCAAGTCGTCGAGGTCCGTCATGACGCTCCTTGAAGGGTGGTTGGTCGATTCTATGCCGTTGGGAGCGCCCCGGAGCGCCGAGCGCGAACGGTGGCGCTCGACCCCGGCTTCCCGGCATGTGGGGAACCGGATGGTACAATCGTTGGCCGTCCCGGCTGGACAAACTGCCCTCTCGAAGTGGGCGCGGCCGGCCGCAAGCGGACGAGAGGAAGCTAGTGAAGACCTTCTACATTATCGATGGGCATGCGCAGCTGTTCCGCGCCTACTACGCCCCCTTCCGCGACCTGACCGGCCCGAGCGGCGAGCCGGTGAAGGCCGTATACGTCTTCACGCAGCTGCTGATCAACCTTCTCAAGAACATCTCCCCGGACTACGTGGCGATCGCGTTCGACGTAAGCGACTCCACGACCCTCAGGAAGGGTGACTTCGCCGAGTACAAGGCCAACCGCGACGCGGCGCCAGACGACCTGCACGCGCAGTACGCCCGCATAAGGCAAGTTGTCGACGCTATGGGCATCGCCGTGTACGAGAAAGAGGGCTACGAGGCCGATGACGTGATCGCCACGATAGCCGAGAGGCTGAAGGGTGAGGACGTCGAGGTCCGGATCGGGAGCAAGGACAAGGACCTCCACCAGATCCTCAGCGACAAGGTGAAGCTCTGGGATCCTTCGAGCGGCGAGCTGCTCGACCCGCAGGCCCTCATCGATACGCGTGGGTACACGCCGGAGCAGTCGGTGGAAGTCCAGACGCTCACCGGTGACAGCACAGACAACATCCCAGGCGCCAAAGGCGTCGGCGTCAAGACCGCGGCCAAGCTGATCGCGAAGTACGGGACCGCCGACGCCGTCATGGAGAACCTCGAAGACCTGACGCCGAAGCTGCGTGAGAACCTGGAGGCGCACAAGGAGATGATGCCCCTCACGCGTCGGCTGGTGACGCTCGACAGAGACGCTCCCGTAGAGTTTGAACTGTCTGACTGCATCACCCCGACGCTGAGCAAGCAGGCGTTGAGGCCCATCTTCGAGGAGCTCGGCTTCCGTACGTTCCTTGACCAGATCGACGTTGCGGGTCCCGCGGACGTCGCCGAGTCGGCAGAGGAGACGCCATCTGACGTCGAAGACGCCGGGATGGAGACCGACTACAGGGTCGTCAACACGCAAGAGGCGTTCGAGGCGTTCGTTGCGGACTTGGCTGCCCAAGACAGCTTCGCCCTCGATACGGAGACCACCGCTCTGAGCGCCGTCGACGCCGACCTCGTGGGATACGTCTTCAGCTGGCAGTCAGGAACGGGTTGGTACGTACCCGTCAGGGGAGAGCATGGCGAGACCCTCGACCCAGAGATGGTGGCAGCCGCCCTGAAGCCGATACTCGAGAACGAGGCCACGCTGAAGGTGGGTCAGAACCTCAAGTACGACATCGTCGCGCTCCAACGGGCAGGCATAGAGCTGAAGGGCCCGTTGTTCGACACCATGGTGGCTGCGGCCCTCCTGTACCCCGGGCGTCGCACGTACGGCATGGACGACCTGGCGCGCGACCTTCTGGGCTTCACTACGACCCCCATCACGGACCTCATTGGCAAGGGCAAGGAGCAACTCTCGATGCTGCAGGTACCCCTCGACAAGGTCGCGAGGTACGCAGCGGAGGACGCCGACATCACTTGGCGCCTCTACCAGAGGCTTGCCAAGGGGATGGACGCCCTGCCGGTAGACGCGGCAGACGCAGCGAGCCGGTCGAGGGCGGCCGGAACGACGGCGAGCCTCAAGCAACTGTTCACCGAGGTGGAGATGCCGCTCGTGCGTGTGCTCTCCGACATGGAGAGGGAGGGCGTGAGCCTCGACTCCGAGCTTCTGAGCAGCTACGCCGAGACGATAAAGGAGCGCATCGAAGGGCTCAAGGAGAAGATGGTCGCCGTCGTCGGGGAGGAGTTCAACCCCGACTCACCGAAGCAGCTTTCCGAGATCCTCTTCGACCGCCTCGGCATGCGTGTCGTGAAGACCACGAAGACGGGGCGCTCAACGGACGCCGAGGTGCTGGAGACGCTCGCCGCCGAGACGGACCACCCGCTTCTGCCGCTGCTTCTCGAGTACCGCGAGCTGAACAAGCTCCTCGGCACTTACCTCCTGCCGCTGCCCGGATACCTGAGCCCGACCACCGGCAGGCTTCACGCGTCGTTCCATCAGACCGGCGCCGCCACGGGCAGGCTGTCGTCCTCCGACCCCAACATCCAGAACATCCCGATACGCACGGCAGCAGGGCGCGAGATCAGGCGCGCGTTCCGGGCACGCGACGACGACAGCGTGCTGATCACCGCCGATTACTCACAGGTAGAACTCCGGATGCTGGCGCACTTCTCGGACGACGCCGAGCTCACGAAGGCGTTCAAGGAGGGCCTCGACATCCACGCGTACGTCGCATCGCAGGTGTTCGGCGTACCGATCGAAGAGGTTACGTCCGAACAGAGGCGTGTGGCCAAGACGGTGAACTTCGGCATCGTCTACGGTCAGACCGCGTTCGGTCTCGCGCGCACCCTGCGCATCCCTAGGGGCGAGGCGCAGAGCTTCATCGACGAGTACAAGGAGAGGTACACGGGGCTTGACGAGTTCCTGCGCACCTGCGTCGCTGAGGCAGAGGACCTCGGTTACGTCACGACGATAATGGGTCGGCGGCGCGACATCCCCGAGATTCGCTCACGCAACAGGAACCAGCGCTTCCTGGGTGAGCGTCTCGCGATCAACACGGTCATCCAGGGCAGCGCGGCCGACCTAATCAAGGTGGCGATGATAAAGCTCAATCGGCGCCTCAAGACCGAGTACGCCGGTTCGCGCCTCCTCATCCAGGTGCACGACGAGCTGGTTCTCGAGGCGCCACGTGACGTCTCGGAGAGCACGCTCCAGGCGACCGTCGAGACGATGAGCAACGCCCTTCCGCTCAGGGTGCCGCTCAAGGTCGAGGCCGCCATGGGCCCGAACTGGCTGGAAGGCAAGGCTTAGGCAGCAGCCTGGCCGCCCGTGACGTCGGCCCGGGCGGCCAAAGCCAAGCTCATCGACTCTAGTTCTGGGTGTCCGCCGGGGCTTCTTCCTCTCCGTCGTTCGAGCCAGGTAACGCGTCCTGACCCTCGGGGGCGCGCTGCGGGGCGTCGAGTTCCGGTGCGTCCTCAGCGGGCGCGCCGCCCTCTTCCATCAACCGGGCCGATTCCCGAGCGAACCACTGGTACGCCTGCACGTCGGGGGCAAGGCTGCGAGCGCGTTCGTACGCAAGGTTGGCGTCCTCGTACAGCTCCTGCTCGAAGTAGACACGGCCCAGCCAGGCCCATGCCGCCGCGTAGTCACCGTTGCGGGCAGTCGCCGCCGCGAAGCTGTTGCGAGCCCTCGTCAGGTCGCCTGCTTCGTACGCCGCCACGCCCGCGTAGAAGCTGTTCGCCGCGTCGACGCCCCAACGCGCCTGAGCCTGGGCTAGCTCCAGGAAGTACTCGGCGCCGGGCGAGCCCGGTTCCAGCTCCACGACCGTGCGCCATGCTGCCACAGCCTGCTCGGGGAGCCTGAGCTCGAGCAGGATGCGGCCGAGCCAACGGTGCGCCTCGACGTTGTCGGGCAGGACCCTCGTGATCTCCGCATAGCGTTCGGCCGCCAGCTCCAGGTCACCGACCTGGTAGGCGGCGTACGCGTACTCGATCGCAGACCGCGCGTAGAGCTCTGCATCGTCTCCCGCGAACTCGCCGCCCGCACCGAGGAAGGCCTGCCACATGTCGACCGCCGGTCCGTGCCAGTTCGAGAGGCTGTATGCCCGCGCCAGGAACCGCATCGGTTCGGGGTGGCCAGGAGCGAGGTCCATGGCGGAGCGGCCCTCGGCGAAGGCCTGGCGCCACAGCGGGCGGTCAGGGTACTGCGCGTCGTAGGTCGCCAGGGCCTGGGCGACGAGCGCCTCGCCGCGGTCCAGGGCCTCGGCCGCGTTCTGCGGCAGCTCCTGGGCGGCAGCGAAGGCGATGATCGAAGCGGCAAGGACGCTGATCAGGGGCAACGCGACCTTGCGCCCCGCTCGAATCAGAGCGGCAGGTACTGAGAACATTCCGCACCTCCGTACGGGGACAAAGGCTGTCCCCGGAGTGAGACTCACGCTCACTCTCCAGACCGAGCCTAACTTGCGCGGATTAGAACGCCTGGCTCCCGGCAGACGTCAGTTGGAGCGGCCGCTACCCGTAGCGTCGAGAGGCGAAGCGGCCGTCAGTCGGGCGGCGCCCACTACGTGACGTGGCGGCAGGATGTTCTCGCTGGCCGTTGGCCTTGAGAAGAGGAACCCCTGCCCGAACCTGACGCCCTGCGAGATCAGCCACGCCCTCTGGCTCTCGTTCTCGATCCCCTCCGCTACGAACGGGGTGCCTATGCCTTTGGTGAAGATCTTGACGGCCCTGAGAAGGTGCTCGTCCTTCAGGGAGTTGCCGATGCCCTGCGTGAAGCTCGCGTCGAGCTTCAGGAAAGAGATAGGCAGCCTGTCCAGGGTCGTGAGCGAGGAGTACCCGCGGCCGAAGTCGTCGAGGGCGATACCCACGCCCGTCTGCCTGACCCGCTCCAGGACGCCTGCACTTTGCCCGTAGTCGTCCAGCGCGGTCCTCTCGGTTACCTCGAGCACGAGCTTGTCCGCCGGGGCGCCGGTCTCCGCCAGCAGGCGCTCGATGTACGTAGGCAGGTCGGGATCGGACAGGGTCTGAGCCGCCGCGTTGACCGTGACGACGACGTTCGAACCGAGCCGGGACCAGACTGCAAGCTGTGCCGTCGCCTCCCTGAGCGCCCACCGGTCGAGCCTGTCGACGAAACCACTCCGCTCGGCGAGGTCGACGAAGGTCGAAGGGGAGATGGGGCCCCTCGTCGGGTGCTCCCACCGCAGCAGCGCCTCAAGGCCCACGATCTCTCCGGTCGCGATGTAGCAGATGGGTTGATAGGCGATCGACAGCTCCTCGCGCTCGACGGCGTCGCGCAGGTCCGACTCCAGGTAGAGGCTGTGCCTGCGGGCTGCGTCGCTGTCGGGCCTGTAGAAGGCGATCGAGGTCCGCGCCTGCTTCGCCCTGTACATCGCCATCTCGGCACGTTGCAGTAGGCCGTCTAGATCCACGGCGTCACGCGGGAACAGGGCAACGCCTGCGCTTGCCTCGAGGCGGATGTCGCGACCGCCACCCCTGAACGGGTTCGCTACCGCCCCAACGACCCTCTCGGCGGCGACCCTGGCGGCAGCCTCGTCGCTGGCCGATAACAGCACCGCGAAGTCGTCGCCGCCGATACGCGCGACGTAGTCACCACCCCTCACGACGGCCTTCAAGCGATCAGCCAGGTCCCGGAGGAGGCGGTCACCCTCCGCCCTGCCGAGGGTGTCGTTGACGGCCTTGAACCTGTCTATGTCCAGCAGGACGAGCGCGCCCCTCCGCCCGCCCTTCGCGCTCCCCTCCAGCACTGTCCTCGCAGCCGAGCGGAGGTAGCTGAAGTTGGGCAGTGCCGTAATCGCATCGAAGAAGGAGCGTCTGGCGAGGCGTGTGGTGAAGAAGGCGGTCAGGGCGATCAGCAACAGAGAGAGGCCGACGATGATCAGCACGATCATCCACCGTGCGAGGGCCATGTCGCCCGAGATCGGGCCCAGGTCGTGACTGACCTCGAGGACACCAGCCGCTTCGCCGTCCGGGTAGACGAGCGGGATCAGCACGGCATACGACCTTACGGACTCGCCTGCCGCCATCGGCCCGACCGGTTCGGCGTGGCCGATTAGCCTCGTGTCACGTTGCCCTGCCAGCGCGCGGCTCAGCTTGGGGTCCGGTGTCGGCGACGCGCCTATCTGCGACCTATCGTCGTCGTACACGACCCTGCCGTCCGCATCGAAGACCCTGACGCCCACGGTGTTGGGGTTACGCCCCACGACCGTGTCGAAGTATGTCCATGCTGATTGGGCGTCGGCGACGTCCCCTCGGACGATCAGCGCGTCTCCGGTCGCCGAGGAGGCAAGGCCGCTCTGCCTGAGGACGGCCGCGGCGTTGGCGGCAACCTCCACCGACCCGGCCTGGGCGACGTGCTCGGCGACGCGTCGCGAGACGAAGCCGCCTGCCAGCCAGGCCACGACGAGCGTAGGCAGCAGGATGAGCGCTGCGGCCGTGACGAGGTAGCGCCGCACCGGGTCCGCCCTGAACACCACGTGCTTCTTGGTGTCCTTGGGGGGCCCTTTGCGTGGAAGACGGGAGGTGGTCGGTTCGCCGCGTGTCGGCGAGGGGTGGGCCGACATCTGGGTAATCTTCGCATCCGTTGGGTGAGCGCGCCGTGAGCGCCGCGCTATGATGCTCGCCCGCCCGCGTCGGCGCCAGGCGCCGGACGGCGGACGGAAGAGAGTTGGAGTTGAGCTTAGATGCGGATCTTGGTGAGCAACGACGACGGCATCTTCAGCCCCGGGATACTCGCGCTCGCCCGCGTGGCTCGGGAGTTCGGCCAGGTACGGATAGTGGCGCCCGACGTAGAGCAATCTGCCATGAGCCATGCGATAACGGTGCGGCGTCCACTGCACTACACGAAGACCCCGCTCGAGGGTATGGAGGCCTACAGGGTCGACGGTACGCCCGCCGACTGCGTGGCCCTCGGAACGCACCATTGGGACGCGGTAGACCTCGTGCTCACGGGGATCAACCTGGGTCACAACCTGGGCCACAACATCTGGCACTCCGGCACCGTCGCAGCTGCGAAGCAGGCCGCGTTCCTCGGCATAAGAGCGATCGCGTTCAGCGCTCGTTACAGCGACGAGCCGCCCGACTACGACCTGTTCGCCCCGCACGTGCGCGAGGTCATCGACCGCGTCAACGGCGGCCAGGGACCGGCCCTTCTCAACGTCAACTTCCCCGACGATCCCAAGGGCGTCATGTGGACCGACATGTCGGTGAGGCACTACGAGGGCTACGTGATCCCCGGCGAGGACCCCATGGGCAGGCGTCACTACTGGTTCGCTGAGGAACCACGGGAGCGCCTCGAGGAGGGTACCGACCGGTGGGCCGTTGAGAACGGTTACGTCTCCATCACGCCGTTGCGGCTCGACCTCACGGACGAGGCCGCCCTTCGCCATGCCAGGGCCGTGGACCCTACCGTCTGATCTGACTGGCTCCGGCCGCCTCGAAGTCGAGGCGCGGCTGGACGGTGCCGCCGTCGCGAGCCGAGAGCTCTGCAACGGCAACGCCGAGCAGGCGCACGGGCGCGTGCGGGCGTTCGGTCTCGAATGCGAGCCGGCGAGCGAGCACGAGGAGTTCCGTCAGCCGTGCGAACGGTGCGGGCTCGGTGTGGCTGCGCGTGACGGTACGGAAGTCGTCGAAACGTATCTTCACAGTCACGCGCCGCGCCACAAGGCCGCGGCCGACGAGGCTTCGCATGACGTCCTCGCAGAGCTCTCGGAGGACCGCTTCGAGTTCGCGGTCGTCGGTTATGTCGACGTCGAAGGTAGTCTCCGAGCCAATGGACTTGCGTGGTTGGTTCGGCACCACGGGCCTGTCATCGATGCCGTTGACGATGTCGTGCAGGAACACGCCGAACTTTCCCAGCGCCTCTTCTAGCCGCTCCCTGCCTGCAGCCTTGAGGTCCGCGCCGGTCCTCCAACCGAGGGTCCTGAGGCGTTCGGCCGTCCTGGGTCCGACGCCGTGGAACTTCTCGACGGGCAACGGGAGGAGAACCGACTCGGCCTGCTCCGGCGTTATCACGCTGAGGCCGTCCGGTTTCGAGAGGCCACATGCGAGCTTGGCAAGGAACTTGCCGCTGGATACGCCTGCTGAGGCGGTTAGTCCGGTCTCCCTCCTCACGTCTTCCTTTATCGCCCGGGCTATCAGCGTCGCGGAGGGCGGGCCCTGCTTGGGCTCGGTCACATCCAGGTAAGCCTCGTCGAGGGCCAACGGCTCCACGAGGTCCGTGTAGCGAAGGAAAACTTGCCGCACCTGCCTCGATACGTCCCGGTAGACATCGAACCGCGGTGCCACCACCAGGAGCTCGGGACAAGCTCGGAGGGCCCTGGACATCGGCATTGCCGAGCGGACGCCGTAAGCGCGCGCCTCGTAGCTCGCCGCGGCGACTACGGCCCGCGGGCCGGTGCCGCCGACCGCGACTGGTCTGGCGCGCAGCTCCGGTCGGTCGCGCTGCTCGACCGAGGCGTAGAACGCGTCCATGTCTACATGAACGATCTTCCGCACGGTCTCACGCAGCCTGGGCCTGGCGCCGGTAGATGGCCCTCAGAACGGCGACCGTGAGCGCAGCGTCCGCCCCACCGCGGTGGGCCTGCGTTCCCCCGAGCACGCCCTCGACGGCGGCCGCCCGGGAAAGCCGCAGCCCTCCGGCACCCACGCCCCGGCATACCGCGTACGCTCGCATCGCGCATTCGAAGCCCGGCAAGGGGTGCGGCAGTCGCCACGCACGGCTCGACTGGACGACCAGCCGTTCGTCGAATGACGCGTTCCACGCGAGCACGCGGCGGCCCGACAGCACGTCGGCCAGGTCTTCCACTACCGCCGGCCACGTAGGTGCGCCGGAGACGTCATCCCATGACAGGCCGTGGACCCGAGCTGCGCCGGCAGGCATGCGACCGAGCTTGGGGCGCACGAAGCTCTCGAAGAGCAGAGTCCCGTCGCTGGAGACGGCCGCTACCTCGACGACCTCGTCGCGGGCCGATAACCCGGTTGTCTCGACGTCGACGACGACGAACCCCTCCCTGAACAGCTCTGTCAACCAACGACGCGGCTCCCTGGCGAGGGACGGCTGCCGCCAGCGCGCCTTGGGTGCCGGCGTGTAGTTCCGTACGCGCCGCGCAGAGGAGATGCCGCCCGATGTGGCGCGCCTTGCCGCCTGTGTGTCTGCTATCGCCCTATCTCTCGTCACATGCGGCCTCTGCCACATGTCTCCTCTGAGCCGCCGTGCCTCCGTCGTGCTGTAAAGCGCAACGCGTCCCGTCGCGGTGACGAGCCATCCCGCAACGGCGCCGCGCACCAGGTAGCCGGCGCCCTCGAGCTCGGCAGCGGTGCGCAGGTCGCGTGGCGCGGCGCCGCGTTGCCTGTACTCCGGTGTAGCGCGGTCGCGTTGACCGGCCACCCCAGCGGCGTCGCCTTTGACCTTGGCCATCACTTCTCCACAATCGTACCGCCGTCCGCGCGAGCGGCGCCGCCCGTTCGCATGTGGCCGTGCCTATGATGGTCCCATATCCCAGCCGGAGGTGCGGCCATGCAGGCGAGACGGACCGTCAGACAGCTGGTGCACGACAAGGGGGTCATCGTCCACACGGTGTCCCCAGACGAGACCGTGTTCAGGGCGTTGGAGCTCATGGCAGAGCACGACGTCGGCGCGCTTGTCGTCGTCGAGGGCTCCGACGTCGTCGGCGTCTTCAGCGAGCGCGACTACGCTCGAAAGGTCATCCTGCTCGGCCGTGGTTCCCGCGATCTGGAGATACGGAAGGTCATGTCTGGGGAGGTGGTCACGGTGAGACCTGAGCAGACGGTGGCCGACTGCATGCATCTGATGACAGACAACCGCGTGCGGCATCTTCCGGTGGTTGACGCTGGCCGACTGGCGGGCATCGTGTCGATCGGGGACGTCGTCAAGGCCGTCATGTCAGAGCAGGAGTTCCTCATCGAGCAGCTGCAGGAATACATCTCAGGTGGCGGTAGGTGAGCGACAACTAGTGGTTAATCTCCTCGCGAATAGCGTCCCGGACGATATCCGCGACTTATGACATAAAGGACTATCAAAACTGTCGCATGGGTGCTACCGTGACTTCGGGAGCATCTAGATGTCGAATCGATACCTGATCGTTGGCGGCGGGCTGGCGGCGGACGCCGCAGCCAAGGCAATTCGCTCAGACGACCCCGACGGGGTCGTAACGGTGGTGACGGCCGAGGCCGATCCACCGTACAGACGGCCCCATCTGTCCAAAGCGCTGTGGAACGGCGGCACGCTGGAGAAGGCGATGCTCGACACTGAGAAGCAAGGCGTCGAGATCATCACCGGACATGCGGCCACGGCTCTAGACGCCGGCGCGAAGGTCGTCACCCTCGACGACGGCAGGAGCCTCCCTTATGACCAGGCCCTTGTCGCGACGGGGGCCAGCGCGCGAACGTTGCCCGGCCTTGAAGTCGGCGGCCCCGTTGTCGCATACCGTTCGCTTGCCGACTACCGCTCGGCCAGGGAGAGGTCCGGACCGGGCAAACGGGCGTTGGTGGTCGGTGGAGGCTTCGTCGGGGCCGAGCTCGCCGCTGGGCTTGTCAACGCCGGCACCGAGGTTCATATGGCGTTCCCGGAGTCCGGTCTGGGCGCCAACCGCTTCCCGGAGGGTCTTTCGAAGGCCGTCACGGGCCGCTACGTCGACCACGGCGTCCAGATACATGCCGGCGTGTTCGTGAAGTCGGCGGTCGTGAAGGGCGACAGGGCAGAGGTGACCCTCGACGACGGCAGCTCGGGTACCTACGACCTCATCGCCGTCGGTGTCGGCGCCGCGCCGAACCTCGCGCTGGCGGAGTCCGCTGGTCTGTTCGTAGACAACGGCGTCGTCGTTGACAGGAGCCTCCGGGCGCTCGACCCGTCCGAACGTGTCGTCGACGGCGTCTTCGCAGCCGGGGACGTCGCTTCCTTCCCGTGGCCCCGTCCCTTCAAACGTTCTCGGATCGAGCACGAGGACGCCGCGATACAGATGGGAAGGCATGCCGGCCGGCAGATGGTGGCGTCGGCACGTGGTGACGGCCTGCAGGAGTTCGAGCACTTCCCGTTCTTCTACTCCGACCTGTTCTCCGACGGGTACGAGGCCGTCGGTACCCTCGACGGCCGGCTTCGCATCGTCGAGGACTGGAAGTCGCCGAACTCCGAGGGGGTCGTCTACTACCTGGATGAAGACAGGGTGGTCGGCGTGTTGCTCTGGAACACGTGGGGGCAGGTAGATGCTGCCAGAGACCTGATACTCGCCGACGAGGCGGTGGACGAGGGTTCGCTCGTCGGTAGGTTGCCGCGATGATCTCGACGCAGTCGCAGACCCGTTCGGCGCGACAGGTCGCGGCGGGGAGTGCCGCGGAGCACGCTACATTGGCGGGTCCCGCGTTACCCGGTACCGTCGTGCTGCTCAGCGAGCGCTCGCTGAGGCCCGGGGAACGACTGTACGCAGAGGGCGAAGCGGCAGTGACCCCGTTCCTCGTCTCCTCAGGCGTCCTGCGTGTGAGCGTGGACGCGCAGGGCCGGAGTCGACTCGTCGATCTCGTAGGAGAGGGAGACGTCATCGGCACGGCCGCTGTAGAGCAGCGGCCACACGCCGAGACCGTCGACGCGTCTGAGACCGGCGCCGTCGTTCACGAGGTCGACCTCGCTGCTACGCTCGCCCAGCGGGAGCACAGACAGGTATTCGTAGCGGCGCTCGTCACGCAGCTGGTCAGGAGCAGGCAGCTGACAGACGATCTCGGCCTCCCCATGGGTGCACGGATATGCCGCATCCTGGCGCGCCTGGCGGAGCGCCTAGGCGATGAAGTGCCGGGAGCCGCGATCCCGGTGGGCAGCGCCGGACCGGACGCCGTCTGGCGGCACCTTCCCTTCAGCCTCACGCACGACGACGTGGCTCTGATGGCCGGTTGTGCGCGCGTCACGGCGACTCGCGTACTTGGCGACCTGAAGGAGGCGGGCGTGCTCGACGGCAAGCGTGGTGACTACGCGCTGGTACCAGCTGCGCTGGATGCCGCAGCCGATAGATACGTCTGGGACGTGATCTAGAAAACGCCGTCCGCACCGGCGGGAACTACTTCTCAGTAGAGCTCGCCGGGCGTGGCTAGCATGCCCCAGAGAGGCTGTGGTGTCGAAACCCACCCGGCGCGATCCCGACAACGGACACTCCCATCGTCGCTTGGACGGCACCACTCCTCTCCCTCACCAATCACATCGGCCCGGTGCCGCCGGGCCATCCGAGTGAAAAACCCTTGGAAGCGCCGTTCACGGCGTGTTAGAACCTGGGCATGAACAAAACTGAACTCGCCGCAAAGCTCGCCAAGAAGACAGGTCTCTCCGAAGCCAAGGCCTACGAGGTCGTCAACGCCATCTTCTCGACCGCAGACGGTGAAGGCATAATCGCCGTCGAGCTGGATGCCGGTCGTAAGGTGCAGATCACCGGCTTCGGCACCTTCGAGACCCGCAGCCGCGGCGAACGCAAGGGCGTCAACCCTGGGACCGGCAAGCCGATAACGATCCCCGCGAAGAAGTACGCGGCCTTCAAGACGGGCAAGGGCCTCAAGGAGCGCGTCGAGAAGTAAGCGCGGTAGTAACCGGGCCAACCTGGGTGGCCCCAGGCCCTCTCGGTTGAGTCAGCCGGCCACGACCCTTATGTCGTGGCCGGTGTCTTGTTCTAGGCGCTGTATGTGCTTGCGAGCCCACGCATCGATCGATCCGATGACGGCCTGAAGCTCTTTACCCGCCGGGGTCAGCTCGTATCGCGTGCGCGGCGGCATCGTCGATTCGACCGCCTTGTCTATTATCCCGAGTAGCTCGAGGCGCTCGAGGCGCTGGGCCAACGTAGAGGTGTTGACCCCGCCGACGTCGCGGGATATCGCGTTGAAGCCCCTGGGTCCATCGAGGAGCGACCGGATGATGTGCATCACCCACTTCTCCTGGAGCAGGTCTATTGACGCGTGGACCGGGCAGAACTCGTCTTCCACGAAGCAGAGATTAGCACACCGCTTGCCGCAGCAGAGCACTTGACATTACAAAGCACTCTGTCATATGGTGTGGCAATCGAGGCGGCTAGCTGGTTCCAGCCCGTCCGAAAACCACGCACATATTGGAGATCAGATGAGCTTGAACATGGATACGACGCACAGCAACCTGGAGTTCTCCGTTCGTCACATGGGCCTGGCTACCGTCAAGGGCCGCTTCAAGGAGTTCGCTGTCGACGCGCAGGTCGATGAAGACGGGACTCCGAAGAGCGTCCGCGTCACCATCGACGCGTCCTCGATCGACACGGGCGCGCCCGACCGCGACGGCCACCTTCGTTCCCCGGACTTCTTCGACGTCGAGCGCCACCCCGAGATCGTCTTCGAGGCGACGTCCTTCAGGGAAGACGGCCCCGACTACCTCGTCGACGGCGAACTGACGATGAACGGCGTCACCAAGCCCGTGACGTTCAGGGCGGAGATATCAGGACCCGTGAAGGACCCATGGGGCAACGACCGGTTCGCCGCCGAGCTGGACGGTCGCCTCGACCGCCGTGAGTTCGGACTCACATGGAACCAGGTGTTGGAGGCAGGCTCACTCCTCGTCAGCGAGCAGGTGCGGTTCAACGCTTCGGTGCAGCTCGTGAGGGCCGGTAAGACGGAAGAAGAAGAGACCGTAGCCGCCTGACCGTTGCTTTAAGCCTTCCCGCGGGACCAAGCGGACCCAGGTCGTCAGGCCTCAACCCCCCGCAGCACCCGCGATCAAGGACGCCGCCGCGCTCCGTGCGAGCTCGGCGGCTTTCGCATCTCCCTTGACGAGGACGACCACGCTCGCACCCTCGAGCACCATCAGCAGCTGAGTCGCGAGGCCCGCGGGATCGTGAAGGCCGGCCTCGATGGCCTGGGCCTCGAAGTACCGCTCGACCTTCTGCTCGTGTGCCTGCGCGAAGGGCCTGGCCGCGTTCAGCTGGCCGCCCAGCTCGAAGGTTGCGGAGACCAACGGGCTGCCACGGAAGTCCGGGGTCGCGGCCCAGTCCACGAACATGTCGAACACTGCGAGCATCCGCCCCAGCGGCTCCGACGCCATCTCGGCGGCCATGTCGAGCCAGGCGTCGCGCTCCGCCATGCGCCGCTCGAGCACCGCCTTTATGAGCGCGTCCTTGGAAGGGAAGTGGTGGTACAGGGTCATGCGCGCGACGCCCGCGCGCGCGATGATCTCGTTTATGCCTACGTTGGACACGCCGCGGGCGTAGAAGAGCCGCGCGGCCGTGTCCAGGAGGCGCTCCGCGGCTCCTGACCTGGTTTGTTCGCTCATCCGCAACGATGATACGTACCGGTCGGTCTGAACACAAGGGGTGTGCGTCAGGCACGCCCCTTACGCCCCTTCGCGGGCCACGTCGCCGCAGCGCTGTGCGGTTCTCAGGCCGCCAGGATCTCCTTGCCTGAGCGGTCGAGGCCGACCGCGGAGAGTATCTCCGGTTCGTCGAGAGACTCGTGCTCGAGAAGGGCGGCAGCCAGCGCCTCGAGCCGCTCCCTGTTCTCCGTTATCAGCGTGTGCGCCTGCGCGTAGCACTCGTTGACTATCCCGCGCACCTCGGCGTCGACCTGTCGCGCGAGGTCCTCGCTGAGCGGCTTGCCCGCTGGCGCAGACCCGGAGCCGCTCAGGTACGGGTCGTCACGCGACGCCAGTGACAGCGGTCCGACGCCACGGCCCATGCCCCATCTGGTGACCATCATCCTGGCCAGTTTCGTTACCTGTTCTAGGTCGTTCTCGGCTCCGGTCGTGCGATCGCCGTAGACGATCTCCTCCGCGGCGCGTCCACCGAGGGCGCCGACTATGCGGGCGCGGACGTAGGCCTCAGAGAAGTTGTAGCGGTCGTCCTCAGGGCTCTGGTAAGTGACTCCGAGCGAGTGCCCACGCGGCGTGATGGTCACCCTCGTAACCGGATCCGCCTCCGGCACCACGAGACCGATGATCGCGTGACCAGCTTCGTGATACGCGATCCTCTCCCTGTCGCTCCGCTTGAGCACGAGGGGGCGCCGGGGACCGAGGACCAGCTTCTCGAGAGCGTCCTCGAAGTCGCAGCCCGCGACGGTCTCTGCGTCGCGGCGAGCGGCCGTCAGAGCAGCCTCGTTGACGAGGTTCCGGAGTTCCGCACCTACGAGACCAGGCGTGCGTGAGGCGAGCGCCGCCAGGTCGACATCGGCCGCCAAGGGCACGTCACGCGTGTGGACCTCGAGCACTGCCAGGCGGCCGGCCTTGTCTGGTGCCTGGACGGTGACCGTGCGATCGAAGCGTCCGGGTCTCAAGAGCGCGGGGTCGAGCACGTCAGGTCGGTTCGTAGCTCCCAGTACGATCACGCCCTCGCGAGCGGAGAAGCCGTCCATCTCCGTGAGGATCTGGTTCAGTGCCTGCTCCTGCTCTGCGTTCGCTCCCGAGTAGCTGCCGGCGCCGCGCGTACGGCCGATGGCGTCGAGCTCGTCGATGAAGACGATCGCCGGTCCCTCCTCGCGCGCCCGCTTGAAGAGGTCGCGCACACGGCTGGCGCCGACGCCGACGATCATCTCCACGAACTCGGAGGCGTTCATGCTGAAGAAGGGAACGCCCGCCTCGCCCGCTACGGCCTTCGCCAACAGGGTCTTACCCGTTCCTGGCGAGCCGACCAGCAGCACACCCTTGGGCGCCATGCCACCGAGGCGCGTGTACTTCTCCGGGTTCTTGAGGAAGTCGACGACCTCGACGAGCTCCTGTTTCGCTTCGTCGATGCCCGCGACGTCCTGGAAGGTGACAGCGTGGTTGCCATCCTCGTAGCGCTTCGGATCGCTCCTGCCTATGGCCAGCCCGAAGTTGCCTCCCAGGCGCTTGATGAGCCAGAAACCAGCCCCGATAAGGAGTACCGCCGGCAGCGCCTGCAGTGCGAAGGTCAGAAGCGGGTTCCGGGGGGCGTCCGCGGGAACCGCTGTCACCTCGACCCCGTGCTCGGCGAGCAGGGGGCCGAGCTCGGGAAGTGCGAACGCAGGCAGCGTCGTCGCGAACTCCGCGAGCGTAGCGGCGCCGGAGGTGGTCGTGAGCAGGGTCGGCTCATCCAGCTCGACGAGCAGGAGGTCGTCACGTGCTGTGACGCTGCGGACGTTGTCCGAGCGCACCTGTGAGACGAATGCCGTGTACGAGACCTGCGCGGGACGCTTGTCACCGATGGTGAGCCAGAGGATGACGCCGACTACCGCCAGCGTCGCCACGACGATGCCTATGGTGACGATCCTCCTGCTGCGTGACTCGCCGGCGCTCATGCAGACTCCTCGAGGACGTAAAGGGCCCGGAACAGTTGCTCCACACGCCGCTTGCCAAGGACGCCCATGCGGGGCTCTATTGAACTCGCGATACAGTCCTGGCTCTCCTTGACGATGCGCTTACCCTCTGACGTCAGTGACACGTGGAAGCGCCTCAGGTCGGCGGCGTCGACAGCGCGCTTGACGAGCCCACGGTCCTCGAGGCTGCGCAGGAGGCGGCTCACGGTGGAGGCCGGGATGCCTGTCGAGCGCGCGACTACTGTCGGATGCGCCGTTCCTACCAGTTCGTTGAGGACGATGAGCTCCTGGAAGCTGAGGTCGAGGCGGGACGCGCAGGCCTCGCCGTACGCGACGAGGGCCCGCCGGGCGCGCTGTAGGCTCGCCAGCAGGCGGAGCGCGGCGTCACGTTCTGTAGAAGGCACGGAGAACGGTGGGGTCACGCCGGACGATACCGCGACACCGGGATAGTTTCAATTGGAAGTATTGTGCGGCGCTTCACACCTTCGCACGTCCGGTCGTGGGGGCGGTGTCAGGGTGGGAAGGCCGCCGCGTGGCACTCCCGCAGCGCCTGGAGCGTCAGCTCGGCAGAGGACGGAACCACTAGGTGCGCGCCGGCCAGGGCAGACAGGTCCCCAACGCCAACGGCAGCCATGCCAGCGCCGAGGATCGCCTCAACGCCGGAGGCGGCATCTTCCACGCCAACGCACTCGTCGGTGAGTTTGCCCAACGCCGCCGCTCCGCGCTCGAATATCTCGGGTTCTGGCTTGCCCCGGAAAACCGACGTGGGGTCCACTACGGCGGCGAAGCGATCCCTTAGCCCGAGCCTGTCCAAGACCGTTGGGGCGTTCCTGCTGGCCGACGCGAGCGAGAAGGGTATGCCGGCGGCGTCGAGGTCGTCCAGTAGCTGGGCTATCCCTACCGACACGTCTCGCGGGCCCAGGCCGCTCAGCATTCGCACGTAGCGTTCGTTCTTGCGCGCCGCGAGCTCCACGAGCTCGTCCTGGCCGAATGACAGCCCGGATCCCGCGAGGATCTTGCGCAGTGACCCCATTCTGTCGACGCCCTTCAGCTCCTCGTTCCTGGCCCTGTCGAAGGGAACTCCAAGTTCGTCTGCCAGCTCCTGCCACGCGAGATAGTGAAGCTCGGCCGTGTCCGTGATGACGCCATCGAGATCGAACACGACGCCACGCAAGGCCGGACCGGTCGCGACCTCGAGGGGTGCGTCAGGGAGCAACTCTAGAAGTTCGGCCCTGTGCCTGAGCTCCACCGGTCTGCCCGAGATGAGGCGGTAGCGCGTCCGGCGCCTGTCCACGTCCACGGCGACGATCGACCCGCGCCACTTGATCCGGAACGAGAGCCGATCCCAGCGTAGCGGTAGCCGCGGCCTCAGGTTGATGACGCCGTCTACCACGCGGAAACCCACGAAGCCCTCAAGGAGAGCCAGGTAGGTGCCTCCCATGGCAGCGACGTGCACACCATGCTCGGTGTTCCCATGCGTGTCGTCCAGGTCTATCCGAGCCGTGGCGTCGAAGAAGCGGGTTGCCGTTGGCAAGTCCCCTAACTCGGCGTAGACGACGGCGTGAGCGCACGCCGAGAGCGAGGAGTCGTGGGTCGTGCGCTTGGCGTAGTACTCGACGTCACGCCTTAGCTGCCATCTGTCCACCCCGCTCGGCAGCAGACCGTGCGCCAGGACAACGTCGGCCTGCTTGATCACCTGGTGCCTGTAGACGTCCAAGTAGTGGAAGTTGAGCAGTAGCGGGTAGAGGTCGGCAGGCACCTCGTCCCAGGCCCACTCCGGCTTCGTGAGGAAGGAGGCGTCCTGCGGAGTGACGCCCAGCAGCGTGTCAACCGGCAGGTGCATCTCGCGCGCGATCTCCCCGAAGCCCTCTATCTCCGACGCTTCGAGGTGCAGGCGGTCACGCAGCGCGTTCCACCGGTCGACGTCGGCCCGTCGCAGCACGGTCTCGAGCGCGTGTGCGTACGCCAGCGTGTTGGCGGCGAGCCGGTTCGTGAAGTGGTTGTCGTCCACGAGAGCCGTGTACTCGTCCGGTCCGGTGACCGTATGCATGTGGAACTTGCCGTCGGTGCCGAGCGAAGCGTAGCCGGCGTAGAAACGCGCGCACTCGATGACGACCTCGGCGCCCCCGTCCCACAAGATGGAGGCGTCGCCTGTCGCCTCGACGTAGCGCTCGATGGCCAATGCGATGTCGGCATCTATGTGTATCTGGGCGGTCCCCGCGGGGAAGTAGGCCGAGGCCTCCTGACCGGAGATGGTCCGCCAAGGGTAGAGGGCTCCCTTGCGGTGGAGCTCCGCTGCCCGCGCGCGCGCGGCCGGGAGCATGGCTATCCGGTACTCGAGAAGGGCCCGTGCCAGCTGCGGCCTGGTCTTCAGCAGGACCGGCACCACGTAGATCTCGCTGTCCCAGAAGGTATGGCCTTCGTAGCCCTCACCGGTGAGGGCCTTGGCAGGGATGTTGGTGGTGCCGTCGCGACCCGCTCCCTGGAGGAGATGGAAGAGGCCGAACCTCAGGGACTGCTGCACCGCGTCGTCCCCCTCGACTTCCACGTCGGCCGACTCCCAGAACGCGCCCAGCAGGTCGCGTTGCTCCGCCAGTAGAGTCGTGACGCCGCCCGCGTCGGCGTACGCGTCGAGTTCCGCGTGAGCGGCCGTCACCAGCTCGCTTCCTGCGTGGTGCCTGGCGTCGAGGTAGACGACATGGACGTCGATCGTCACCGGCGAGGTAGCCGACATGCGCGCTGTCCACCGGGCCGAGTTCGCGTCGCTCTTGGACTCGGCCTCGAACTCTGTTCCCGAGACGACGTGATCGGCTGCGCAAACGAGCTGCATCCCGCTACGGTCGGCTCGTTGACTGAGGTGCAGCCTCTCACCGGGACCGTGCCCGTTGACGACGGGCATGAGCACCTGCCCGGCGAGCGCGGAACCGACACGTGGGTCGCCGCGTTCCACCTGGTTCTGAACGCGCCCGTCCACGAGGTGCGTGACGCGGAGATCCACGCGGCCGTCAAGCGGATCGACCTCCAGCCGGGTGCCCATCCGACGCGAGTGCGCCAAGGAGACGCAACGCGTGTACCTGAGGCGCGTGCGCTTGCCAGAGGCCCCCACCCACTCGAAGGTGCGAACCAGGGTGCCGTTCCTCAGGTCGAGCACACGTTCGTGACTCTCTGTACGGGTTCCGACGGTCACCTGCTCACCGTCGATCTCGAGCTCCAGACGTGCAGCGTTCGTGACGTTGAGGAGCGTCTGCCTTACGCGGGCCTGGCCGTAGCCTCCCTCGGGGTAGACGATCTGGTCGACCTCGTGGAACCCGTTCAGATACGTGCCCGGTACAGACGCAACGCCGGGCGGCGGCCCCTCATCCAGGGTCCCTCTCACCCCGATGTACCCGTTGCCCAAGGCGAACACGCTCTCGTGCGCTGTCGACCTTTCGGGGTCGAACCCGCGTTCGGTCACGGTCCACGGCTCGACCGCTAGGCTTCGCACGCCCGTGCGGGTCAGCCGGTCGAGCCCGGAGGTCATGCCGCTGCTGCCACCAGATCGGGCCTCACAGTGTGCAGATGCTCCAGGTGTGCGTCGAGCTCGCGCTCGGTCGCAAGGTCGAGCTGGGGGCCAGGCGCTCTCACGACGGCTGTCTCGATGGCTCCGCGGCGCCGGTAGACCTCCTTGCGTACCGCCAGCCCGACGGCCGGTTGGAACTCGAAGTTGAGGTACGCGGCGGCGGACCGGTACGCGGTCACCGCCTCCTTCCGATCGTCGCCGGTGCCGGCAAGGAAGCCTCGCACGAGGCCTATGAGCAGCTCAGGGTAGGACACCCCGGTCATGACCCCGTCCGCTCCTCGGCCGAGCTCCTCGACCAGGTAGAGGCCGCCTAGGCCGCCCAGGACGGACAGGTCAGGCGACAGGTCCTTTAGCGCAGCCACCTTGCCGGCCGTAGGCGCGTCCTCCAGCTTCACCGTCGTCACACTGGGAACTTTGTCGTGGACGTGCGAGAGCGTCCGTGCTGTCAGCCTGACGCCGGTGGCGGCAGGATAGTCGTGGACGACGACCGGGACCCGCCCACCGCTGGCGACCAGAGCTTCGTCGATCTCGCGGAACTGGGAGAGCACGACCTCTTCCAGCGGCGACACGGGCGCGATCATCAGCCCGTCGGCTCCCAACTCCAGGAACCTGGCGCCGCGGCGCGCGGACACGCGTACCCCACCCGAGCTTGCTCCCGCGAAGACCTTGAGGCGGTCGCCTGCTGCCTGCTTGGCGATAGTGACCACGATGTCCTGTTCTGCTTCGCTCAGCTTGTGCGCCTCACCGAGGAAGCCGAGCACCGTGACCCCGTCCACCCCGGCTTCTGCGAGGTGGCGGGTCAGCCTTGCGACGCTCTCCTCGTCAAGGTCACCCGACTTGGTGAACGGGGTAGGCATGATCGTGTAGACGCCTTCGAGGGTGTCCGGTCGCGTTTCGTCTTCTGGCGTGCCTTCGGTCAGTCCCACTCGCTCAGGCTACCTTGCAGCCTGCGCTTGTCGGACCGTGCGTAGCGTCGCGCCATGTCGAGGGTCGCGTGCCTGAGGTGGTCCTGAACCTGCCCGAGGTCTCCCGTCTGACGGTAGAGCCGGGTACCTGCAGCGTGGCGGAGCGCATGGACGCCCTTGAAGTCGATGCCCGCCCGCAGGCAGAGCTTCCTCAGCCTGTTGTACACGCCGTACTGCGACCTGAGCTCGATGACCTCGGCCCGATGTCGCGCTGCGTCCTCGCCCTCGAGTTCGTGCCGGTATGCGGCGAGCTCGTACGCAAGGCGCGGGCTGACCATCACCTCGGCCGTCTTCCCGCCCTTTCCGCCACGCACGAGGAGGGAGCTTGCGCGGAGATCGACGTCCTCCCAGCGCAGCCTCAGCATCTCGCTGACGCGTAGTCCTCCGTGCGCGCCCAGAAGGAGGAGGACTCGCTCGTGCGTGTCCTTTGCCGCTGCCAAGAGCTCGTCCATCTCGTTCTCCGTGTAGACCCTGGTAGATGCCGTGTCGCCCAGGTCGGGCGTTGGCCTTCCGAGCTTCACGTCTCTGAAAGGGTCTGCCTCTGTGGCGCCCGCCCAGGAGAGAGCGTCGTAGAGCGCACGTGCGGCAGCGATCCTCAGCGACACCGTCGCAGGCGATAGCGGGCCGCGCTTGAAACGCCGGCCCCGCCCACCGGAACTTTCTCCCGCCACCACCTGGTCACGATCGCCTGCCAGCAGGCGCTGGACGTAGAGCGGGCCGGCGTCGCGACCCGGTCTGAGCAGGTTCTCGCCACCCCACATGGTGAGCAGCTCCTTGACGCCCCGGCGGTAGGCCCGCAGCGTGTGCCTACTGGTCCCGATGCCGTGGGCGCCTCTCAGGGTTAGGTGCGCCTCCACGAGTTCCCACAACGCCTCTTCGTCCCGCTCGGATGCGGCCCGTACCGCATGGCGACGCAACGCCTCCTCCGAGAGGCTTTGCAGCCGCGACACCCGTTGCAACCGGCTGGCGGTCGACAGCTCGAGAGAGGTCACCTGCATCACCAGCAGGCTAGCGGGGAGGGGAGGGGAGGGTCGTGAGCGAGTTCGCATTATCAAATCCAGGGTTTCTCGACCCTCTCGTCACTCACTCGCCGCGCATTGCCCCTGTCAAGTCACTGCGCCGCTCCCAACGCGTCAGCGATCCGACCGGCGTTGAAGCGCAGCAGCTCGACGTAGCCGACGGGACCAGGCTCGCCGCCCAAGGGATCGAGCGTCACCACCCGCAACCCACCTGACTCCGCGACAACGCGAGCGGTGCGGCCCCCTAGCTGGCGCTCGTCGAAGATCACCCAGGCCCCCGCCCGTCTGACCGTGAGGACCGTCTCCGCCACGTAGCGCACGCTCGGTTCACGGCCGGGAAAGGGTTCGAGCGTTGCGACAAGGTCGAGACCGTACCGTCTAGCGAAGTACGCCCACGCATCGTGGAACGGCACGAAGGGCGCGTCGCGCACCGGAAACAGCAGCTCCTCCAGCTCCGCGTCCAGCTTCTCGATCTGGGCGCGCAACCCTTCGGCGCGCTCCGCGAAAGCGCGTGCTTTCGCGGGCAGGAGAGAGGAGAGCTCCGCCGCAACGATGTCGACCGCGCGCGCCGCGATCCTGGGATCAAGCCAAATGTGGGGGTTGGCCGTCCCGACAGGCTCGTCGGCGCCGCTGTCCGCGGCATCGTCTGCATGACCCTGAATCGGCATGAAGTCGACGGCATCCATGATGACGAGCCTCCTCGACAGCGGCGCGACGGAGTCGAGGAGTCTGGTGAGCCAGCTGTCGAGGCCGCCGTTGAGGACGACGAGGTCGACGCTGCTCAACAACGTGGCCTGCGAGGGAAGAGGTTCGAATGAATGAGGCGAAGTCCCGGGCGGTAGCAGCGTCGTCACCTCGACGTCTTCACCGCCGACCTTCGCCACTATGTCGGCCCACGGCTCTATGGATACCGCCACGGCCAAGGGCGCCGGAGCCGGCTGGGCGAACGCCCTCCAAGGGCCTAGAAACGATGCGAAAGCGACCACTAAGAGCGACACCGCCAGGCGGCAGAGCACACCAACCGTATGCCTGGATCCGACACTCATCACGTGAATTATCGCCGAGGCCCCCTCTCGTGCGCAGGTTGCCATTAGGCTGGGGTCACACGGGACGGCCCGCACGATGCCGACCGTCCGCTGGCAGTTCTCCAGAGGCGCGCTGGACAGGAGGGCAGTGATGACGACGGAACGACCCCCAACCTCGACGATGCAGGGAACCGACCCTCGCAGGCCGCTCGCGTCACAGTACGAAGGGTTTACGGCATGCGGTCTGCTGGTAACGGCGCCCCTATCGCTGGCTGACGACTGGGACGACGAAGACGAACTGGATGCAGAGGACGACGCTCGCGAGGAGGACGACTTCGCTGAAGACGAAGACGAGGACTGGGAGGAGGTCGAGGACGAGTTCGACGAGTGGGACGATGAGGACGATTGGGACGAAGACGAAGAAGACGACGACGATGATGACGACGACGATCTCGACCCGTGGGACGAAGATGATGATGAGGACGAAGAGATAGACTTCGGCGACGACGATTACGAGTAACCAGCGGCCGCACCAGCGGTCGACCAGCCATCTCGCCCTCAACAGACAGAAAACCTAGGCCGCAGAAGAAGCACTTGAGGTTGTGTGGTTGTGGCGGACGAGCGAAAGACGACGGCGCTCAGAACGCCGCGTGAGGCCCGTCCGGCTCACATTCTTGATATTTGATAAGACGACTTATCAAATCGTATATGCATCACCGACATATACGGTGTGACGTAACCGAGTCCCCAATCCCCACGCTGCGGTCCTACAACCGGATATACATCGTTCGCTCCGCTCTTCGGATCCAAGTCGCGCGTTCGCTTTGATCGAGCTGCGGGATGGTGAGCCCCTGCCCGTTCGAACTCCGCCAGAATGCGACCGGGTTGACCGCATGCGGGCGTATGCATAAGATTCCCTAGTGGTAGGACCACTTGCTGATAGCGCTGGACCGCGCGATCGGGTCACAGCGGCAGATCAGGCTTGGGACGCCGTCCTGGCGTTCGTCACGGAGGCTCCGGAGGGCACCAGGCTGCCGGCCGAACGTGCGCTGGCAGAGAGGCTTGGCGTGTCGCGCTCGACCCTTAGGTCCGCGCTCTCCAGGCTCGAACTGCTCGGTCATGTCGAGGTGAGACACGGCTCTGGGGTCGTCGTGAGACGACCCACATTCGATGCCATGGTCTCTCGACTGTTCGCGGGCGTACGTCCCGAGCCCTCGAACGCGCTCGCCCTGAGAAAGCTGCTCGAGCCTGGTCTAGCTGGGCTCGCAGCTCGCCGCGGCAATGTTGCCGAGATGGAGGGGGCGGACGAGGAAGCTGCCTTCCATACTGCCCTCGCCGCCGCGTCGGGCAACGAGCTGGCCGCCCAGTTCGTAGGCGCCCTCGTCAGCCTGAGCGGACCGAGCCGTCTGCGCCCTGAACTGCATGCCGCTCAGCACGCTGCCATTACGGCTGCCGTCGCGGCACGTGACGCACGGTCGGCCGCTGGCGCCACAAGGGTCCATCTCGACGCCCTCGAGCGCAGCTGACGCGCCGCAGCTGATCTCCTACCAGCCTCGTATTGCCGGCAGTCGGGCGGGGTTCAGCCCCCGGTACCTCGCACCATGTAGGCTCCGCGCCTGATCCGGGTCACGTGATCCGGCCTTTCCGAGATCCGCTCCAGAGCCCGCTCGGCACGCTCCTCCCCGATGCCCAGGAGCACCCCGACGGCCTCGGCACGGATGATCGCAGGCGTGTCCGGACGACGCAGGTAATCGTCGACAATGGCCATGTCGGCCTCCAGACCGCCGTCCGGGGAAGCGCCGTTACCCGTTGCCGGCTCGGCCTCTGTCAGGTACTCGCCCCCGAAGTCCGCATCGTCGATAAGCGGGACCCGGCGCTGCTCCGAGCGCTCCCCCACCTCCCCACTGGCCATCAAGGGGCGCGCTGCGCTCTGCCGAGACACGGCTGCTGGCGCCGCGTCGCTAGCGGTCCGTCTCGTCTGCCCGGTCGCCGGGACGGGAGACGACCCGTCGCTGGACGGTCTGTTCGGCGCGTTCGTCCGTACGTCACGGTTCGACTCGGCAACGCTGTCGGGAGCGCGGCCGGCCATCCCTTCGAAGGAGGACCTGAGGGCAACCCGCTCACCGGCGTCATTGGAGTCGGCAGGGCGTGGGGTGGAGACCGCTTGCTGCTGCACCGCTCCCGCTTCTCCGCGCGAGACCGGGCGCGCCACGCCTACGGCGGTGTCATCCGTGAGCCGCGCTGGCCCGGTAGCGGCCACCAGCTCTCTGTCTTCGGTCTTCTGCCCGGTGCGCTCTCGAGTCTCGGACCCCTCGGCGTGCGTCGTTCGAGCCGGCCCGCTCGTGTAAGGTCGTTCGCGTTGCTGCGGTCCGGCGGGGCGGGCGCCAAGGCGCATGCGTGAGGTCAGGGCGGCCCAGTTCCTCGGCCTCACCGCGCCCGTAGGCTTCTCGTCAAGGGCCGTCGTCTGGATGGGGGGCGCTATCAGGTCGGAGAGTTGGAGAGGAGCGCCCGCCGCTGCAAGTGGTCGGACCACTTCAGAGGCATCGTCCTGCGCTCGGTCGACAACTGCCTGATCTTCCGAGCGGTCGGCCGGCGGCTCGTCCATTACCTGGCGCCGCCTCCTGACCCTGACCGTGGTCAGGCCGTCCTCGGCCTTGCTCTCGTAGAGCCCGATAGGCAAACCCGTCATCGACACCCTTGAACCGACCGTTTCGGAGTCGTGGACGGCCCCCTGCTCAGAAGGGTGGGCAGCGAGCTCAGCAGGTGGTTGCGCTGTCGGGAGCCCGGGGATTCGGACTCGACGCACTGCCCGGACCTCCTCGACGCTTTCCCAACGTCCGGCGGGAGTCGAGTTCGCACCCGCTCCGCGAGGAGCAGGTCTCCCCTCTTCACCCTCACCGGCTTCCGCCTGCCTGCTGCGTTCGCGTTTCACGCACGTGGCCGTAAGCTTCACGACGTGGCCCTTCTCTACCTCCAGCGAGAAGCGCACCCGGTCGTTCGACCTCAGACCTCGAGCGCCGAAGTGCTCGCGCAGGCCGCTCAGGCGCCTTGGAGCCTGGAACGCCAGGTCGACGGTCTCACCGTCGAGCTCGGCTGCCACGGTTCCTGATGCGAAGAACTCGAGCATCTTCAGCGGAAGCTGTATGACGCCGCTGCTGACGCAGACGCTCGTTAGGTTCAGTTCGAAGACATGTGTAGACAATTCGGTCACCGTCCGCCCCTGGGTCCGGCTTATACATCTCGGCCGCTTGGCTTGAACACACTTTGTCACATTCTGAGCGCCTTGTGTCCAGATCATTCCGGTGACGCCGGGATTAAACCCAACTTCCTACGCAATAGTGACCGCGCATAACATTATGCGCGGTTGATGCGTAACCTAGTGTGGTGCAACGAGATTGGCCGGGAACGCGTGCTGGACGCGAAAGCGACATCCGCCACCCGAGCCGGACCGGTCGGTACGGCGCTATTTGGAGGCTGCCGCCCCGCTCTTAGCTACCTGGGCCCGTGGAAGATGAACACGCCTCGCACCGCGCCCGGTTCCGGCTCCGTGAGGAAGAGCTCAACCGAGCCGTAGGCCCCGGCGCCGAACGTCAGCTCGACGGCCCACACCCCGTTGGCGGATCGCCATGGGCCGAGGCGCAACTCGGCAGAGGTGTACTGACCCGTCACCTCGGTGAGCACCTCTGCCAACCTGCTAGCGCCCGCGGGTCTGGCCACGAAGCAGACGTCGTGTTGGTAAGTCGCCAGAGGGCAGGTCGCCTCTTCAGCGTGGAACGCCTCGATCAGATCGGTAACCACTGGCGCGTAGGCAGACGCCATGAGGCTGTCCTTGGCAAACACCGCAGATCCGCAGAGCCCGAGGAAGAGGCAGAGTGCCAACCGTTGCATGAGGCGGCCGAACCCTTCGGCCCGCCTCCTCTTCGCGCCAAGGTCGGAAGTCTTCTGTTGTCGGGGGGAGATCGTCAGGTTCATCGTCGGTTGGTGTCGGGCGTTAGGCGTCGAACGCCGTTGGGGGGGAACGGCGCTCGACGCGAAAGCCATTGTTCCACCGTCCCACACGCTACACATGAGGGTCTTCCCACAACTCGGTCACGCGGCCGGACCGGCATCCGTCGTGACCGATGCTAGCCTTGCCTGGCATTGAGCCAACGGAGCGTCATAGACCAACCGGGCCTTTTCGACCTCGATCAGCAAGGAGAAGAGGCGCCGGTCGACATGGCGTACGGAGCGGCTCCCTCAGGAGCTGGCAGCCAGGGCGAACCTCCTGCCGACACAGCGCCGGCGTGGCCGTTGACACTTGCCGCATCCCGGCCTGCTGCGCGCCGAGATGACGGAGGGGCGGCCGCGCCTGCGGAGGATACGGACATGTGGGAGGCCCTTGCGGCCGACCTGGAGGCGACAGGCAGGTACCGGGTGTTACGCCGGTTCGAGGAGCGTCTCGATGAACCGCCGGCTCCGCAGGCGGGCGTTGGCATCAACAAGGGCGTGTACCTGGACGTCGAGACGACGGGTCTGACAGGCGCAGACAGCATCATCGAGCTGGCACTGCTCGTCTTCCACTACGACGATCACGGCAACGTGCTTCACGTGAGCGAGGCCTTCGACGAGCTCGAGGACCCCGGCAGGAGGATACCTGCCGAGGTGGTGTCCCTCACGGGCATCACCGACGAGATGGTTAGCGGGAGACGGATAGAGGACGCCGAGGTAGCTCGCCTCGTGGCCGACGCGGACCTCGTCGTTGCGCACAACGCCGGGTTCGATAGGCAGTTCGTGGAGGCTCGCCTTCCGTTCTTCAGCGAGCTGAGCTGGGCCTGCTCTATGTCCGATGTCGACTGGGCAGCAGGCGGTCTGAGGAGCAGGAAGCTCGAGAACCTGGCCCTCGCCAAGGGATACTTCTACAGAGCCCACAGGGCCATCTACGACTGTCATGTGGCGCTGGGCCTACTGCGCCTACCGATCGGTGAGTCCGGCCCGCCGGCGCTGGCCGACCTGTTGCGAAGGTCCTCCGCAGACACCGTGCGGCTCTGGGCCGAAGCCAGCCCCTTCGAGAAGAAGGACGATCTGAAGGCGCGCTATTACCGCTGGAGCTCACAGGCGAAGTGCTGGTGGAAGGACATCCCTGCTGACGAACATGAAGGAGAGCTGCGGTGGCTCGCGGCCAACGTCTACTCGGGTCGCAGGCCTCTCCCCTACCTGACGATCACCTCGAGGACGCGCTATTCACGACGCTTGCCGGAGGTACCGCCCAACGGTGTCGAACGTCTCTAGCAACGCAGTGCAATTGCGTTATTGCTCGAGCGCACGAGTGAGCGTTCGCCGCGTTCGAGCCAACTCGACCTGGTCCGTGGCGAGCGTCCTGGCGAGAGCTACCTCCAGCCCAGTGAACTCCGGTTCGCCGACGGGCAGGAGCTCCCTGTTGCCCCAGGCGGTGGCCATGTGGTTGAGCAGGTCCGCGACGTACTGATCAGGCAACTGGCCGAAGCTCGGCATGATGGCTTCGTACTCACGGCCGTCAACCTCTATGCGCCCAGACAGGCCGTGCAGCACGACGCCTACCACGTACTCCCTGCCGCCCTCCAACGACAGCAACTCGGGCACGGTTCCCGCAAGCGGCGGCGTTGCGCCCAACAGCCCTTCGCCGAGGTAGCCGTGACAGGCCGCGCAGCTCGCCTCGTAGTGCGGTAGGCCCGCGCTCGTGTCGAGCGACGCAAGCGGCCTGCCGTGTTGGCCGGGAGCCGAGGCGGCCAACGTACCTGCTACCGCCATGACCGCTACCGATGCGAGGAGACGCACCGCTCGCCCAAGCGCGGGCAGCGCTTCGGCGAAGCGTGCAGGCCTGGAGGTCACGACTTCCCGAGGAACGCGAGCACCTGGGGTAGCGGCAGTGTGTTGACGACGTCTGCGGGTGCGAGCCAGGCTCGGCGCGCCTGCGACACGCCGAGCCGCATCACGCCGAGGCCTCTCGCGGAGTGGGCATCGGAGCCGATGAAGACCTTGAGTCCGGCAGCGACCGCGGCGCGCAGCTGGACGTCCGGAAGGTCCAGGCGCCGTGCGGAAGAGTTGTGTTCGACGGCCACCCGGTTCTCCCTACAGACCGCGAACACCTCCTCTAGGTCCAAGGCTATCGGATCTCGCTGGCCGATCTGGCGGCCGAGCGGGTGTGCGTACACGTTGACGCGGGGATGCGACAGGGCTCTCACGACGCGCTCGGTCTGAACAGGCTCTGGGAGCTCGAAGAAGCTGTGCACGCTCACCAGCACGACGTCGAGGTTCTCGAGCTGCTCCTCCGTCACATCGAGACTGCCGTCCTTGAGGATGTCGACCTCCATGCCGCGCAGGACGCGGATGTCGTCGCGACCTGCTGTCAGCTCGGCGAGCTCCGCGTGCTGGCGTCTGAGCTTCTCGTCGTCAAGGCCGCCCTGGAGGGCGAGCGAACCGCTGTGATCCGTGACGGCCATGTACTCGTAGCCCATGGCAACACAGGCGTCGACCATCGTAGCGAGGCTGTCGCGACCGTCCGACCATGTCGTGTGCATGTGGAGGTCGCCCCTCAGGTCCTCGAGCTCTATCAGCTCAGGGAGCTCGCCAGCCGCCGCCGCGGCGACCTCTCCCCTGCCCTCACGGAGCTCCGGCGGCACGTATGCGAGACCCAGGTGAGCGTAGACCTCTTCCTCGGTGGCGCCGGCCAGCCTCTTCCCGCCGGGTCTGTCCTTGCCGGGCTCCCCTCCGGCGAAGAGCCCGTACTCGTTGAGATGCCAGCTTCGATCGAGCGCGAGCTGCCGCAACTGAACGTTGTGCTCCTTGGAGCCCGTGAAGTAGAGGACCGCGGCTCCGAAGCTGTCCTCCTCCACCGTCCTCAGGTCGACCTGCAAGCCCTGGTGGAGTTCAACGCTCGTCTTGGTCTCGCCCTTGCCGAGAACGGAGGCGACTTCGTCGTAGCCGGTGAGCGCGTCGGACAGCTTGGCGGGGTCGTCCGCAACAGCGACGATGTCGATGTCTCCCACGCTCTCCTTGCGGCGCCTGTACGACCCTGCGACCTCGAGTCGCCTTACGCCGTGCACGTCGAGGAGCCTTCGCAACAGTGGCGCCAGCACGGCGTCGACGTGCCCGAGTGGAAGCCGGCCGACGTTGCGGCGGTAGCTCTCTATCCCCCTGAGCACGCGGTCGGTCGACTTGGCCCCGAACCCCTTGAGCTCCGTCAGCCTTCCAGCCCTGGCCGCCTCCTCGAGGTCATCGACGGATCGCACGCCCAGGGCCCGCCATAGCGTTGCCGCCTGCTTGGGCCCTATCCCCTTGACGCGGGTAACTTCCAGCAGCCCGGTGGGAACGCGCTCCTCGAGCTCCACCAGCTGTGGCATGGCCCCTGTCTCCACTAGGGTCCGGACCTTCGCGGCGATCTCCTTACCTATGCCCTTGATCGCCGTGAGGTCCGCGCCGGTACGCAGCAGATCTTCGACTGGTCTCTCGAGATCTCTCAGGGTGGCGGCCGCGTTCCTATAGGCACGCACCTTGAACGGGTTGTCGCCGTCCAACTCGGATAGGTCGGCCAGCCTGTCGAGCTGCCTGGCGATCTCGGTGTTGCTCACGTGCCCGGTGAGAGCCGCGGCATCAGGCCGTCCGCGCCGGTGGCTCGACCCCGGCTTCCCTCAACATGTTCATGAAGCCTTGCTCGTCCAGAACCGTTACACCCAGATCGCGTGCCTTCGCCAGCTTGGAGCCGCCGCCCTCACCGGCAACGAGGAAATCGGTCTTGGCGCTTACCGAGCCCGATGCTTTGGCGCCCAAGCCCCTCACGAGTTCTGAGGCCTCGTCACGCGACATGACCTCGAGCGCTCCGGTGAAGACGAACGTCTTGCCTGCGAATACCTCGTTCTCGGAAGTCGCTGCGCCGCTCTCGTCGGCCTTGGGGCTCATGCGGCCAGGAGCCGTGAGCTCGTCGAGAGCCTCGACCATGTGGGGCTCGTTGAGGAACCCGTGTATCTGGCGAGCCATCACCTCGCCGATGCCCTCGATTGCCATGAGGTCATCGACGCTGGCTGACCGAAGCTTCTCGAAGGTCCCGAACTCTCTGGCGAGCGTTCGCGCCACGGCCCCTCCCACCTCCGGGATGCCGAGACCGTATAGCAGGCGGGCGAGCTCCGGTTCCCTGGCTGCCTGGATGCCATCTACGAGCTTGCGGGCGGAGATCGCAGCGAAACCTTCCAGCTCGGCGACGTCGTCGACAGTCAGGTCGAAGAGCTGGGGAAGCCGCTGGACGAGTCCGCGCTCCACGAGTTGTCTGGCGGTTCGCTCTCCGAGCCCCTCGATGTCCAGGCCGCTGCGGCTGCCGAAGTGGGTGATGCGGCCTATCAGCTGAGCCGGGCACTCGAGCGCGTTTGGGCACACGGTATAGGGCCCAGAGCGGGTCAGCTCCGTTCCGCAGCTCGGGCAGTTCGTGGGCATCCGGAACGGCTCGCCGCGCTCATCGCCGGTGTCTACACGCTCGACGACCTGCGGGATAACGTCCCCCGCCCTCTCGACGCGGACGTGGTCGCCTTCCCGTATGTCCTTGCGCGTGAGGTCGTCGACGTTGTGCAGGTTCGCCCTGCTCACGGTCACCCCACCGATGTTCACGGGCCTCAGGAGCGCGATCGGGGTTACCACACCGGTGCGGCCGACGCTGGCTACGATCTTGAGGACCTGGCTGACCTCCTTGCGCGGCTGGAACTTCAAAGCGTATGCCCACCTCGGGTGGTGCGCCGTGTAGCCGATGAGCTCGCGCGACGGCACGTCCTGGAGCTTTATGACGACGCCGTCGATCTCGTACGCGAGCTCGTCTCGTTGCTCCTCGATCTTCGCGAAGTAGTCGAGAATCCCCTCGACGTCGTCTGCTGTGGCGTTGAGGGGATTGACCGGGAAGCCCCACTTCGCCAGAGCCTCCAGGAGCTCGGCCTGCGACGAGATGTCGGGGGGGCCCGCCAGCACGTCGTAGCAGAGGATCCTCAGCGGTCGACTGGCCGTCAGCTTGGGGTCGAGCTGCCTCACCGTTCCCGCAGCGGCGTTACGGGGGTTGGCGAACGGCTGCTTGCCCTGGTTGATCAGGTCCTCGTTCACGTCGTCGAAGGCGTGTATGGGTAGGAAGATCTCGCCCCTCACAGAGAGTTCATCTGGGTACCCGCTGCCGTCCAGCAATCGGAGCGGGACGCTCCTTATCGTTCGGACGCCGGGCGTTATCACCTCACCCGTCACGCCGTCTCCGCGCGTGACAGCACGGTCCAGGACCCCATCTACGTAGACCAGCTCAACTGAAAGGCCGTCGATCTTGGGTTCGAGCGAGTAACTGACCTCGACGTCTATAGCCGAGGCGGCACGCCGCAAGCGGGCGTCGAACGCCCTCAGGTCCTCCTCCTTGGCGCTCGAGTCGAGGCTGAGCATCGGCTGCGCGTGCACCGCGGTAGTGAACCCGGCTACCGGCCCGCCACCGACGCGCTGCGTGGGAGAGTCGGGCGTTACGAGTTCGGGGTGGCGTTCCTCTATGTCCTTCAGTTCTGCGAGGAGCGAGTCGTAGGCCTCGTCCGAGATCTCGGGCTGGTCGAGCACGTGATAGAGGTGGTTGTGCCTGCTCAGCTCGCTCCTGAGCTCGCGGGCGCGCTCGGCGGCATCCGAAGTGACGCTCATGGCCCCGATCTTAATGCCTTGCCCTGAGCGTCACCTCTCCCCTGCTTGCGGGCCGAGCCCCGGCCTTGACCGTTACGACGAGGCCCGAAGGCGGCATCGGCTTGCGCCGGACGATACGCAGGCGATGGGGCCGCAACGCCGATCGCCCACCGCCCGCGACCCCGCGCCGAGCGAGACGCTCCTCCAGGAGGTCATGTAGGAACACGACCGCGCTACCACCGAAGGTCACGACCGCGAAAGCGAGGGCGAGGAGGCCGAGCGGGCTCATGCCAGAACCTTACCTCAGTAAATAAGGTACTGATGTGATCGGTCCTACATGTCACGCCAGTCGCTGCACACAGGCCGATCCGTCCGTCCTGGGGTTCCCGACCGCCCTGTCCACCGGATGCATGTCGAGCAGCCCTTCCTCTGCCGGATCGAGGATGTCTTCCAGTCGCTGGGCATCGGTCTCCTCGGTGTCGAGCCACCTTTCCCATTCCGGCTCCTCGAGGATCACGGGCATCCGGTCGTGTAGCTTTCGCATGTCCGCGTTGGCGTCGGTCGTCAGAATCGTGCAAGTCGCCAGCGGCTCTCCACCGTTTCTGTTTACCGCCCATAGACCGGCGAACGCCATGGGTCGTCCATCCGAACGGTAGACGAAGTACGGCTGTTTGGCTTCGCCCTCCTTGCGCCACTCGTAGAAGCCCGACGCCGGCACGAGGCAGCGGTGCGTCCGCATCGCGTCACGGAACGATGGCTTCTCTGCGGCGCTCTCCGAGCGCGCGTTGAAGAGGTTGGCCTTGAACTTGCCGGGGTCCTTGACCCAGTGAGGCACGAGACCCCATCGCATCTCCTCCATCACGCGCCTGCCGTCAGAGCGCAACCTGATCACCGGCACGCTGGTCGTGGGAGCGATGTTGTAGCGAGGCGTGAGCGGGTAAGTCTCGACCTCGAAGAGTGTCGCCAGGTCGTCCTCGTGGCTGTACAGGGTGTAGCGGCCGCACATCTACGCCGCCTCCTCGAG
>CAZMFX010000005.1:0-40368 GCA_964565625.1 uncultured bacterium
CCGAACGGCGAAAACGAGTATACGCAGCGCCCGCGACGACGGTCAACGCGGTGTACACGTTCAAGACCTCTGGTTGGCAGCGTGTCCTCTCGCTTCGGCATTCGCCTTGGCCAGCCTCTCGGCGAGGGCTCTCGCCTCCCGCAGGCAGTCGGCAACGCCCACTCCCCTGTACGCGTTTCCCAGCAGGCTCAGCCGAGGATGGCCCGCCATGGCGGCCTCGATGCGGCCGATCCTCTCGAGGTGGCCGGGGGCATACTGCGGAATGGCGCGTCGCCAACTGACGACGCGCTCGAACGTCGGTTCGGCCGTGATGCCAAGCGTGGTCTGCAGGTCGCGCCTCACGACCCCGACCTTCTCCCCTACCGACAACGACCCGAACCCAGCGTCCAGGGCGCCGCCCGCTATCGCTCGGAAGAGAACGTTGCGCGGAGGAGCGACGCCTGGGTGGAGGCCCGACGCGTTGAGGACTCCCAGGCTTCGTACGCCTTGTCCACGTGGCGCTATGAACCCGAAGCCGTCTAGCGGCCGTGTCACCGCGTGCGCCTCGTATCCGAGCGCGATCACGTCGGCCTCCACGTACTCGATCGCCTCGAGCTCCTTCGCGACGCGCCCGTCGATCGGCTCCAGAAGCCCGGCAGCCACGTCTGAAGGCGTGGCCAGCACGACGGCGCGAGCGACGACAGAATCGCCGCCAGACGTGGTGGCCCGGTACCCATCTGGTACCGGCGCCAACGAGGTCACCCCGGTCCCGGCCTTCAGCGAAGGCCCAACGGAGTCCGCCAAGGCGGACGTGAGGGTTCCCATCCCGCCCGCCAGCGTCACGGCCCGGCGCCCGCTGCCAGCGCCGGAGCGCTTCGCGACGACCATGCCCCTGAGCACGCTGCCGTAGCGCCGTTCCAACGCAAATAGCTGCGGCAACACGGCTCGGATGCTGACCCCGTGCGGGTCGCCCGCCACGATCCCGGAAACCAGCGCCTCGCCGAACGTCCTTGCTGCCTCGGGGCCGAACCGCCTGGCGAGGAACGCGTGCACGCTCTCGTCTGCCGCGGAGCCACGCGGCACCATCGGCTCGAGCAACGCTCGCAGCTTGCCGGCAGCGGAGATGAGCGGGCTCTTCAACGCGGAGCCGGGGCTGCTCGGCACGGGGACCAACCGTCCGCGCTTGACGAGGAAGCGGCGCGCCGCAGCGGGGGATTCGATGACCGCCGCCTCGAGACCCAGCGCCGCGATCAGGTCGTCGGTCCCGGGCGCGCCGAGCGTCAGCGTGCCCGGGCCGGTGTCGACCAGGAAGCCGTCCTCGCCAAGCGTGCGGACCTTGCCTCCTGGAGACTCGCTCGCCTCCAGGACGAGCAGGCGGAGACCAGGCGCCAGGCGTTTTAGCCAGAACGCGGCCGCGAGCCCGCTGACGCCGCCGCCCACGATGAGGACGTCGACGTCGTCGCTCCCGTCGAACGTGGGGTCGATCCCGGCCGGCCCGGAAGTAAAGCCGGCCGCAGGCCGCGAACCGACGGCACCAGCGGCTCTCACACGCTGAAGCTGCGGTTCCTCGGGTCGGGGCTCACGTTCGTTCGCTTGTACGGCGCGACCGGGTTGAGCACGTTCCGGCACTGAGGGTTGACGCAGCCGGCGCACCGCAACCCGTACTGGCCCGTGCACGCCTCTCCGGAGCCCAAGTGTTGGGCGACAACGTCGGCCATCGCATCCAGGAACACCTCCATGTCGTTGAGCGCAGGTGCCCTCACGTAGTTCGTGATCCCCACGTCCGCCGCCAGGTGGCCGTACTCGATGTCAAGCTCGTGGAGCGTCTCGATGTGATCGCTCGTGAAGGCGATGGGTACGACGAGGACGTTCCTGCGCTTCTTCGCGCCCAGCTGACGCACGACGCTCTCGGTCGACGGTCCGAGCCACGGCACGGGGCCGACCTCGGACTGGTAGCTGACCATGTACTCGTGCGCGTAACCCAGGCGCTTCATCACCTCGTGCGTCGTGGCGCCGATCTCCGCCGGGTACGCGTCCCCGCGGTTTACGACGCTCATGGGCAGGCTGTGCGCGCTGAACACGATCAGAACGTCGTCCCGATCCTCGGGCGCGAACCTTTCCAGTCCCAGCCGCACCGTCTGCGTCATGGCCTCGACAAACCCGTCGTGGGCGAACCACCTGTCGATGACGCTCCACTCGAACTCGCCTTGCAAACCCAGGCGGCGAGCGGCCCGCCACAGCTCGTTGAGGCTGCTGCCGGTGGTGGCGCAGCTGAACTGCGGGTACTGAGTGAAGGCGACGGCGCGCTTGACGCCGTCCTCGTGCATCTGCCTAAGGGCGTCCTCGCTCTTCGGCGCCGCGTAACGGAACGCCACGTAGAACTTGTGGGGTGCCGTCTCCGGCGAGATGCGGTCGAGACGCTCGCACATCGCCCTTCCCTGCGCGTTCGTCCACTCGAGGATGGGGCTGCCACCGCCTATGTCCTGGTAGTTGCCCTGCACCGACTTGACGCGGCGCTTGGCGATGAACGGTCCCAGCACGCTTTGAGCGGGGAGCTGGATTATCTCCTTGTCGGCGAAGAGCTCCAGTAGGAACGGCTCGACTTCCGCCAGGTCCTTCGGGCCGCCCAGGTTCATCATCACGATGCCGGTCGGCGGCCGGTCACCTTTCGAAGCCGGGGCCAGGGGTCCTTCACTGTCGGTCATGCGGTCTCCTTAGCTTGGGTCGCGAGCCAGTCTCGCGGCCTCAGGTACTCGCTCAGCTCGGCTTCCGACGTGCCAGGCTCGGGAGCGACATCGAACTCCCAGGCGGCCGCCGGCGGCAGCGACGCGAGGATCGCCTCGACGTTCCCTCGCGTCTGCAGCCCGAAGAGCGTCCCACGGTCGTAAACGAGGTTGAACTCTACGTAGCGGCCCCGCCTGAGGCTCTGCCACCGCAGCTCGCGCTCGCCGTACCCTGTCGTGGCGCGGCGCTCGGCTATCGGCAGGTATGCGTCCCTTATCGCCCGCAGACCGTGCCCGGCGAACGCCAGATCCGCCCGCCACAAGGGCCCACCAGGGCGGCCGTCGTCTCCCGCGGCCTCCAGCTGGTCGAGAGGCGTCAGCTGGTCGAAGAAGATGCCGCCGACGCCCCGGGTCTCACCGCGGTGCGGCAGGTAGAAGTAGTCGTCGCACCTGCGCTTCAGGGCAGCGTAGAGACCGTGCTCGCGCGCATCGCACTGGTCCTTGAGCGTCCGGTGGAAGTGGACTACATCTTCCAGGAACGGGTAGTGCGGCGTCAGGTCGGCGCCGCCGCCGAACCACCACAGGCCCCCGACCTCGAAGTACCTGTAGTTCGCGTGGAACGCCGGCACGTACGGGTTGACGGCATGGGCGATTAAAGAGAGGCCAGTGGCGAAGAAGGGTAGGCCGGCGGCCTCGGGGTGCTGCGCGGCCAGGCTGCCAGGCACCTCCTCCCCCCAGACGGCCGAGACGTTTATCGCCGCCTTGGCGAACACGTTCCCTCCCGAGAGGACCATCGCCGTGCCTCCCCCGCCACCTTCCCTTGTCCACGAGTGGGGCGTGAACCTGCCCCCGCCGTCGACGGCCTCGAAGGCCCGCACCAGGTCGCGCTGCGAGTCGCGCATGAGCCCGAGGGCGCGTTCCCTTGGGATCATCGCGAAGACCCGGCGGCGGCCGTGCCCGCAAGGCTCCTGTCGAAGGCGTGAACCAGGTCTACCAGCGCCGCAAAGTTGTCCGGATCCGTCTGAGGCATCACACCGTGGCCCAGGTTGAAGACGTGTGGCCCGCCCAGGCCGGACCTCAGCACCCTGTCCGCCTCGGCCACGAGGTTCTCAGCTGAGCCCAGGAGCGCGGCCGGGTCCAGGTTGCCCTGGATCGCCTTGCCCGGTAGGCGACGCCTCGCGACCTCCAGCGGCGTGCGCCAGTCGACGCTCACCGCGGCGCACCGGACTTCAGATATGGAGGTGAGGAGATGACCTCCGCCGACGGCCATGTAGATGAGGGGCGCCCCGGTAGGTTCTAGGGCACTGGCGATGCGCTTTACGCGCGGCAGCCCGAGGCGCCGGTACGTGACGTCGTCGAACAGGCCCGCCCACGTGTCGAAGAGCTGGACGGCCGCCGCTCCCGCGGCCACCTGCCCACGCAGGTACTCGATCGTCATGTCCGTGAGCTTGTCGAGTAGAGAGTCGAGGACGGCCGGGTTCGAGCGCGCCAGGCCGCGGAAGGTCGCGAACTCCTTGGATCCCTTCCCCTCAACCAGGTAGGCGGAGAGCGTTAGCGGGGCGCCGGCGAAGCCGATGACCGGGACCGGCGACTCGGCTGCGACCATCCGCAGCGCCGTCATGGCGCTGGGAGCGAGCTCTTCCGCCGGCGGGACGACGAGCCTCTCGACGGCCGAGACGTCGCGCAGCGGCTCGGCTATGACCGGGCCGGGGTCGAAGGTCACCTCGATGCCCATGGCAGGCAGCGGCGACATGATGTCCTGGAAGAGGATCGCGGCATCCACGCCGAAGCGTCGCACCGGCTGCAGCGTCGCCTCGGCAGCCAGCTCGGGTGTGTTGACCATCTCCCAGAAGCCGTAGCGCTCCCTCAGCGCCCTGTACTCCGGCAGGTAGCGGCCTGCCTGGCGCATGATCCAGATCGGGGCTGTCTTCGTCGACTCTCCGGCGAGGGTGCGCAGGAACGTGCTCATCGCGGAGTGAACCTGTACCCCACGCCCCATACGGTGTGGATGTACGTCGGCGAGTCGGAGTCCGGCTCGAAGTGGCGCCTCAGCCTGACGATGAAGTTGTCTATGGTGCGGGTGCTCGGGAAGGTGTCGCCGCCCCAGACCCTGTCCATGATCTCGTCGCGGCTCACAACCTCGCCCTCGCGCTCTGCGAGGAGCTTCAGTATGCCAACCTCGCGCTCGGTGAGGCTCACCTCTGCGCCGCTGGCGAGCCTGGCGGTCCAGGACCGGAAGTCGACGACGTGACCGCCGAAGCTCAACTCGTCCGTGGTCTGGGAGGAGCGCTTGAGCAGCGCCTTGACTCGCAGCAGGAACTCCGGCAGGTGGAAGGGCTTCGTCAGGTAGTCGTCGGCACCGGCCTCCAGCCCGGTGACCCGGTCGCCTGCCTGTCCCCTGGCACTGAGGAAGATGACCGGCGTCTGGTCGCCCTCTGCGCGCCGTACGCGGCACAGCTCGAACCCGTCGAGGTTCGGCAGCATCACGTCCAGGACCACCAGGTCGGGTTGGTCGTCACGCCAACGCTCCAACGCCGCGGCCCCGTCACCAACCGTCTCGACGCCGTAGCCCTCGTCGACCAGGTTCTCGCTGAGCACCTGAGCGAGACTGGGCTCGTCCTCGACGATCAGGATGAACGGGCTCGTGCGGGCGACCAAGCTGACGGACGTCACGCCGACCTCCCGGCCGGCCGGCCGACGGTCGCGGGCGCGAACGCGCTCGCGCCGTTCAGGCCGTGCTCGAGCGGCAGGCTCACGACGAACCTGGTGCCGGGCAGGCCGTCGGCCCTCGGCTCACACGTCACCCGGCCCCTCATGAGGCCAACGTTCGTGCTCACGAGGTACAGGCCGAGCCCCACCCCCTGGCTCCTCCGCGTCATCTCGCTTCCCGGCCGGTAGAAGCGCTCGAAGATGCGTCCCCTCTCCGCCGGGTCCACTCCGACACCTTCGTCCTCGATTACGATCAACGCGCTGTCGCCTCTCTGTTCCGTCGCGATCCTCACCGGCTTCTGCGCGCCAGGGCTGTACTTGATCGCGTTATCGAGCAGGTTCGTGATCACGAGCTCCAACGCGCCCGGCTCGACGTGGGCGACGAGGGCGACAGGCGAGTAGGCGACCGTCAGTCGCGCGCCGCGGGTCTCCAGCCCCCCACGGTGCTTCTCGACTATCGATTCGACGGCCCTGCTGACCTCCAGCGGTCGCAGGTCAGACATGTCGCTGAGTTGCTCGAGGCGGGCGGTGGCGAGCACCTGGTCGCTCGACCGCTCGAGCCGCGAGAGCTCGCGCTCCATGCGACCCAGGTAGTCCGTGACCCTACCGCCCGTGGGCTCGCGGTACTGCAGGGTCTCGATGAGGAGCCTCAGCGTGCTTATGGGCGTGCGGAACTCGTGCGTGACCGCGAGTAGGAAGTTGTGCTGCCTGCGCTCCAGCTCGCGGGCCACAGCCAGGCTGCGCGCCAGTATCCACAGGCCGGTTAGCACGACGATCACGAAGAAGACGCCTTCGAAGAGGAACATGCGCAGGGCGCTGTTCTGCTCCCCGACGAACGCGTCGACGTGAGCCTCATCGACGATGAACCGGCCAGACTCGAGCCTCAGGTGCGGGTGGGCCGCAAGCAGGTCGTCGACGACGCCCGGCTCGATCGCGGCCAGCCGGTTCGCCAGGCGCGCGTCGTCCTGCCAGGCGGCCTCCGTGGAGTCGGTAACCCCACCTATGTAGTCGGCCTGGAACCACAGCCACCATGCGACCTGGGCGACGAGGAACGCGATTATCACGCCGAAGGCGACCTGCGTGAGGCGCGGTGTGCGCTTGAGGGGCTTCTCTGTCACGACAGCCATCCTCGCGCTGCGGCTTCCACCGCGTGGTAGCTGATGATCAGGTCGGCGCCGGCACGCCTCATGCTTATGAGCGCCTCTCGGACCGCGCGTTCCTCGTCGAGCGCCTTGGCGGCAACGGCGTGCTTGACCATGGCGTACTCGCCTGAGACGTTGTAGGCGACGAGCGGCAGGTTGGTGACCGCCCTGACCGCGTGGACCACGTCGAGGTAGGCGAGCGCGGGCTTTATGACCAGCGCGTCTGCCCCCTGCTCGACGTCGAGGAGGGCTTCCCGCAGCGCCTCCCTGCCGTTGCGAGGGTCCATCTGGTACCCGGCCCTATCACCATGACCAGGGGAGGAGCCGGCCGCCTCGCGGAACGGCCCGTAGAAAGCGGACGCGTACTTGACGGCGTACGACAGTATCCCGACGTCATGGTGGCCACGCGAGTCCAGATGGGACCTGATGTGGCCAACCCGCCCGTCCATCATGTCGGACGGCGCCACGATGTCGACCCCGGCGTCGGCATGTGCCGATGCCATGTCGGCGAGAAGCGGGAGCGTCGCGTCGTTGTCTATGCGCCCGCCGGCGCCCGGGATGCCGCAATGGCCGTGGTCCGTGTATCCGCAAAGGCACACGTCCGTCATCAGCACGATGTCCTCGCCGAACGCCTGTCGCGCCCCACGCAGGGCGCGGACAACGGGCCCCTGAACGTCGGACGCGGCAGTGCCCTCACGGTCTTTCACAGAGTCGGGCACCACGCCGAAGAGCATCGCCGTTCGGACGCCGGCAGCCAGGGCGCGCTCCAGTTGGCGCAGCAGCCCGTCCGGCGTCACGCGCTCGACCCCGGGCATGCCGGCTACCGGGCCCGGGTTGCCGGACGTGACGAAGAAGGGGGCGATCATGTGCCGGGGCAGCACCTCGGTCTCGGCGACGGCATCGCGGATCGCTGGCGTGGAGCGCAGGCGCCGCGGTCTTGCAACGATGTCGGCTGGGCGGTCGGCGATCACGGTACAGGCACCTCCGATGACAACGCGTCCGCGGCCGCGACGACGGCCTGCGAAACCTCGCCGACGTAGGGCGCGTCAGCGACGATCGGCTCGCAACCCAGGCGCCTCACCGCCGTCGCCGTCACGTGACCGACCGCTACGGGGATCGTGCTGCTCAGCAGCTCGGCGCCGAACGCGGCGGCGGCGGAAGGACTCGCGAGCACGGTCAACGTCGCCGGCCGCCCACGCCAACTGGTCGTGAGGGTGCGGTACGCCGTCGCGGTGCTCACCCGCCTGCCGCCCAGCCGCAGCGTCTCGGCGAGCGTGGGAAGGGCGCGGTCGCCCTGCACCAGCCCGATCCGGTCACCTTGCGAGGTGACCTCGATGAGTCGGGCGGCGGTGCTCGCGGCGTCGCCGCTGCCCGTGAGCAGCGGCCGCATCCCCGCCTCCAGCAGCTCCGCTTCGGTGCCCAAGCCTACGGCAGCCACCCGCGGCGCGGTCGGCAGGGTCGCCCCACGCACGGCGGAGCCCGACGCGAGAGACGCGGTGGGCAGCCCCAGCTCGGTCCATGCCCTCACCGCCGAGCGGCTCGGGAACACGAGCCAGTCGCACGCGAGGAGTGACATCGCGCTCTCGCGCGCTGCGTCGCCCTCCACGGTGCGTGTCTCGACCAACGGCTGCCACTCGACGGTCAGCCCATGCTCCTCGATGCTGCGCGCCAGGCCCGGAAGGGCGCGACGCGAGTGCGTCAGTCCGATCCTCACGCCATGCTCCCTTCCCGCGTCACTGTGGCTGTCCCCCCACCGGCCCGAGTACGGTCACGGCTCTCGGCTTCGTCGACCCCAAGGGCCTCGAACACGAGCTTCGAGGCGTTGACGGGGTCTGCGTCCCACGCTTCGGCGCGCCTGCCCTCGTACCAGGCGGAGAGCCTCACGCCCCCGCCTTCTGGAACCGCCCTGGCGCCGAGCGCGAGCTGACAGCCGGCGTCGAACCGCGCCATTAGGTCGCGCTCCGCGGCGACGACGCGCCGCGTGGGGGCGTCGTCGATGAGCCGGACAACGTCTACCAGCCTCTCGACCGTCTCGACAGCCAGCGCCCCCTGCGCCGGAGCCGGCATCAGTACTTGCGGCTCGAGCACGTGCACGACGAGGCCGCTGAGGTCGATGTCCAGGCGATCCAGCCCGGCTTTGGCGAGCACGACAGCCTGGTAGTCACCGCGCCGCAGCTTGGCGACGCGTGTGGGCACGTTCCCGCGCAGGTCCATGAGCTCGAGGTCTGGCCGCAGTGAATGAAGCTGCGCCCTCCGCCTGGCCGCGCTGGTCCCCACAAGCGCGCCTTCCACAAGCGGCACGGGCCCGGCGCCAGCGTCGTGAGCGCCGGGGTCTACCAGCAGGACGTCGCGCGGGTCGGCGCGCTCCGGCACGGCTGCAATAGTCAGACCGGGCACCCCTGCGCTCGGCAGGTCCTTGTAGGAGTGCACCGCGATGTCGGCCCGGCCCTCCAGGACGGCGTCCTGCACCGCCTTGGTGAAGAAGCCGGTGCCGCCGAGCTCGGCGAACGGCCGCTGGTCCCTGTCACCCTGGGTGGTCACGGTGACGAGCTCCGACCCTTGCCCGGCGGCGCCAAGCAGCTCCTGCACCCTGCGCGCCTGCCACAGCGCGAGGTCGCTCGCCCGGGTCGCGATGCGGATCACGGGCGCTCCACGACGTCGATGAAGGTGGTAGCCGCTTCCACTCCGTAGCGCCTGGCCAGCGCCCGCAGGCCCTTGACCGGCACGTGCGCGAAGCGGTGCGCGAGCGCTGCCGCCTCGTCGTCCGAGAGCTTGTCGCCTATGGTGTCGCGGTAAAGGCTCCGTAGCCGGCGGATGGCCGGGGCGATCTGTCTGTCCGTCCAGGCGTCCAGCACCGAGTCCAGCTCGCTAAGCAGGACGGCCTCGGCCTCCGCCAACCTCTCCGCCATCTGCGCGCGGCGCCGTTGACCGGCCGCCTGCAGCTCCTCGTGGCCTATCACATCTATGCCCCTCACTGCGGCGGCCGCGGCGTCCACGTTGCGCGGCACGCCCAGGTCAACGACGGCCCGCAGGCCCCGTAGTCGGTCGAGGACGGCAGCGTCCAGCAGAGCGCGGCTCGGGGTGGCGCAAACGACGACGTCGAAGAGGTTCGAGCCCGAGAGGAACGCGCTCAACGGCAGCCACTCGCCACCTGTCTCGTCGGCGAGCGCGCGTCCACGCCGCTCGTCCCGGTTGACGAGGAACATGCGCTCCGACAACCCGGCGTGGGCGAGCGCGCGCGCAGCGACGGAGCCCATCTCGCCAACGCCCACGACGGCCACCGGCGCGCCGCGCTCCAGCACCGGCTCGATCAGCGGCAGCGCAAGGGTGAAAAGGGAAGCGTTGGTGGGAGCCAGCCTGACCTCCCGCCTGACCCGCTTCGCCAGTCGCAACGCCGACTCGAAGGCGAAGGACAACAGCGGCCCTGTCGTGCCGAGCGCCTGGCCGTGCGTGTACGCGCGCCTCACCTGCGCCATCACCTGGTCCTCGCCCGGGTTGACGGACTCCAAGGACGTTGCGACCCGCGCCAGGTGCTCGAGAGCCCCTTCGCCCCTGAACGCGTAGCCGGTGCGGGCACCGCCGTCGTCGAGACCCAACAGGCGCCTGGCGGCGGCGCATTCCATGCCGTCCGGCAACGCGACAACAGCCTCGAAGCGGTTGCAGGTTGCGATGGTGACGGCCTCTTCGAAGCCGAGGTCGCGCACGCCTGCGGCGTCGGGGAACCGCGCATGCAACGTTTCGATCGCGTCTATGCCGCCGCGCGACTGAGAGACTCCGACGATGGCCAACCGTTCCACGGGCAGCATGCTAAGTGCGTCGTCACCGCGCTTTGTCACAGAAGTGTCAGGCGTCCACGAAGGCACCAGGCTTCGGTCAGGGCGTGAGAACATGCGCCAATGACTAGCCGGTCTGAACAGCTCTTCGAGCGCGCCGCCGACCTCATGCCGGGCGGCGTTAGCTCGCCCGTGCGCGCCTTCAAGGCGGTGGGCGGCACTCCCGTCTTCCTCGAGCGCGGCTCGGGTTGCCTGGTGTGGGACGTCGACGGCAACGAGTACGTCGACATGGTCGGCTCGTGGGGGCCGCTGATCCTCGGTCACTGCCACCCGGCGGTCGTGGAGGCGGCGACGGACGCTCTGCGTGCCGGCGCCAGCTTCGGCGCCCCCAACCATCGCGAGGTCGAGTTGGCGGAGCTGATCAACGAGAGGTACCCGCTCGCCGGTAGGGTGCGTTTCGTCAACTCGGGCACAGAGGCGACGATGAGCGCCCTGCGAGTCGCAAGGGCGGCGACGGGCAGGGACGCGTTCATCAAGTTCGAGGGGAACTACCACGGTCACGCTGACCCGTTCCTCGTCTCAGCCGGCTCCGGCGCCCTGTCCACCGGCGTGCCGAGCAGCCCCGGCGTGCCGGAGGACGTCACGCGCCACACGATGGTGGCCGCATACAACGACCTCGAAGGCGTGCGCAGGCTCGTAGCGGAACGCGGCGACACTGTCGCCGCCGTGATCGTGGAGCCGGTCGTCGGCAACATGGGCGTCGTCGCCCCCGAGCCTGGCTTCCTCGAGGGCCTGCGCCAGCTGACCCGCGACGTGGGTGCTCTGCTGATCGTCGACGAGGTCATGACCGGCTTCCGCCTAGCTCCAGGTGGGGCCGTCGAGCTCTTCGGGCTGGAGCCGGACCTCGTCACGTGGGGCAAGGTCATAGGCGGAGGCTTCCCCGTTGGCGCGTACGGCGGGCGGGCGGACCTGATGGACCTCGTGTCTCCCGTCGGCGGCGTGTACCAGGCCGGGACGCTCTCCGGTAACCCCGTTGCGATGGCGGCCGGCGCCACCACGCTTCGCCGGTTGGCCAGCGACCCAGGCGTGTACGACCGGCTGGAAGAAGCGTCCGCCAGGCTCGAGCGCGGCCTGCTGGAGGGGGCGGAAAGTGCCGGCGTTGCGGTGAGCGTCAACCGCGTCGGCTCGATGCTCACCGTCTTCTTCTCGCATGGGCCCGTTACCGACCTGGTCGCGGCCATGGCGTCTGACGGCCCCGCGTTCTCCCGTTGGTTCCACGGGCTCATGCGCAGGGGCGTCTACTGGCCACCAAGCAGGTTCGAGGCGGCGTTCGTCTCCGCGGCCCACGACGGGGCGGCGATCGACAGGGTCGTGGCCGCCGCGGCGGAGGCGTTCGCCGAGGTCTAGAAGCGCGCGTGCTCCCGCGTCTGCGTCGGTGGTCGGGCGCCCGCCTACTCCGCCTGGTCTTCTGGGGCGCCGGGGAGCGCTGCGGGCGTCTGATCCGCCGCCCACCTGACCTGACTGGCGAGACCGCGCAGCGCAGACAGCTCGTGCGCGCTCGGCTCCGCCCTGTCCAGCACGGCTCTGAACATGCGCATCACGCTGGGCAGGCGCGGGCTGTCTGTGAACCCGATCCGCAGGAGGACGTCGCCGAACTGGGCGTAGAAGGCCTCTAGCTGGTCCCTTGCGGCCGGCGCTTCACCGGTGCGGCCGGCCGGCGCTTCTGCTGTGCGGCCGGCCGGCGCGGGCCCGGCACCCTTTTCGCCGCCGGCGGCCAACCGTGCGAGGTGCGCCTCGGATGCGACGACCAGCACCGCCGGGGCCAGGTTGAGCGAGGAGAACTCCGCCGTCGGCACCACGACGTGAAGCTGGCAGCGCGTCAACTCATCGTTCGCCAAACCGTGGTCCTCCGGCCCGAAGAGCACGGCCGCGCCCTCCAGCAGGCGGGGCGCCGCCTCCCTCGGTGGGGTCACCGCGTACGACGGCGCGCGGCGCGCCCGGGCGCTGGTACCGGCCGCGAGCGTCACGCCGGCCAGGGCTTCCTCCAGCGAGCTCACTATCATCGCAGAGTCGAGCAGGTCGCCGGCGTGGGACGCGAGGGCCCTCGCACGTTCGTCGATGCGACAACGCGGCGACACGAGCCACAGGTCGTCGAGGCCGAAGTTGCGCATCGCCCTTGCCGCGGCCCCCACGTTCGCAGAGTCCTTGGTCCTCACGAGCACTATGCGCGGGCCGGGCACGGGCCGAGCTTATCAACGGCCTACGGGGTTATCTTCCACGCACGGTGGCGCCGCCTTTCGACCCATACCCTCCAGCCCTCGCGACCTGCCGTCGCTGCCCAAGGCTCGCGGAGTTCAGGGAACAGGTGGCGAGGGAGAAGAGACGTGCCTATCGCGATCAGGAGTACTGGGGCGCGCCGCTGCCGGGCTTCGGCGACCCGGATGCGAGGCTGCTGCTCCTCGGCCTCGCGCCCGGTGCGCACGGCAGCAACCGGACGGGCAGGATGTTCACGGGCGACGCCTCAGGCGACTTCCTCTACCCCGCCCTGCACCGCGCGGGCCTGGCAAGCCAGCCAACGTCGACGCACCGTGGAGACGGCCTGACGCTGAGCGGCGTGTGGATCACCTCGTCTGTTCGGTGCGTGCCGCCGGGCAACAAGCCGAACTCGAGCGAGCTGCGCAACTGCAGCTCGTGGCTCGACTACGACTACGACGGGTTGACGGGGCTACGTGCCGTGCTGGCTCTCGGAAGGGTCGGTCACGACTCCTACCTGAAGCTGCTGCGACGCCGCGGCGTCGTCCTCGCGTTGGCGAGGCACCCGTTCGCGCACGGCGCCGTGCATCGCCTCGACGATCTGCCGGGCAGCGCGTCGGCGCGCGCCCTGCCGCTGGTGGACGCGTACCACGTCAGCTACCAGAACACGAACACCGGCCGGCTGACGCCGGCGATGTTCGACGAGGCGATCGCGACCGCCAAGGCTCTGGCTGGCCTGTAGGGGCCGGGCTGCGCTTAGGCCTGCGCCTGCTGCTTGAGCGCGTTGATGCGCTTCGTGAGGCGTGACTTCTTGCGCGCCGCGTTGTTCTTGTGAAGCGTGGAGAGCATTATCGCCTTGTCGACGAGACCTTGCACGACCTTCTGGTACTTCTCCGCGGCCTCGAAGTCACCGGACTCGGCGGCGGAGACGGCCTTCTTCGTGAACGTGCGGATCGTGCTCTTGCGCGCCCTGTTGGCGAGCCGGCGCTTCTCGTCCTGGCGGTGCCGCTTCATGGCTGAGAGGTTGCGAGCCATCATTTCTCCTTCGTAGCTTTCGTAAGCTCATCGGCGCCTCGCGTCTGGGCGGGCACCACTTCCCGGCATGGGCCGGGCACATAGCCGACAGATGTTAGCACAGCGGGTAGGTTCGTTCCCACCGATCGGGCTTCCAAGAGCCCATTGTCGCGCATTCGCTTATGCAAGCCACATTGCAGGGGATACACTGTCAGTCGCTTCCCGCTCGCTGTCAAGGCAGACGGCCTTTCTTCGGCTGGTGGTTGGCTGAGGAAAGGACCTCTAGATAATGACGATCGAAAACTTCGCCGGCTTCGGCCTGCATCAGACGCTGCTTGCTGGCGTGAAGGCGGCAGGGTACGACAAACCCACGCCCATCCAGGCCCAGACCATCGCTCCGGCGATGGAGGGCCGCCACGTTCTGGGCCTGGCGCAGACAGGCACGGGCAAGACCGCGGCCTTCGTGCTGCCCATCCTCAATCGGCTCCTTGACGGCAGGGGCAACGGCCGCAGGCGCCAGGTGCGCGCGCTGGTCGTCGCGCCTACCCGCGAGCTCGCCGAGCAGATAAACGACGAGTTCGCGCGCCTTGGTCGCCAAACCGGCCTGCGCAGCGCCACCGTGTACGGCGGCGTCGGCTTCCAGCCGCAGATCCAGGCCCTGACGGGCGGGGCGGACATCATCGTCGCCTGCCCCGGACGCCTCCTCGACCACGTCGAACGCGGCAACGCCGACCTTGGCAACGTCGAGGTGCTCGTGCTCGACGAGGCCGACCATATGTTCGACATGGGGTTCCTGCCGAGCATCAAGCGGATAGTCGGCCTGGTGCCGCGCGACTCTCAGCGCCTGCTGTTCTCCGCCACGATGCCGAGCGAGGTGCGGCACCTGGCCGACGGAGTGCTGAACGACCCCTTCACCGTTGAGATCGGCCACTCTGCCCCCGCCAAGACGATCGACCACTTCCTCGTGCCGGTCGCCGAGGACAGGAAGACCGACCTGCTCATGCACCTGCTCGACCAGCCTGACGCGCGCTCCGTCCTCGTCTTCACCCGCACGAAGCACCGCGCGAAGCGGTTGGCGGCCAGGCTGAACCGGGACGGCTTCTCGGCCGCCGAGATCCAGGGGAACCTGTCGCAGAACCGCAGGCAGGCCTCGCTCGACGGCTTCCGCGACGGCAAGTACGACATCCTGGTGGCCACAGACATCGCCGCCCGCGGCATCGACGTAGCCTCGGTCTCGCACGTGATCAACTACGACTTCCCTGACACGCCAGACGCGTACACCCACCGCATCGGCCGCACAGGCAGGGCCGAGAGAACGGGCCAGGCACTAACCTTCGTCACGACCTCCGACTTCGGCAGCGTCCGAGACCTCGAGCGCGTGCTGCGCAGCCGGGTAGTGCGGCGTCAGATCGCCGGCTTCGTGCCAGACCACGCCGCGCTGCTGGAGAACCTGCAGGCTACGGCCGGGCGCTCGTCCGGCGGCAGGCCGAGCGGCTCCGGTCGCAGGCCGAGCGGCAACCACAGCCGCCGGCGCAGGTCGCGCGGCCGGCGAGTATCGCACGCGAGCTGATAGGTAGCCGACCTCTCTGACTAGGCAAGGGACCGGTTCACGCCGGTCCCTTGCCATTGCGCTCGGCGGCCGCCGACTTCAAGCCTTGAGGCGTGCGGGCGAGCGCGCACCAGGCGAAGATCCTCGACTTCGTGCGCAGCGGCGCGGGTCACGGCCTCGTCGAGGCCACGGCGGGCAGCGGCAAGACGACCACCCTCGTGCTCGTCGCCCGCCTCCTCGTAGACGAGATCGGCGTCCCCGCGGCCCGGGTGGCGTTCCTGGCGTTCAACAGGTCCGCCGCGGCCCAACTCCGCGAGAGGCTACCGGCTGGGGTGCACGCTCTGACGCTGCACGCACTGGGTCGCCGCGTCCTATTGGGCGCCGGGCGGTCAGTCGCCCTCGACGACGACAAGTACATGCGCCTGGCAACAGAACGTGGCGCCCCGCCCCACGCCCGGGCCGGGCTGGTGACCGCGGCGCGCTTCGCGCGCCTCGACCTGACGCCATACCCCATCGACCCGCAGCCCCTGCGCCAGAGGTACGGGATAGAGCTGGAGCTGCCGGGCGAGAGCGCCGCTGCTTACCTGAGCGAGATGCTCGCCGGCTCGACCGCCACGCCGAGCGTCGACTTCACGGACCTCCTATACCAGCCTGTCGTCCTCGCTCTTCCCGTGCCCGCGTTCGACTTCGTTTGCGTCGATGAGGCTCAGGACCTCAGCAGGCTCGCGCTGCGCTTCGTCATGCGCCTGGTAGAGGCCGGCGCACGAGCGCTCTTCGTCGGCGACGCCTCGCAGGCGATATACGGGTTCGCGGGCGCGGACGCGGCCTCGCTAGAGAGGGTGGCGGCCGCCACCTCCGCGACGCGCCTCCCGCTGAGCGTCAGCTACCGCTGCCCGACCCGTCACGTGGTTCTGGCTCGGCGCCTTTCGCCGCGCATGGTGCCCGCGCCGGGAGCCAGGACCGGCAGGGTGCGCGTGACGAACGGCTCGCGGCTCCTCTCGGCCCTCGCGCCAGGCGACCTCGTGCTCAGCCGGACCAACGGGCCGCTGCTCGACACGGCGCTGGCCGCCGCTTCAACCCGCCTCCCGACCGTCGTGCTGGGAGACGAAAGGCTGGCCAACTCCACCGAGCTGGTCGCGCGCCTTGGCGCCGCGAACGGGCTCGTCGACAGGCTTGCTCTCGAGCTCTCACTGGCAAAGGAGTCGCGCCGGCTGGAGCGGGAGATGCCGCTCGGCCTCGAGCTGCCGGGCGCGCTCGATGCCACGAGCCACCAGCACAAGGCTGCCGCCGTGGCGCTGGCGACCGCGCGCTCCGGTCGCGTCGAGGACGTGAACGCCGCACTCGCCATGCTCTTAGGCGGCGACGCGCCGGAAGGGCACGCGCTGCTCTCGACCGTGCACAAGGCAAAGGGTAGGGAGGCGGACAGGGTGTTCGTGCTGGCGCCAGAGGAGCTGGGCATCGGGGCCGACAGGCGCCCTGCGACCGCGTGGCCGCACACCGCATGGCTCCAGGACGCGGGTGCCGTTGCCGCTGCAGCGCGGCCTCGTAGCGGGCCCGAAGCCTATGTTGGAGACCCCGCGACTGACGACCGCGCGGAGGCGAACGTCCTCTTCGTCGCCCTCACCCGAGCGAAGCGCGAGCTCGTTCTCGTGGAGAAGGAACCGGGAGCCATCCGGCGCCGGCTGCAACGGCATGCCGCGTCCGGTCCGCCAGGCTGGCTGGCGGGCTGGTGGGACGACGTGCTGCGGCTCGCGCTCATGATGAGCCGGCAGGACGGCTCACCGGCCTTATCATCGCGGCATGGCCAGGCATGGAGAGTTCAAGACCCCGGGGGGAAAGCTCGTGGTCGCAGACGTGGTTCTCGAGGAGGACAAGATCGCCCAGGCGACGATCACGGGTGACTTCTTCCTGGAGCCGGAGACGGCCCTCGCTGACATGGTAGAGGGGCTCGTCGGGGCGCCCGCAGACTCGAGCGTCGAGGACCTGACGCGCCGCATGGACAGGCACCTGCCGGAGGGCGCCGCGCTCATCGGCTTCTCGACGCAGAGCGTGGCCACCGCGGTCAAACGCGCCATCGACGAAGACAAGCCGAGGGAGCGGGCGTGAGCGACCTCAGGTTCCCACCGGAGATGCTGGAGCGCTGGCTCGAGCACGACTGGCAGCTGATAACCGACGACCCGACACCGCCGATGCTCCACATGGCGATAGACGAGGTTCTCACGCTGGAGGTCGCTGCCGGGCGGCGCAAGCCGACGCTGCGGATGTGGGAGTGGGACTCGAACGCGGTGATCCTCGGCCGTTTCCAGTCCGTCCGCAACGAGGTCGACATGGAGGGCGCCCGCAAGCACGACATAACTGTCACCCGCCGCATCACGGGTGGGGGCGCCATGTTCGTCGAGCCAGCCAACACGATCACGTACTCGCTCTACGCCCCGGAGAGCCTCGTGCGCGGCCTCTCGTTCGTCGACTCTTACGCCTTCCTCGACGAGTGGGTCGTCGCGGGCCTGCGCGCCCTGGGCGTCGACGCGTTCTACAAGCCGATAAACGACCTATCCTCCGCAGAGGGGAAGATAGGCGGCGCCGCCCAGACGCGCCGGTCCGGTGCAGTGCTGCACCACGTCACGATGGCGTACGACATGAACCCCGCGAAGATGCTCGAGGTCCTGCGCATCGGTCGCGAGAAACTGTCGGACAAGGGCTCGGTCAGCGCCAACAAGCGCGTGACGCCGCTGAGCCAGCAGACCCGGATGCCGCGCGAGGAGATCGTGAAGAGCCTCGTAGGCACGTTCGAGGACCGCTACGGCCTCTCCCGCTCCGCGCTGACCGATGAGGAACTGGCGGCGGCGGAGAAGCTCAGGCGCGACAAGTTCGAGTCCGAGGAGTGGATCTACCTCCTCCCATGATCACCTGAGCGGTAGGCGCCAGGTGCTCCACCGAGCCCCGTTCACCAGCTCCGTCGTGCCCACGGCGGGGCCCGTCCGGTCGGCGAGGAGCAGCAAGCCGTCCGTGACCACGTCCGCGAGCCGGATGAGGTCGTCGTAGCTCGGGAGGTCTGTCGGTACCTCGGAAGGGTCCGCCGCCATGGCCAGACCCTGCACACCCAACCACACCGTCCAGGCGAACGGTCCAGCGAGCAGGTCAGAGATCTGGGCAAGGCCCGAGAGGAACTCCGGCATCGCCGCGACGTCGTATGCCACGAAGTCCGCGCCGCCGAGGTTCAGGCCCTCCAAGGTGCGCCATGCCGCGCCACTGCTCGCGACGCCGCCCAGGTGGATGTCTATGGCGTCGTGCAGGCTCGTCGCCGGTGACCCGATGACGAGGTGACCGCCTAGCACCGCCACCCCTACGTCCGTGCCGGGACCGGTGCGGTACCTGGTGTAATCGATACCCCTGTACGAGCCCTCACGCACGGACACGGCCTCGTCGAAGCGGAACGCCCCCTCCACCTCGGTGCCTTCCTCCAGCGACTGCGCGAGGTCGGCGAGCCCGTCGATGACCGCCGGCCACATCTCGATGCCCTTCCGCGCCTCCTGCTCGGACGAGACCGGCACCGTGACCAGCGTCGGCAGACCGCTCAGCCACCCTCTCAGGTCCGTAGCGAGGACGTCGAGCGTGGCCGCATGCCACGAGTCGCCGATCCACCCAAGCAACGCGGCGTTCGCGTCCACGCCAAGCAGCTCGCCGGCAGCGCTGCGCAGGTCCCAACCTTCCGGCACGGCTCCCAGGTCGGCCAAGTCCGCCAGCCACGTATCCAGCCAAGAGACGAGCGCGCCCAGGGGCATCACCCCGCCGCTGAGCGCGACCGCATCGCGCGGCAGGAGCGCAGGCTCCTCCATCTCGCAGGAGGAGCACGTGAGCAGCCGGAGGAGCTCGTCCTCGCCCGCCTCGCGGGCCAGGGCGGCGTCGAAAGTCGCGACGGACTCTACGAGCAGCCCGCCGGCGTCCACGGTGGCATGCCACGCGAACCCGTCGACGACGCGCAGAGTGGTGAGGAGCCTGTCGAATAGGGCTGCGGTGCCGTCTCCTCCCGCCGCGGCGAACCTGAAAGCCTCGAGAGCATCGGCCGCGGCGGCCAGGTTCAGCGTGAACCCAGCACCCCGTGACGTGAGACCGGCCGAGAGTCGGCCGACGCGCGTATCCGCCAGGCCAGCGTCGTCGCCGCCGGCGGCGCGCCTCAACACACCGCGCAGCACCTCGGGATCGCTCGAGACCGCGAGGACGCCCTCAGCGGCAGCCAGCACCAGGGGGAAGTCGCCGCCGTCTCCGACGACCCAGATCTCTGCGTCACCCTCGGTTCCCAGCGGGTCGCCGCCCATGCAGGCGACCATGCGTTCGACGAATTCTTCAGCGAGAGAGGGATCGCCCGGGCGGGTGACGAGCGTGAGGGCGGGCTCAGGGTCGAAGCGCGAGACGCTGACACCCGCTGCCGTCGGGCCAAGCGCACTGGCCATCTCGTGAAGGATGGCACCCGACCCCTGGCACTCCCGCTCCAGGTCCCCGAATACGTCGAGATCGGCCAGCTCGTCCGACAGCCCGGCGGCGCCCGCCGCCCCCTCGAACGCGCCGAGAAGCGCCATGAGCACGTCTCCGGCCTCGTCTATGTCCAGCTCGCCCAGCATCTCCGCCACGGCGCTCGCATCGAAGCCCTCCGGCGAGACGTGCACGGCCAAGACGGTGGTGTCGGGCAGGAGACTGGAGATCGGCTCCTGCGCCGTCGCTACTCCTGCGAGGAGCGAGAGCAGCGACGCGATGACGAGCTTGCGGAAGTGCATCGGCATGGCGACAAGGTAGCGTGCCGGACCGTATGGCGTCACCAGACCAAACCTTGTCTGCCGGGCGATAATGCCGTCTACGGCATGTTGATCACAGACCCGATCGTCAAGACGACGAACCTGACGAAGCGCTACTCGCAGCACGCGCCGCCCGCGGTAGACCAGCTGGACCTGTCCGTGTACCAGGGCGAGGTCCTCTGCCTCCTCGGTCCCTCCGGCTGCGGGAAGACCACGCTGCTGCGGCTAATCGCCGGCTTCGAGACCCCAGACGACGGGAGCGTCGAGGTGGCCGGGAAGGTCGTCGCTTCCGGGAGCGTGATGGTACCGCCAGAACACAGGCGCATCGGCTTCGTGTTCCAGGACTTCGCGCTCTTCCCCCACCTCACGGTGCTCGACAACGTGGCTTTCGGCCTGAGGGGCACGCGCGCCCAGAAGCGGGAGCGGGCCGCTGAGGTACTCGCCCTCGTGGGCCTGACCGTTTTCGACTCGCGCTTTCCCCACCAGCTCTCGGGCGGCCAGCAGCAGCGTGTCGCGCTGGCTAGAGCCCTCGCTCCCAGGCCCCACATACTCTTGCTCGACGAGCCTTTCAGCAACCTGGATGCGTCGCTGAGGGGCAGCACGAGGGACGAGGTGCGCGCGATCCTGGCGCGCAGCGGCATCACGGCCGTGATGGTCACGCACGACCAGGAGGAGGCGCTCTCGTTCGGCGACAGGGTAGCGGTGATGCGGGACGGCCGGATCGAGCAGGTCGGCACGCCGGAGGAGGTCTACTTCCACCCCGCCACCGCCTTCGTCGCGAGCTTCCTTGGCCGGACCAACCTTCTGCGCGGCCTGGCGGAGGGACGGACAGCGGCGACCCCGATAGGCGCCGTACCGCTAACGGCCACGGCAGACGGCCGCGTGATCATCTCGCTGCGCCCCGACCACCTGGAGCTCGTGCCGGCGGACTCGGACGCGGGCTCGGCCTTGCCGAAGGTAGTCGCCACCGTCGTGCGGCGGGAGTTCAAGGGCCACGTGGTGACTTACGAGGCGGTCCTGCGGGCAAACGGCAGGATCGGCCCCGTATCCCCAGAGGAGCGCCTCATCGTCTTCGCCTCACCTGAAAGCCGCCTCGCCGTTGGCGACGAGGCGTTGGTGCGCGTCACCGGCGACGGCGTGACGCTGCAGCGGGGAGCATCGGCGGGGGACTGACGTTGCTCAGGCTTGCCGTCTGCCCTCGTACGCCAGCAGCAGCCCAACGAACAGCGAGGAGAACAGCACGATCGCCATGGCGAAAGGCGCCGCGGCCGCCATCATCGCCTCGTTGGTGAGGCCGAACACGCGGACGGCGAGGTTGCGGTAGCCGCTCGGGGCCAGCAGGTACGTCATCGGCAGCTCCTTCATCACCGCCATGAGCACCAGAGCGCCCGCCGCCAGGATGTTGCGGTTGAGTGCGGGCAGCGCCACCTGGACGAACGCCATGAAGCGGCCGCGCCCCAGCGAGCGCGCCGTCTCCTCGACCCTGGGGTTCACCTGCAGGAGGCCGCTGCGCACGGGGCCGATCGCCAGCGCCAGGAAGCTGATCACGTACGCGAGCACGAGCACGGGGAACGTCTGGTAGACGGCGGGCGTGAAGCGGACGGCGAACATGACGATCGCGAGGGCAAGTGCGACGGGCGGCACTGCGTAGCCAAGGTAGACGAGGCGCTCGAGCAGCTTGCCTCCCACCCACCTCGACCTGAGGCCGGCGATCGCGACCGGCACCGCGAGGGAGGCCGTGAGAACCGCCGCCGGAGCGGCCAACATGGCGGTCCCAAGGAAGGTGTCGAGGACCTCGCGTAGCTGGGCGACGCCGGGCGTCACGAGCGCCATCCACCCGACCAACGTCAGGACCGGCAGCCCGACGGCCGCCCCCAGCGAGAGCCCGACGAACGCGTATGCGGCGGGCGCCCAGCGGCCGAGCCGTCCCCGCGCGGCCTGCCTGCGCACCCCCTTGCCAACGCGAGCGTAACGCCGCCGTCCCAGCAGCCTCAGCTCGAGCGCGACGACGGCGGTGGTTATCGCGAGCAGCATCAGCGAGAGCAGCGCGGCGTTGCTCCTGTCGAACGCGGACGTGTACTGCGTGTAGATCGCGAGGCTGAAGGTCTCGAAGCGCATCAGCGCGACCGCCCCGAAGTCGCCGAGGACGTAGAGCCCGACGACGAGCCAGCCCGCGAGCAGCGCAGGCCTCAGTTGCGGAAGGACGACGCGCCACAGCACCTGAGTCGGCCGGTGCCCGAGGCACCGCGCGCTCTCCTCGAGGCTCGTGTCGAGGCCGAGGAGCGCGCTTCTCACGTTGAGGAAGATGTATGGGAACGTGTACAGGGTGAGCGCCGTCGCGGCGCCCCAGAGCCCGCTCGGTCGCGGAAGAAGCACGTCGAAGAGGCGCATCGCAACGCCCTGATAGCCGCCCAGGCCGAGTAGGGCGTACGCCATGACGTACCCGGGCACCGCCAGCGGGGTAACGGACAACCACGTGATGAGCCTGCGGCCACGGATGTCGGTGCGCGTGACCAACCATGCGAGCGGGACCGCGATGAGTGTGCCGCCCGCGAGGACAAGGCCGGTCAGGGCCGCGGTGTTGCCGAGCAGCCTGACGTTGCGGCCGCGCATGGTCAGCTCGACGAACGTCGCCACGTCCAGCTCCAGCGCCCGGACGACCAGGTATATGAGCGGCAACAACGTCGCCGCCCCGACCATCACGGCCGGGACGACGACGTACCAGGGTGACCGCACCGTGCGCCGGCGCGGTGCGAAGACCGTTGCCAGGCTCAGAGCAGGCCCACCTCACGCAGCAGCCTGAGGGTGCCTTCGAGGTCGTCGATGGCGCTCAGGTCGACATTCGGCGCAGCAGCAGTCGCCTCTTCGTTGCTGACGAGCGACGGGTGGGGCTCGACGGCAGTCGAGATCGGGTACTCGTGGTTGTCGTTTGTGAAGTACTCCTGGGCCTCCTCTGAGAGGAGGAAGGAGATGAAGTCGTGCATGAGGTCCTTGGAGTCAGAGGTCTCGAGGACCCCTATGCCCGTTACGTTCGCGAGGTTGCCGATGTCGCCGTCGCCGAAGAACGTCTGGGCGACCGGGAAGTCGGGCTCCTCGGCCAGGCGCCTCAGCAGGTAGTAGTTGTTGACGAGCCCGAAGTCGACCTCGCCGGAGGCGACAGCGTCGAGCTGCGAGTTGTTGTTCGGGTAGGCAGTCGCGCCGTTCGCGACCATGTCGCGGAGCCATTGCTCGGCGGCTTCTTCACCGTGCGTGACGCGCAGAGCGGTGACGAACGACTGGAAAGATCCGTTCGTCGGCGCCCAGGCGACGCGGCCACGGTAACGCTCGTCCGTCAGGTCGAAGATGCTGCCCGGGAGTTCGGAGGCGTCTACCCTGTCTGTGGAGTAGATGAGGGTGCGGTTGCGGGCGCTTACGGGTACCCAGAGGTTCCCAGGGACGCGTTGCTTCTCGGCGATGTCCGCGTACAGGTCGTCGGAGACCGGAGAGAGGGCCCCTGCCTTCGCCAGGGCTCCGAGGGCGCCTGCGTCCTGTGCCCAGAAGCCGTCGGCGGGGCTGGCATCACCCTCTTCGGTGATGAGGACCGCGAGCTCTGCCGTGCTGCCGTACCGCACGGCGACATCTACGCCGGTCTCCTCCTCGAAGCGCTCGATCACGGGACCGGCGAGGGCCTCGCCGCGACCGACGTAAAGCGTCAGGTCCTGCGCCATGGCGACGGCCAGCGTCGTCACGGCTAGGAGGGCGAGTGCCTGCTTGAACGGTCGCATGATGGCTCTCTTTCACGGAGCGCCGCGGGTGGTAGTGCCGTCTCCCGCGGCGGCCCAGGAGGGGGATCTGGGCCAATTCCTAGTAAACCACTAGGGATTGACAGCGGAAGGTTACACAGGCGTCGCAAGAGGCGTCAAGCGGAGATGGCCGGTGCCCGTTCGGCGCCGCCGTCAGCGGCGCCGGAGCGAGCGGAACGACCGTGCCCCGGCGCCGCGGCCTTCGCGTTGTCTCTAGTGCCCGGCCGGTGCGTTCACTGGGCCGTCGTAGATCTCGGGGCTGGGATCACCGTGCACCACGAGCGTCCCGGACAGGCCACGCTCGGCCCGCGACAGCGCGTGGTCGACGAGCACGTACTCGCCTGGGACCTCGACCTTGAACTCGACCATCGCGGTGCCCCCGGCCGGAACCTGGGTGACGTGGATGTCCTCCAGCGGCTCGGTCGTGAGGCTGCCCTCGTGATAGACGCGGTCGAAGATCTCGCCTATCACGTGGAAGCTACTTATCTTGTTGGGACCGCCGACGCCGAAGAAGATCCGGACCGTCTCGCCGACGTTCGCCTCGAGCGGCTGGTCGTTCAGGGCGTTAACGGCGCCGTTGAACACGTAGTACTCGGGGTGCTCGTTGAGAAGCTTCGTGGCGCTGAACGACTGATGCCCTGGCACGCCGAAGACGTCGGCCGTGTAGATCTCGCCTTGCATCACGTAGAACTCGCGGTCCACGGGCGGCAGACCGCCCTCTGGCTCCACGAGGATGAGGCCGTACATGCCGTTGGCGATGTGATGCGCGACCATAGGCGTCGCGCAGTGATAGATGTACAGCCCTGGGTTGATCGCCTTGAACGAGAAGCCCGTGCGGTCGCCGGGTAGCGTCTGCGTCGAGACGGCGCCGCCGCCTGGCCCGGTGACGGCGTGAAGGTCTACGGAGTGTATGAAGTTGCTGTCCTCAGGGTTCTCGAGGACCACGTCGACGGTGTCTCCGAGCTTGATGCGTATGAACGGCCCTGGCACCTGGTTGTTGAAGGTCCAGTAGCGGTACGTGGTGCCGTCGGCTAAGTAGGCGTCGCGCTCGATCGTCTCGAGGACGACCTCGTGGCGCATCGGCCCCGCGTTCGGGTCGGGTGGAGGGGGAACGTCGGTCGCCGGCCTGACGATGCTCGGCAGGTCGCGTTCCGGCTCTGCCACCACGTCGCCGACCACGAACGACCCCTCCATGCCGGCCTGCCTATGGCCGGGAATCGTGCACCAGTACGGGAACTCGCCCTCCTTGTCGGCGCGGAAGACGATGCCGACGCTGGCCCCGCGCTGCGAGACAGAAGGCGAGTCCGCTCCCGCGAACCCCTCGACGAAGATGTCGTGCTCCACGTTGTCGCCGTTGATAAGGGTTATCTGCACGACCTGGCCAGGCTTGGCCGTGAGGGTGGGGTTGGCGACGCCGTCGATGGCGCCACCCACGCCGATGAACGCCATGCGTCCGTCCTGCAGGCCTGTCGTGAGCGTGTAACTGACGTCGGCAAGGTAGTCGGCAGGCGGCATCGACTGCTGCTGGGACTCCTGAGCCGTCGCGATGGCAGAGATGAAGACACACGACGCCAGCAGAAATGCTCGCGCCTGGGTGGGCCTGCGGATGCGCATCCGGGTCTCCCTTCGGTGGCCATGTAGGGCCTCTGGGGCCACATTATGGGCGATGCGTGAGCCTCCGATGTTCGCCCCTGGGGCCCGCGCGTCCCCAGTTCGTATCACGAAGTCTCCGTCAGGGAGCCGAACAGCAGGATCAGGACTAGGGCCTCTGCCGGCTCGAGTACGTGCCTCTCTCCCAGAGAAACGAGCGCCCTGTCGTACGAGCCGAAGGACCGCGCGGCCGCCCTCACCCGCTTCAGGAGCCCCCCACCTGCCTGCTTCGCGGCGCCCTCCTGCGATTCGGGCGCGCGGGCGTAGCCGAGCGTGGCGCGGGCGTAGCCGAGCGTGGCGACGGCGGTTCCGCCGCTCACCAGCGCCCAGTCTTCTGCCGTGAGGCCAAGCAGGCGCCCCACGCCGTTCACGCGTACGTCCACGACGTCGAACGTCTCCTTGGTCCCCGGCCTCTCAAGCGTGAGCAGTCGCCTGCCGAACGGGTTGAGCAGCTTGGCCGCTACCCGGTGAGAGAACACGCTCTCCCTCGTAGTGCCGGCCTTCGTGAGGCGCCAGCGGGTCGGCATCACCTTGCGGTCGGGGCTGCAGCGCCACTCGGCGCCGTCTGCCGGGCACTGAACCGTCAGGTCCGCGAAGACAGCCCTGCCCTCCAGCAAGGTCGCGGCGCAAAGTGTGCCGGCCGGGTCGTCGTAGAGCTCCACCCTGTCGCCAAGGGTCCTCATGCGATACGCGGCGTGCGTCGCAGCCGGCCTGGTTGCCATGGCACATGTTGGCAGACCCGCGCTCTCGTGTCTCGCCCCGGGCCGGCCTAGACCAGCAGCTCGCCCGCGTTCCTGAAGTAGCGGGTGCTGAGGGCGTCACCCGTGAAATAAGCCAGCGCCATGAGCGGGCCCGTAGGGTTCATGCCCGGGTTCTGCGGGTAGAGGGTCGCGCCCGTCACGAAGACGTTCGGCGTGTCCCACACCTGGCCGTACTTGTTGGTGACGGAGTCGCCGGGGTCAGACCCCATTATCGCTCCGCCGGTGTTGTGGGTGCTCTGGTAGGTGTGAACGTCGTACGGGGCCAGCTCCTCTGTCATGACGATCCGCGTCGGGTTCATCGCCCGCATGATCTCGAGGCAGCGCTGCGCCATGAAGCGGTAGAGGCGCTTGTCGTTCTCGTGGAAGTCGAACGTGATCCGCAGGATGGGGTCGCCCCAGGCGTCCTTGTAGGTGGGATCGAGGTCCATGAACTGGTCCTCGTACGGCAGGCTCTCGCCTTGGATGCCTATGCCGACGATGCCGTCCCAGTTGTTCCTCAGGTTCTCCTTCCAGGCCCTGCCCCACTCTGAGCCCTGACCCGCGAGGCTGCCGACCTCGCCGGCCACGGGCGGGCGCTTGCGACCGCCGGCGTTGCCGTTCGAGTCGCTGTCGCCCGCGCTGCCGAACAGGCTCTGGTCGGCGGGAGGCAGGCTGAGCGCCGAGAGGAGCGGCGCGTTCTCACCCCCACCGCACGCGATGGACGCCCCGCCTATGAAGTCGAGGTCCGAGTGATCGAAGTTGTCGGCGTTGAAGTCGTGGATGACGTCCTGCATGCAGCTGTTGCCCGTGTACGTGCGGAAGCGCCTGCCTTCGAATATGCCCGTCACCGGCCCCCTGGATAGCTGGTACGTGTAGTTCTTCCCTACCCTCTCTCGGTCGTTGCCTACGCCGTTGGGGTGCTCGTTCGACCTGGAGAGGAGGAGCAGCTTCACGTTCGTTAGCGGGAACGCAGACAGCACGACGACGTCTGCCGGCTGCTCGTGCACCTCGCCCGTCAACAGGTCGGTGTACGTGACGCCGGTCGCCATGCCGTCTGCCCCGGTGTTGACCCGGTGGACCTTGCTCTCCGTCCTGATCTCGTATAGACCGGTCTGTAAGGCTGCGGGGATGTGGTCGGTGACGGGACTGGCCTTCGCGTCCACCTCGCAGCCGAAGCGCGTGCAGAACCCGCACAGCAGGCAGCCGGAGCGCTCGCTGCCAGACACGCCGCGGTAGGCCTGCGAGAGGATCGACGCCGGCTGGGGGAACGGGTTGTGACCCAGCTCCGCGGCCGCCCGTGAGAACATGTCGGCAGCCTGGCTCCTCACCAGCGGCGGCAACGGGTACGGCTTCGATCGAGGGGCCTCGAAAGGGTTGCCGCCAGGCTGTATCTGCCCGCCGAGGTTGCCGGCAACGCCAGACACGCCGATGTCGTGGTCGACGCGCGTGTAGTAGGGCTCGAGCTCCTCGTAGGTGATGGGCCAGTCCTGCACCGTCGACCCCTCCGGCAGCCGGCCCTCGCCGTAGCGCTCGACGTGGTGGCTGCGGTAGTTCATGTCGCTCGGGTAGAAGCGCCACGTCTGGGCAGCCCAGTGGACACCGGCGCCGCCTATCCCCTTGCCCGGGTGGAACGAACCGAACTGCCTTATGGGCAGCGACGGCGCCCTCGGGTTGGGCCGCCAGCTCCAAGTCTCCTTCGAGAGGTCGACCATCATCGCCTTGCGGATGCTGTAACGAAGGCTGTCGTGGTTGTGCTCGAAGTCGGGCGTGGCGAAGCGCGCCGGCCCCTGCTCTATCGAGACAACGCTGTAGCCGGCCTTCGTCAGGTGCCATGCGAGTATCGCGGCCGTCCAGCCCGCGCCCACCGTCACCACGTTCACCTTCCGCTGCCTTGCCATCCTTGCTCCCAGCCTCCCTCGCACCGCGGCCTCTCGCTCCCGGCCGCAGGCATCTCAATCCTCCGCGCTCTCCTTCAACCTGCTGCCGGACACCGGCAACAACACGTGGTCGTTCACCGGCTGGCCGGGGTGGAAGTGGTTCAGGTCCGCGATGCCCTGAGGGGTGAACTCGTCGACCTGGCCGCGCACGTACGCCTCCGTGTAACCCCGCTGGGCGCCGGCGTACCCGATGAGCCGCCAGCCCGCGAGACCCTGATTACCGCCGTAGACGGGATCCGAGAACATCCCCTCGCCTGTGTGTCGCCTAAGCACGTGGAAGAACTCCTCGGCGCCTGGGTTCTCGAAGCCGGTTGCCTCGCCGTCCGCCATGGCGCCAACGATCTGGTCCTGCTGCTCCTCGCTCAGGTCGACGAAGTCCCCACCGAACCTGGCACGCGCGTAGCGGTCGACGCTCGCGATGCCCGCCCTGTAGACGTCGCGTGGGCCCAAGGTCGACTGGTAGCCGTAGCGCTCGATCTCCGCGGCGTTAACCCAGACCACCTCGAAGTCACCGCTCGAGCCGGTTGGCGGCCTCTCGCCCTCGTACGTCTCGGCGAACGGAGGCTGGCGGTACGTCGCCTCTGCGAACGGGTTGTCGTACGCGAGCATGTTGTCTATGTAGCTCACCACCCCGGCCTCGCGCGCACCCGGGTCGTCGGGTGTGCCTGGCAGGATCCGGGCCGTGACGGCCTCCACCGTCTGGGCCTCGTGGAGTGTGAAGAAGCGCAGGGTGCCGGGGGCGGGCGGCTGAGTCGGCGTGTCGGGCACCACGGGGTACTGACCCTCGGCCAGCCTCACCCTGCGCGGCACGAAGGCGGGCGGGGGCTGGGGCCGCAGCGGCCTGGCGGCGGGGCTCTCGCTGTCGAACGGGGCGACATCGCAGGCGCTCCCGACTCCCACGGTGACGATCAGCGCACCGGTCGCCTGCAGCAACCGCCTGCGCGACATGAGCTTGGCTTCCTGCTTCTCGCGGTCGTCGGCGGTGGTCTCGCGGCCATTCGGCCCGTGTTCGCTCATGCTCGCAACTCCTATCCACCGCCCTGGTAGAGGAAGGCGGCGATGTCGAGGGCGTCGGGAAGCGTCACTCCCATGTCCGGCATGCCGGAGCCGGGCGCGACCGTCTGCGGGTCCATCACCCACGTGACGAGGTTCTCCGGCGTGTTCGGTAGGCGGCCGGCGATGAGAGCGCGGCCCTCCAGGTCGTCGAGAGGGGGACCGACGCGGCCCCCTACGCCGCGCACCCCTGGGACGACGTGGCATGTGACGCAGCCGTAATCCTGCACCAGCTGCCTGCCGCGCTCCGGCACGCCGGCTGTGAAGGTGATGTCCTCGGTGACGGGAACGGCGCGGCCGCCGGAACGTTTGAGCACGTAGCCGACCACGACGACGATCATCAGGAGCCCGACGATCGCCAGTACGATCGTCAAGTTGAGCAGGCCCCGTTCGCGCCTCATGCAGGGGCCTCCAACCCTGCCGACCTAGGCGGGTCACGCCTCACAGCCGGCGTCAGCCATCGCGACGCCACGAACAGGGCAGCGCCTGCGTGAACGGCGCCCATCGGCATCCACATGATCACGCCGGCCAGCTGTTGATCGCGCAGCGCGTCGGCCCCCGTCGCTGCCGCGATCGCCACGTACGACGGGTACCACGGAGCTGGCGACAGGGCCATGAGCGCGCCCAGCCCACCGACCGCGAAGGACGCTCCCAACAGCGCGGCCACCGCGCCAGCACGTCTGTGGGCGCCGCCGGGAGCGGGCAACACGCTGGCCCAGAAGACGCATGCGAGGGCGAGGAACATCGCGTGCTCCCCGGCGTGCAGGGACCTGGCCAGCAGGGCCCCCTGGTACGCGCCCGGAAGGTGCCAGAGCCACAACGTCGTCACGTACAGCGCGCAGGCGACCAGCGGCGAGAGCAGGTACCTCCTGGCGTACCCGAGCCTGTGGAGAACGTGCGTTGCTGCGCCCCGCGAAGCCGACCTGGGCAGCGTCGAGAGCAGCGCGCGGCCGAAGCCGGCCGTCGCCCACAGCGGCGCCGTGACGACGACGAGAAGCAGATGCTGGAGCATGTGAGCGCTCAGAGACCGGCCGGCTGCCGCCTCCAGGGGCGAGAGCAGTGCTGCCGCCATGGCCAGCCATCCGAGCATGAACCTCAGAGCCTCACCGGCGCCAACCACCTTGCCGACGCCGGCCCGCCGCCATGCGAGGCCCACACCGACCGCGTACATCAGGGCCACCATGGTCAGCAGGGGAGCCGCGGTCACGGGAGGCGCCTCATCAGCAACCGACCCCCACGAACAGCGGCAGCGCCTGCACGAGCGAGACGAAGGCGAAGACCGAGCTGAGGACCGTTCCCGCAGCGGAGAGGAAGCGCCGGCCGGCGGGCCTGTCCGTCCTCGCCCCCGGTTCCTGCAATGGCTCGCGGTTCGGTGACCGCGCCGGTCCTTCCTCGCCGGCGGCCCGGGTCGCGCCGCCCGCTCGCCAAGCGCTCATCGCAGCAGCCACGCCGACCGCGACGGCCAGGAGCCAGATGACGCCCGCCGACACGAGGTTGCCGCCACGCACGCAGGCCGACTCGGCGATGAGGTAGGTGGCTACGAAGGCCGCCGCCCATGCGAGCGGGCCTCCCAACATCCCGAACCACAACGTGCTGGCTGCTGGTACGTCGGGCCGTGGGAACGTCTCTCCCCCGCTGCCGGCCCGTGTAGGGGGCGCGCGTCCGACGCGGTCGGCGCTCATTGCCCGAACCCCGCGAGTCGCGGCCCGAGGAAGAGGACGGCGTATGCCACGAGGTTGGCGACGACCGTGAAGCCCCACAGCAGGCCGGAGTGCTGAGCGGCGGCGTTGTAGACGCTGTCGAAATGCCCTCTGAGCGCCCGCAGCCAGACCGCGAACTGGGTTGCCAAGGCGAGGACGGTCATCAGCGTGACGAGCCCAGCTATAGCGTGGAAGACGGACGCGTAGGCGTTGAGGGCGGGCACGAACCCGGCCCGCGCGACGTTCCAAACGTGCAGCGCCAGGAAGCCGGCTCCCAGCACGAGAGACATGCCGAGCCAGTTCTTCAGCCCGCGCTGGTTGCCTCGCCTTATCGCCCGCGTCCCGGCCACTACCGGCCACGCGGACAGCAGCAGCAGCACGGCTGCGGCGGCAGGCAGAGCCAGCTCTGGCGGCGCGATGCCGCCCTGTGGCCAGGCGTCAGAGTAGAGGCGAAGGTAGAAGTAGGCGAAGAAGAGCGCTCCGTAGACGACAGCCGCCGACGCGAGGAACATGCTCACGCCCCACAGTCCCGGCTCGGCGGTATCCCGGCCAACGAGACGTTTGGCGTAAGGGGGCGTGTCTGGCGGGTCCTCGTACTCGTCGCGCTCGCGCCGCGCCAGCACGCGCTCGCGCTCGTCCGGCGACGGCCACAGCCAGATCACGAGGCAGACGGCCGCGAGGGCCCCGCCGAACATGGACAGCCAGTAGGCGGAGACTATCGGTCCCAGCGCCACGAGCGTCACTCCCAGCGCCGTGAGGATGGGGATGTAGCTGGGCCCGGTGAGGTGCCATATGCCTTGCGGGACCGCGTCTATTACCGAGGTGACCGGCGTGGCGCGGAACGTGCTGGGGATCGCGTCCAGCCGCGGGTCGAAGCTGACCCCCGGCCAACGGCCGGCCGAGTAGCCATGAGGCAGGCCACGGGCATCTTCCGGCGCCAGACCCTGTGCGTCGGCCGACTGTGCGTCCTCGTCCCGGGCCCTCTCCGGCGCACGCTCCTCGCCCGCCCCCCACAGCGGGTAGAGGCTCCTGACCACCGGCGGCGCCCTGTAGTTGTAGTTGGGAGTGGGTATGGGAACCGACCACTCGAGGGTCCCGGCGCCCCACGGGTCCTCCCTGGCGTCCTCACCCCAGCGCCAGCTGAGCATCAGGTTGACGAGCAACAGGGCGAACCCTGCGGCCAGGATGAACGAGCCGATCGTCGAGATCATGTTGTACGGCTCGAGGCCCAGTCCCGGCTGGTATGTGTAGACGCGGCGCGGCATGCCGAGCAGGCCGGCTATGTGCAGCGGGAAGAACGTCAGGTTGAAGCCGATGAAGGTCAGCCAGAAGTTCCAGGTGCCGAGCCGCTCGCTAAGCAGCTTGCCGCTGAGCAGAGGCATCCAGTAGTAGAGGGCGGCCATTATCGGGAAGACGACGCCGCCTATCAGCACGTAGTGGAAGTGGGCGACGACGAAGTAGGTGTCGTGCACCTGCGCGTCGAGCGGCACCGACGCGACCATCACGCCTGTAACGCCGCCCAGCATGAAGATGACGACGAAGCCGATGACGAACTTCATGGGCGCGGCGAAGCGCGGCCTTGTGCCCCAGAGGGTGGCGATCCACGCGAAGATCTGCGTGCCGCTGGCCAGCGCGATCATCATGCTCGCCGCGGTGAAGAAGCCGGCCGCCACCAGCGGCAGCCCGGTCGTGAACATGTGGTGCGCCCACAGGCCGAAACTGACGAACCCGGTGAGGATCATCGCCAGCACGACGAAGAGGTAGGCGGCAAGCGGCCGACGCGCGAACGTCGGGACGATCATCGAGACGATCCCGGTGGCCGGGATGAACATGATGTAGACCTCCGGGTGGCCGAAGATCCAGAAGAGATGCTGCCAGAGCAGCGGGTTGCCGCCCGCCACGGGGTCGAAGAAGTTGAACCCGAAAGCCCTGTCGAGCTCCAGCATCAGCGTCGCGACGAGCAGGACGGTGAACGCGACGATTATCGCGAGCGCCATTATCAGCAGCGCCCAAGCGAGCGGCGGCACGCGGTTGAGTGTCATGCCGACCGCCCTGAGCTTCAGGACCGTCACCGCCAGCTCTATGCCGGTGGCGATGCCGCCCAGCTCGATGGCGCCCAGCCCCAGGAGCCAGAAGTCCATCGAGAGCCCAGAGAAGTCAACGCCTGCCAGGGGCGGGTAGGCGAACCAGCCGGCATCGGGGACGGCGTCGACGAGGAAGCTGGAGAAGAAGACGATGCCGCCGAACAGGTAGAGCCAGTACCCGAAAGCAGTGAGTCGCGGGTACGCGAGGTCCCTCGCGCCGATTATCTGCGGGAGGATGTAGTTGGCGAGGCCCTCGAGGAACGGGACGACGAAGAGGTACATCATCGTCGAGCCGTGCATCGTGAAGAGCTGGTTGTAGGTCTCAGGGTCGAGGAAGGTGTTCTCCGGCACCGAGAGCTGCAGGCGGATGAACAGCGCCATGACGCCGGCCACCGCGAAGAAGGCCAGCGCCGTGACCATGTAGCGGGCGCCAAGGTCCGAGTTGTTGACCGTGGCGAACCAGCCGGCGAAGCCGCGCGGCACGCGCCAGGTCGCCTCGAAGCCCTCTATGCGCTCACGCAGCTCGGGTGCCCGGGTGGTCATGGCGCCTCCGACGCTGCCGCCGGACGGTAGAACACCCGATCAGGCGCAGTTCTGCCGCGCACCGGCGTCACTCGAGCGTCCCCAGGTAGGTGAGCAACGTCTGCAACTCGGGGCCGGAAAGGTACATGGGCGGCATGCGGTTGCCCGGCTTCGTCGTCTGCGAGTTGACGATCCAACCGCCGAGGTTCCCGCGGGTGTTGGGCACGGCGCCGGCCCCGAGCGTCAGGCGACTCGCCAGGTGCGTCAGGTCGGGCCCGGCTCGGCCGCTGGCGTTCGTGCCGCGCACTGTGTGGCAGTAGACGCATGCCGAGCCCAGGAAGACCTCGAGCCCTTCGGCCGCCGGCCCTTCCTGCGGCAGCGGAGCGGGTTGGGCCTGGTCCTCCGCCCAGGCGTCGAAGTCTGCGAGGCTCATCGCCCGGATGACGAGGTTCATCTTGGCGTGCTGGGTGCCGCAGTACTCGGCGCAGATGCCCCAGTAGATGCCGACGCTATCGGCCTCTAAAGGCAGTTCCGTCTCCTGCCCTGGGATGAGGTCCATCTTCCCGTTCAGCGACGGCACCCACAGCGAGTGGATGACGTCGACGCTGGAGAGCTCCAGCCTCACCTGCTGGTCTACGGGCAGCACGATCTCGTTGGCCGTCGTGAAGCCGGCATCCGGGTAGCGGACCTCCCACCACCACTGGTGGCCGATCACCTCTATCGTCATCGGCTGCTCCGCCGTCACGGCCAGGGCGGTGTGGGCCCCGAGGGAGTAGACGAGTAGACCGACGAGTATCACCGCCGGCACCAGCACCCCCGCCGTCAGAACGACCGTGTTGGACCACGCCGGCGGCTGGCCGGCGGGCGGGAAGTCGACGGTCGCGCCCGCGGACCGCGGCACGTCGGCCGGCGCCTCCGCTCGTTGCCCACCGGAACGCCTACGGGCGACGGCCATGAGCAGCAGCACGAAGACGATCACACAGACGGCGGTCGCGATCCAGAACATCACCCACCACAGGTCTGCGATGAGCGCGGCACCGGTGCCCGCGGGACGCACGACGGACGCAAGCTCCACCGCCGTGCTGCCCGATTGCTCCGGTGGCATGCGTACCTCCCGGCCTGCGTGCGAAGCGTTCGCTCCGCCTCGATCGTCTGGGCTTCCGGAACGCTGGGGACGTCCGACAGCCTGGGTGCGTGTTGACCAAGGATGGAAGTGTGCGGTGAGCGCCCGATGTGCGCGCCTACCGCGTGGCGCGCGTACCGCCGGCCTTAGACTCTCTTCTCGGCATGACGGGAACCGGAGGGGCACTGTCTTCTGGCCTGACCATCTGGATCGGTCTCTTCACGCTTCTCGCGGTCGCGTTCGGGCGAGTGCCGGGCGTGAGCCTCAGCCGTGCCGTCCTCGCCCTCGCCGGCGCAACGCTGCTCGTCGTCACAGGGGCAGTCAGCCTCGAGCGGGCGCTTTCCCATGTGAACGGTGAGGTCCTCGTGCTGCTGTTCGGGCTCATGGCGGTCAACGTCGTGCTGGCGGAGGCGGGCGCGTTCCGCTTGCTCACGGCGCTGGTGACGCGCGGGACGCTGGGCCCGAGGCGGTTGCTCGCGCTCCTCGTGTTCAGCTCGGGCGCGTTGTCTGCCCTGTTCCTCAACGACACGGTGGCGCTCATGCTCACGCCGCTGGTGATCCGGGTAGCCAGGCGGCTCTCGTTGCCGCCCGTCCCGTACCTACTCGCCCTGGCCCTTGCCGTGAACGCGGGCAGCGTCGCCACCGTCACCGGGAACCCCCAGAACGTGCTCGTCGCTGTGACAGCGGACATAAGGTACGGCGTCTTCGCCGCGCATCTGACGCCGGTGGCCGTCCTGTCACTCGTCGTCGTGTGGGTGGTGATCGTGCTGGCTTACGGGCGGGGTTTGGGCGCGAGGAAGCCAGCACCGCCTGCCGTCGAACAAGCCGCGGCGTTGGCCCTGCCCCCGGTCCGCACGGGGCGTCTCGCCGTCGGGGGTGGAGCCGCCCTCGCCATGTTGATCGCGTTCGCGGTCGGCGTCCCCGTCGCCCTGGCCGCTGTCACCGCCGGCACCGTCCTGCTGCTTGCACGAGGCCGGGCGTCCGGAGCGCTGCTTCGCCGGATCGACTACGGTCTGCTGGTCCTCTTCGCCGGTCTGTTCGTGGTGGTGGGCGCCATGGCAGACACCGGGCTGCCCCAGAGATGGCTGTTGGACTGGCTGCCGGTCGAGGGCAGCGGCATAGAGACGATCGGGATCACTAGCCTGGTGACAGCGGGTCTCTCGACGCTCGTCAGCAACGTGCCCGCGGTGCTCGTGTTGTTGCCGGCCACCGGGTTCGACGCCGGAGGCGCCGCGGCATCGACTATGGCCACCGCAGTGGGCGCCGCGTCTGGCGACTGGTTGGGCTCGAGGCCGCTCGCGCTGACCATCGCCATGGCATCTACGCTTGCCGGCAACCTCACGCTCGTAGCATCGGTAGCCAACCTCATCGTCGCCGAGGGAGCGAAACGGCTGGGCGTGGAGTTGAGTTTCTGGGCCTACCTTCGGGTGGGACTGCCGGTCACCGTCGTCACGCTACTCGTGGGCACACTGTGGCTGGCCACGTTCACCGGCGGTTGACCAATGTGTCTGACGTAGGTCGAAGGCTTCTCGCTGGTGTGGATCAGATGGGTTCGGCGGCGTAAGGGCCGACCACGGTCGTCCAACGCCGCACCTCCCAGCGAGACACCAGGCCGTTCAGAACGTACGGGTCGGCAGCGGCGAACCGTTCGGCCGCAGCGGTCGAGTCGCCGGTGAACAGCAGCAGCCCGCGGTCCGGTGGATCGGCCAGTGCTCCGCCCAGCAACAGTTCCCCACGATCCACCGCAGCCTTCGCATGCTTCAGGTGCTCGGCTCGGAACTGCTGGCGCCTCTCCATGTAGTCGTCGACGTAGTTGTATATGAGCAGATAGTGCACGGCAGGCCTAACTCTTCGTGGAGGGTGCGGGTACCCCGGTGGCGTACTCGTCGTGCCTGCGCCACCAGACGTATGGATCACCCTGGGGCCATCCAGCTGGGGCCTTCTGCCAGGTCTCCTGCCTGCCGAACGGGACCAGGTCTAACAGGCTGAAGGTCGTGCCGAGGTTCTCGGTGCCTCTGTCGCTCGTTTGGTACGTCAGGTAGACGTCTTCTCCGTCGCGCAGGAACACTGACAGACGGTGATGCTCGCTGTCGCCGACCGTGGCTCCGAAATCCTGGTTGAAGGTCGTCTCGTGCGATGAGTACCAGGGGTGTCGCCAGCCCATGCGCCTCCTGTAGTTCTCCAGCTTGCCGATGCGGGCACGTGAGACCAACGCGAAGGACACGTCGCGCGCGTTGATGTGCGAGACGTCCGCGACGCCGTCCGCGAACCAGGAGCAGCCGTCGCAGCCGACGTTCCAATCCGGGTGGAACATGAAGTGGTAGACGATGAGTTGGTTCCGCCCCTCGAAGATGTCAAGGAGCGAGCGAGGACCATCCGGGCCCTCCAGCAGGTACTGCTTCTCGACACGGACCATGGGAAGCGCCCGACGCTTGGCCGCCAGGGCATCCGCTTGGCGCATATGAGCCTTCTCCTCCTCGAGAAGTTCGGCCCTGGCTCTCTCCCAGCGCTCCCGGTCGACTACCGGCGGCAGCGGACGCGTGACGGTGTTCTCGCTCATCTCTTCCCCTTAGTGCCCGTGGGCCGGACCAGTGTAGGTACTGCAACCTTGGCGCTGCAACTGGGAGTTAGGGGAAGCCACAGATCGGGCTTCGAGAGTTCGCCCGACGCCCGGCCTTATGCCTTGAGTTAGAGGGTGGCACAGAGGAGCTTGCTTGACATATCGTCGGTGGTCGACTTAACGTTGTAAATATACAATGATTCGTAAGGAGATGACCGCTGTTGAGCGCGAAGGCAAAGGTCTTCAACCGACTCCGCGTACTTCGTACGGAACGTGGCCTAAGCCGCCAAGAGGTCGGCGACGCCGTTGGAGTCAACTGGCAGACAATCGGATACCTCGAGCGAGAAGACTACAACCCCAGTCTCGCGCTCGGGTTCAAGCTCGCCGAGTTCTTCGAGGTGCCGGTCGAGGCGCTGTTCTCGCTCCGCCCACTGCCCCCCCTCAAAGAGGCACTCAGCGGGAACCAAACCGAGGAGGTCCCACGATGAACGGCATCAGCCGCCGCATAGCCAGCACCACAGCGATCCTTGCCTACCTTTTCCTCGGCGTTGTCGCCCTTCAGGCGCCGTTGTCTCTGGCCGTGATCCTAGCGGTCCTGGCCATTGCCCTCGTCGCAGAGTTCTTGGTACAGCGCTCTTCAGAGTTCGGTCTCCCGTTCGTAGGTCGCGAGTTGGACGAGCGCCAGGAGGCCCAGCGAGCAAGGTTGCTCGCGACCAGTTACCGCGCGGCGCTGGTCCTCACCCTTGCAAGCCTCATGGCCTTTGCCCTGGCGGGACCGGCCTTCCTCTGGATGGTCGGGCGCACCGGTCCCGGCTTGATGCCTGAGCTCGTCGCCAGCGCACTCAGATGGGCCTTCGGCCTTACCTTCCTTGGACTAGTCTTGCTGCCCGGTCACGTTGCGGCCTGGAAGGCGCCGGCCGAGAGTCAACGCGAGGTGAACGCCGAGGGGGCCTGAACGGAAAGGCGCGGCAGGCAACGCGGGTGATACTGACGGCATGAGAAGAAGCCGCTACAAGCTCGCCCTCGCTGTCGTCACTGCGTCGATGCTGAGCGTCGCCGCCGCCCAGGTCCCAGCGATGGGCATCGGTTACGTGGACAGCCAGTACCTGATATCGCTTCATCCCGCCTATCAGCAGATCGTCGAGACGCGCGAGATGGCGAACGCCGAGATGAACCAGGTCGCCGCCCGCGTGCAGGAGCTGCAGCAGAAGCAGCAGGCGGGCACGTTGACCGAGCAGGAGCAGGAGTTGCTGCAGGTGAGCATGACGACGCTGCAGACGCTGCAGAGCCGGTACGACGCAGAGCTGAAAGCGTTGCAGGAGCCGGCCATCCTCGCGGTGGACGCCGCCATCTCCGAGGTGGCCAAGTCGCTGAACATAGGGATCGTCTTCGACTCTTTGCGTTCCGGCCCGGGCGGCTACGGAGTCATCGTGTACGCAGACCCCGCCGTGGACCTGACGCCGATGGTGGAGGAGGTGCTGCTCGGCAACCTATAGAGGTCCGCCGCCGCGGCCATGATCAGGCGTCGTTCAAGCGAACCCGCCTGAGCGTCATAGCGTTTATTGCGACGACGATCGTCGAGAGGCTCATCAGCAGCGCTCCGATTGCCGGCGAGAGCACGAACCCTATGCCTGCCAACACGCCGGCAGCCAGCGGGATCGCCACTGCGTTGTAGCCGGTGGCCCAGAACAGGTTCTGGCGCATCTTCCGGTAGGTGACATGCGAAAGGCGAAGCGCCGTGACGACGTCGAACGGGTCGTCTTCCACCAGAACGACGTCCGCGCTCTCGATAGCAACGTTCGTGCCAGCGCCGATGGCGACGCCCAGGTCGGCCGCCAGAAGCGCAGGAGCGTCGTTGATGCCGTCGCCCACGAACGCGACCGTCCCGGTCTCTTGCAGCGCCCGCACGTGCTCCGCCTTCTCGCCCGGAAGCACGCGGGCGAAGAAGCGTTCGATGCCCAGCTCTCGAGCCACGGTGCCGGCGACCGCCTGCGAGTCTCCGGTGATCATCACGGGCACCACCCCCAACTGCTTCAGGGCTCGTACCGCCTCTAGTGCTCTGGGGCGGACCCGGTCAGCCAGCGCGAAGAGCGCGATGACGCTGGCGTCGTCCATCAGGACTATGACGCTCTCGCCCCTGGCTTCCGCCTCGTCGAGCGCGCGCATCAGGTCCTCTCCCATGGCGACGCCCGCTTCCGCCGCCCACTCCGGCCTGCCTATGCGGTAGCCCACGCCGCCAACGTTGCCGGCGACGCCCTGCCCAGCCACGACCTCGAAACCCTCCACCGGCCGCCTCTCGACACCCTTGGCGTCCGCCTCCGCCAGGATCGCCGCCGCCAACGGGTGCTCGCTGCGCTCCTCCAGCGAAGCAGCGATAGTGAGCGCCTCGGCATGCGAGATCTTCTCGGCGTGAACCTCCCGAACGCCGAAGCGTCCCTCGGTGAGCGTCCCCGTCTTGTCGAACGCGACGACCGCTATGTCCCTGGCACGCTCGAACGCCTCGCGGTTGCGCACCAGGATCCCGTTCTTGGCGCTCAAGGCGGTGGCGTTCACGAGCACGAGAGGGATCGCGAGGCCCAGCGCGTGGGGGCAGGCGATGACTAGAACCGTGACGGAGCGTGTGACGGCGTCCTGTACACCCGGCGCCACGGCCAGCCAGACGACGAAGGTGATCGCTCCCGCTGCAACGGCGATGTAGAAGAGCCAGCCGGCCGCGCGATCTGCAAGAGCCTGGAACTGGCCACGGGAGGACTGCGCCTCCTCCACCAGCCGCTGCACCTGACTTAGCGTCGTGTCGTGGCCTACGCGCGTGACCGTTATGGTCAACGCTCCTTCTCCGTTGACGCTTGCCGCCACGACCTCGTCGCCCTCCGCCTTCGCGACGGGCCGCGACTCGCCGGTGAGGAAAGACTCGTTCATGCTGCTGGCACCGTCCACCACACTGCCGTCAGCCGGCACCTGCTCGCCGGGCCGGATCAGGAGCCGATCACCGGGGCGCAGCTCGCTCACTTGAACGTCCTCGATGCGCCCGTCTGCGCTGATCCGGTGGGCGACCGTGGGAAGCAGTTTCGACAGTTCATCGAGGGCCTTGGACGCCCCTGCGACACTTGCCATCTCCAGCCAGTGACCCAGCAACATGATGGTTATCAGCGTGGCCAGTTCCCAGAAGAAGGGCATGCCCGGCGCGCCGAACACGACCGCCATGCTGTAGACGTACGCGACCGTTATGGCCAGGCTTATCAGCGTCATCATCCCCGGCCGCTTGGCCGCCAGCTCGTGGCGGGC
>CAZMFX010000006.1:0-28959 GCA_964565625.1 uncultured bacterium
CACCCAAACGCATGATCGCACCCTTACCGAACTGCCTCTCGATCTGAGAGACAGCGACGCTTATCGCCTGGGCCCGTTCCTTGCTCAGCTTCTCGTTAGCGGCAGCTTCTTTGTCCACGGTCGACCTCCGCCCTTGGGCACCCGCTGGTTACCTCAAAGTTACCTCAAATAATAAGGGTCAGGTCGCCCTAGCGCAATGTGCAGCGGACTACATCTCTTCGGCATGCGCCTAGGAGTCGATCCAGCTTTGGCTCTGCGCTCCCGCCGGCGCCTAGGACAGAAGCGCCTGGCGCACGGCGGCGAGTACCCGCGACGCGTCCGGCCTGTAGTGGTGCTCGACCGAGGTGAAAGGCGGGTACGGAGCGTCCCACCCGGCCACGCGGGTCACGGGGGCAAGCAGGTCGTAGAAGGCGTGCTCCGCTATGCGAGCGGCGATCTCCCCTCCGAAGCCGGCGGTGCGCGCGGCCTCGTGGACGATCACCGCCCTGCCCGTCTTGCGCACCGACTCGAGCACCGTCGCCTGGTCGAAAGGAACGAGCGTCTCGACGTCGATGACCTCGAGGCTCACCCCGTCACGGGCGGCCACCTCCGCCGCCCTCATGCACACCTCGACCATCCCCCCGTAACACACGAGGGTGAGGGCATCCCCCTGGCGCACCACACGCGCCTTCCCGAGCTCCAGCCGGTACGGCTCGGTGGGAACGCTCTCCTTGCTCGACCTGTACAGCTTTATCGCCTCGAGGAAGAAGACCGGGTCGGGGTCATCGATGGCGGCGAGTAGCAGGCCCTTGGCGCGCGCCGGGCTGGAAGGGATGACCACCTTCACGCCGGGGGCGTTGGCGAGGATCGCCTCCGGTGAGTCCGCGTGCTGCTCCGGCGTGTGCACTCCGCCCCCGTACGCCGCGCGCACCACTAGCGGCACCGTGTAACGGCCGCGCGTCCGGTGGCGGTACCTACCGACGTGCGAGAGCACCTGGTCGAGCGCCGGGTACAGGAAGCCGGCGAACTGGATCTCGGCGACGGGCCGCATGCCTGCCAGTGCGAGGCCGACGCCGTAACCCATGATCCCAGACTCGGCGAGGGGCGTGTCGTAGACGCGGCCCGCGCCGTGTTTCTCGCGCAGGCCGTCCGTCGCCCTGAAGACGCCGCCCATGACGCCGACGTCCTCGCCGAAGACGAGAACGCGGTCGTCTGCCGCCAACGCCTGGTCGAGGGCCTGGTTTATCGCCTGCACCATCGTGAGCTGCGCCTCCGCCGGCGCTCCTGCGATCGTCGCTGCTCCGGCGCCGCCTGCCCTAGAGTCACTCGCCACGGAGGACCCCCCTTGCCAGCTCCTGGTCCGGGCCCATGTCCGCGTAGACGTGCTCGACTATCGACTCGGGCGCGGGCTCGGGGGCGGCATCGGCCTCGGCCACCGCATCGTCGAACTCTTCCCTCAGCTCTGCGAGGAGGCCGTCCTCGTCGGCATCCGACCAGGCGCCCATGCCGGCAAGCAGCGTCCTCATGCGCGAGACCGGCTCGGCGCGCTCGCGCTCGTCGGTGGCGCCGCTGTCCCGGTAGCGGCCAGGGTCGTCGCTGGTCGTGTGCGGGGCGAGGCGGTACGTCATCGCCTCGACGAGCGTTGGCCCTTCGCCTGCCCGTGCCCTACCGACCGCTTCCCGCATGACGTGGAGCATGGCGACCAGATCGTTCCCGTCTACCCTCACGCCGGGCATGCCGTAGCCGGCTGCGCGGTCAACGATGCGCGTGTTGCGCATCTGCCGCTCCGTAGGCACGCTTATCGCCCAACCGTTGTTCTGGACGACGAAGACGACGGGCGCAGAGAAGACGGCCGCGAAGTTCAACGCTTCGTGCGTGTCGCCCTCCGAAGTGCCGCCGTCTCCCACGAACGCGAGTACCACCGCATCCTCGCCCCTCAGCGCAGACGCGTGCGCTATGCCTACGGCGTGGGGCATCTGCGTCGCGATGGGGACGTAGAAGGGCAGGATGCGCAGACCTTCCGGGAACGACCACCCTGCGGGGTGCGCGCGCCAGTAGAGGAGCGCGGTGGAGAGCGGCATGCCGTGGGTTATCGCGGCGGCAGTCTCCCTGTACGTCGGCACGAGCCAGTCACCCGAGCCGATGGCCAGCGCCGCACCCACCTGTGCAGCCTCCTGCCCGCGGAAGAGCGGGTAGACGCCAAGGCGGCCCTGACGCTGCAGCGTTACGGCCCGGTCGTCGAAGTGTCGCGCGCGGCGCATGGCACGGTAGCCACGCAACAGCTCGTCGGTGCCGAACGGCAGCTCCGCCAGGAGCTCACCGCCCTCGCCAACGTACCTGACAGTGTCGGCCATCGCCCTCCGATCCGGCTTCAATCCTAAACCATCACGTACCACGAACGAACGGTCGTTCGTGTACCATCTGTCCATGACAAGGCAGGCGCTGAGACCCGGGCGCCGGGAGGAGATCCTCAAGGCGGCGGGGGAACTTTTCGGCGCCCGCGGCTACCACGCCACGGGCATGCGTGAGCTGGCGCACGCCCTCGAGATCAAGGGCAGCAGCCTCTACGCCCACATCGATGGCAAAGAGGACCTGCTGTGGGAGATCGTCGACCGCGCGGCATCCGCCTTCACCACCGCAGCGGACGCCGTACCAGACGACCTGCCGGCCCGTCAGCGGCTCGAGCTGCTCATCCGCGCGCATCTGCTTGTCATCGCGGGCCAGCTGGACCACGCCACGGTCTTCTTCCAGGACTGGGTGCACCTCTCAGACGCTCACCGCGAGGAGCTGCTCGAGAGGCGCGACGCATACCAGCGGCGCTTCAGACAGGCGATAAGCGATGGTGCGGCCGACGGCACGTTCGAGGTCGAGGACGTGGACCTCGCCACCCTCGTCGTGCTCTCGGCTTTGAACTTCTCTTACCAGTGGTACGACCCCGGCGGCAGGCTCGACCCGGATCAGCTGGGACAGGCCTACGCCCGGGTCCTGCTCAACGGCCTCGAGAAAAGGAGCCGCCCACAGGACCGGGCGGCCGAACGGAAGGAGTGAGCGTCGTGACGGATGGCCAAGGCACGCAACACGCCCCCGACGATGACCGGCTGCTGGCCTTCGAGGCGCGGATCGCTGCCGGCGAGAAGATAGAGCCGGGCGACTGGATGCCAGACGACTACAGGCGCCAGCTGATACGGATGATCTCCCAGCACGCCCACAGCGAGATCGTCGGGATGCTGCCGGAAGGCGCATGGATCACGCGGGCGCCGAGCCTGAGGCGGAAGCTCGTCCTCATCGCGAAGGTCCAGGACGAGGCGGGTCACGGCCAGTACCTCTATCACGCCGCCGAGACCTTGGGCGCCGACCGGGACGATCTGGTCGATGCCCTGCTCGCGGGCAAGGCGAAGTACTCGAGCGTCTTCAACTACCCGACCCTCACGTGGGCGGACGTCGGCATGATCGGCTGGCTCGTCGACGGCGCCGCCATCCGCAACCAGCTCATGCTCGCCCAGTGCTCGTACGGTCCGTACTCCCGCGCGATGGTGCGCATCTGCTCGGAGGAGACCTTCCACCACAAGCAGGGCAAGGAGATGGTCATCACGTACGCCAGCGGCACGCCGTCGCAGAGGCAGATGGCCCAGGACGCCCTGAACCGCTGGTGGTGGCCATCTGTCATGATGCTGGGCCCGCACGACTCGGACTCGCCGAACACACCGCAGCTCGTGAAGTGGGGCATAAAGACGAAGACCAACGACGAGGTGCGCCAGGAGTTCATAGACGAGCACGTCCCCGAGCTCCGGGAGGCGGGCCTCGAGGTCCCTGACCCTGACATGCGCTTCGACGAGCAGACGGGCCACTGGGTGCACGGCCCCATCGACTGGGACGAGTTCTGGCGCGTCGTGAAGGGCGACGGCCCGTGCAACGCCGAGCGTCTTGCCGCGCGCAACGCGGCCCACGAAGAAGGGGCATGGGTGCGCGAGGCGCTGGAGGCGTACGCGGCCAAGCACGAGCGGCAAGAGAGCATGGTGGCCTAGATGCGCTGGGAGGTCTTCAAGCAGGACACGCCGAAGAAGGCGCATCAGGCGGTGGGCAGCGTCCACGGAGCGGACGCCGAGCACGCCCTCCTGAACGCCCGACACGTCTTCGGCAGGCGCCCGGCGGCCGTGAGCATGTGGGTCGTGAGGGCCGACAGGATCTTCTCCCGTACGGCGGAGGAGCTCGCCGCCCACGCGCCAGCCCGGCCCGAGCACGCCGAACCGGGGGCCGCCAAGGGCAAGACGTACCAGGTCTTCAGCAAGTCCAGCCACAAGCGCTCGATGACGTTCGTCGACCACGTCGCAGAGCTGCAGGCCAACAGTCATGCGGAGGCCCTGTCCGCTGCGCTGGCCGACGCGGGCGGCGAGCCGGGCCTCGCGTGGTGGGTCATAGCAGAAGAGGACATACACAGAAGCGATCCGGACGCCGCCGAGTCGTGGTTCGAGCCGGCGCGCGACAAGACGTACAAGCAGCAGTCCCAGTACGGGACCGTGGCCCCTGGTTCGAGGAAGCAGGTGGCGCCGTGACGCTCGAAGCGCTCTCGGACGCCGGGACGAAGGAAGCGCTCGTCCGGCGGTTGACCGCGATGGCGGACGACGAGCTGCTTCTGGGGCACCGGAACTCGGAGTGGACGGGGCACGGTCCCATGCTCGAGGAGGACATCGCGCTTGCGAACCTCGCCCAGGACGAGATCGGCCACGCCGTTCTCTGGTACGGGGTCCGCAGCGGGCTCGACGGAGCCGACCCTGACGACCTCGCGTTCAGGCGCGACCCGCCGGACTTCCTCAGCAGCCGCTTCGTCGAGCTGCCGCGCGGCGACTGGGCCTTCACGATGCTCAGGCAGTTCCTCTACGACTGCTACGAGGCCGAGGCGCTGCCGCGGCTCGCCCGCAGCTCACATCAGCCGCTCGCTGACGCTGCGGCGAAGGCTCACCGCGAGGAACTGTTCCACATGAGGCACACGAGCCTGTGGGCGAAGCGTCTAGGACGCGGCACCCAGGAGTCGCGCCGCAGGTCGATCGCCGCCCTGTCTACGCTGTGGCGGCAGTTCGGCGAGATGCTCGCCCCGCTACCGGGTGACGAGGCGCTCGAGGCCGCAGGCGTGCTGCCCGACTGGTCGACGCTGCCCACCTCCGTCGTCCGGAGGACCCGCTCGGCGCTTGTCGAGGCAGAGCTGGACCCCGGGCACGACCCTGCCGTGCCCGCGCGAGCCGAGAGGGAACAGGGCTCGGAGGCCCGCACGGAGCTGCTCTCGACGATGCAGGCGGTGGCCAGGGCCGATCCGGATGCGGCGGTATGGTGACGACGCAGGCGCAAGCTTCTGGGTCGCGTGGTGCAGAGAGCAGCGACACGGTCCGCCTTCTGGCAGCCGCCTGGGAGGCCCTCGCCACGGTTAAGGACCCGGAGATCCCCGTAATAGACGTCGTCGAGCTGGGCGTCGTTCGCGCCGTCGAGGCGGGCGTGGCAGACGGCGCCACCTACCTGGAGGTGACGATCACGCCGACGTTCTCTGCCTGCCCGGCCCTCCACGAGATAGAGAAGAACGTAGGCGAGGCGATAGCGGGGCTCGGCGTCGAACCCCGCGTCACGACGAGGCTCAGCCCCCCGTGGACGACCGACGACATGACCGACGCGGCGCGGGACAAGCTGCGCGAGTTCGGCATCGCACCACCAGGACGTCACGGCGGCCTGCTCGAGATCGCGCTCGACGCCCCGGTGCGCTGCCCCAGATGCGACCATCCGGACACGCGCTTGCGCAACGCCTTCGGCTCGACGCTGTGCCGCGAGATCCGCACGTGCGCGGCGTGCCACGAGACCTTCGAGCGCTTCAAGCCGCTATGACGGTTCGACCGCCTCTCAGGCCAGCGGGTACCCGTCCGCTTCGTAAGTCATATCGGCGGCAGCGCGGCGCAAGGCTATGAGGTCCTGCCCGTGCTCCTCGAGGTACGAGGCGACCGCCCCGGCCGCCGCGGCGCCCGACTGACCCAGCCGCCGTAGCGCCTCGGTCGCGAGAGGCCTCGCCCTGTCTACGGCCTCGAAGGCGTATAGCCGTGCCAGTTGGTCGGCAGCCTCTCCCCTTTCCGTACCGTAAAGACGCCGGGCCCGCAGCACCGCTGACTCCGCAAGGTACGCGAGGCCGACCATGTCCGCGACCCGAGCCATGTACTCCTGTTCCGACTCCATACGCGCCTGCAACGCCATAGCGCCAAGGCCCGCCACGGCAAGGGTCGCGCTCTTGAGTCCCGCGACGACGCGTTCCGCGTGCGCCAGGTCCCCATCCTTGTCTTCGTCTCCGGGTCCGCTTCCCGCGCCCGCGACCGCCGACCGCGCGGGCCCGAGCATGTCGAGCCTGCCCTTCAGCGCCCGCTTCATCAGCTGGTCGACCGTCAGCTCCCTGTTTATCTCGTTCGTGCCCTCGAATATCCGGTTGATGCGGCTGTCGCGGTAAGTGGCCTCTATCGGGTAGTCGGCGGAGAACCCGTAGCCGCCGTACACCTGGAGCGCGTCGTCGACCACAGAGTCGAGGATCTCGGATCCGAAGACCTTGATGAAGCTGAACTCGACGGCGTAGTCCGACAGCGCCTCCAGCTCTGCGCGGGCCAGCTCTTCGGGTCCCGCGCCTGCGGAGCGCGCGCGGGCCTCCTCGACGGCGGCGTCCATCGCGCCGGCAAGACGGTAGACGGCGCTCTCGAGCGCGTACGTGTGTGCGCTCATGCCGCCGACCTTCTCCTTGATGAGCCCGAACTCGGCGATGGCGGAGCCGAACTGCCTGCGCTCCCGAGCGTACGACTGCGCCAGGTCGATGAGCCGCTTCGCGCCACCCGCGGCGCCGACCGCCAGCTTGAAGCGCCCGATGTTGAGGATACCGAAGGCGATGTGGTGCCCCTTGCCCACCTCGCCGAGCAGGTTCTCCCGCGGCACGACGGCGTCCTCGAGAACGACCATCCGCGTCGACGAGCCCTTTATCCCCATCTTCTTCTCCTCGGGGCCGAACGAGAGCCCCGGTGTGTCGCGCTCGACGAGGAAGGCGGAGAACTTGTCTCCATCGACCTGCGCGAAGACCGTGAAGAGGTCCGCGAACCCCGCGTTCGAGATCCACATCTTCGTGCCGTTCAGCACCCAGTTATCCCCCGCCAGCTCCGCCCGCGCCTTGGCTGCCAACGAGTCGGAGCCCGAGCCGGGCTCGGTAAGGCAGTAGGCAGCGATCAGCTGCCCGCTCGCGAGGCCAGGCAGGTAGCGCGCCTTCTGCTCGGCGGTGCCGAAGTACACGAGGGGCAGCGTGCCTATGCCGACGTGCGCGTTGAAGGTGACGTTGAACGATCCCGACGCCGCGAGCGCCTCGGTGACGACGGCCGAGGCGAGCTTGGACGAGCCGAGCCCCCCGTACTCCTCCGGCACCTCTACCGCCAGCAGGCCGAGGTCGCCCGCACGGCGCATCAGGTCCCTCGACAGCTCGTAGTCGAGCCCCTCGAGCCTCTCGGACACCGGGCCCACCTCGCGGCTGACGAACTCCGCTGCGGACCTGGCGAACATGCGCAGCTCGTCGCCCATCCCCTCCGGGACCGTCACGGCATCTGGCCGGGTCTCCTCGATCAGGAAGGCGCCGCCTATGGGCGCGGGGGTGTGGTCGTGCTCCGCACCGTCGACGGCGCGGTCGCTGGTTGCTTCGGACACGTTCGACCCTCCGAGGGGCTCGCCGCGACAGCGGCGGCGAACTGCGTGTGGTTATGGCACAGATGATACGTCAGAGCAGCGGCAGCACCGTCGCCAACGCTGTGCCGAGCGCCAACGCCAGCACGGCGACGCCCAGCAGCCCGAGAACCTTGCCTACCGGTCGCCACGGCAGTGCCCGCCGTACGGCCATGTAGAGCGCGCCGCCCAGCAGGCCGCCTACGTGGCCCCACAGCGAGACGCCCGGAAGCAGGGAGAAGACCATGTTCAGCGCGAGGAAGACCGCCATGCTGCGCAACAGGACGATGTCGTTGCGCGACCGTCTGGAAAGCGCGTCAATGGTGAGCGCTGCGGCCACGCCGAAGACCCCACCGGAGGCCCCGACCAGCAGCATCGGACGCGCGGCCTCGAGCACGCTAGTCAACACCGCTCCGCCAGCGACGCCCACGACGAACGAGGCGACGACGTCACCCCACCCGCGGCGCCGCTCGACCGCCCGCCCGAGGTCGAACAGCACCCACGCGTTGAAGGCGATGTGGGGCAGGTTGGCGTGAAGGAAGCCGTACGTGAGGTAGCGCCACCAGGCGCCCTGTCCTGGCATGCCGGGGATACCGTGCGTGTACGCCGCGATGAAGTCGCTTGGCCGCAGGTGGTCGCCTATCAGCCTCACGACAGGGAGCGCCGCGTTGAGCATGCTCTGAGCGATGTAGGCGAGCACGATGGCGGCGACGAGCGAGTACGTGGCGATAGGCACCTTGGCGCGCTGCAGCGCAGGCGGTGCGGCGCCGCGCGAGCGCAGGAGCTCCCCGTAGCGCTCCTTCAGGACCCCACGCGCGTCCGCGAAGGCGTTGCGCCATGACTCGACGGCCAGTTCCTCGTGGCCGGCGCGGTCGGCGGCGCGTCCCAGCACGGCGAAGAGGGTCGCCGGCCGTACGCCGGCGAGGGGCTGCGACAGCAGCTCCCTCACCCGCATGAGGTCGCCGTTCGCCGCCGCGACGCGCGCGTTGGCGAGCGTGACGGCACGGAACTTGAGCGGCCCGTCGCGCCGCTGGTCGAACGCGTTCGTGAGCAGCTGCGCCTCGGCCGCAGCGTCGTCCAACTGACCGAGCTCGACGTGTGCGGCGACGGCCAGCTCGCGCGCAACGGCCTTGGCGTCGTCCGGGTACTCGCCATGGACGACGCGGCGAGCGTGCTCGATAGCGTCGTCCCATCGCTCCTGCAACAGGTGGGCCTGCGCGACTAGCAGGTCGTCCGGCTCCGGCGTGACGGCCAGGGCGCCTTCCGGGTCGCCCTCGTGGAGCGCGGCGACGGCAAGCCACCTGCCCAAAGCGCCCCTGCCGGCCCGCGTCCAGTAGAGGAGCCGGAGCCCGGCGCCCGCCCATCCCGTCCGCCCGGCACGCACGAGTGCGAGGAGAGCGACCGGGCCGAAGACGTAGATGGGGCCGAGCACGAACGCGGCGACCGTTATCGACCTTGCGGGGGTCGCCCAGCCGAGCTCCCCCGCCAGCGCGAGCACCGAAAGGACCGTCGCGATCAGCGTCTTGGCGGGCAGCTCCGTCAGCAGGGGGGCGAGCCTCGTCGCCCACCGCAGCGCCGAGACGCCTGCCAGCGCGAGTAGTACGAGTGCAAGTGCCGCCGGGGTCACGCCCGCGATGCTAACCGCTCAGTGCGGGTTAAGGCGCATCGGTAGAATCGTGACGGCGAGGCGGCGGGTAACGTCGCCCGAGGTTGCGATCACTGCACCGCGCCACCCTGCGTTGCCCGGAGGCTTCTTGACTTGATCGACGTCGCGCTTGTCTTGCTCTTCATGGTCGTCGGCTACCTCCTGGGAACGATCCCGACCGGGTACCTCGTGGCGAAGATGCGGGGCGTCAACATCCAGGAGGTCGGGTCCGGCAACATAGGCGCGACGAACGTGCTGCGCACCCTCGGGGTGGTCCCTGCCCTGCTCGTCATGTTGCTCGACCCCGTGAAGGGTGCCGTCGCAGCGCTGCTACCGACGGCGTTCGGTACCGACACCTGGACGGTGGCGCTGGCGGGGCTGGCCGCCGTCGTAGGCAACAGCTTCAACGTGATGCTTGGCCTGCGCGGCGGGAAGGGCATCGCAACCAGCATCGGCGTCTTCCTGGTCGTCGATCCGTCGACGGCGGTGCTCTCCATCATCATCGGGATCCTCACGATCCTCGTGAGCCGCTACGTCTCGCTCGGCTCCATCGTAGGGATGATCTCGCTGCCGCTCTTCGTGATAGCCGGCGGCTCGTTCCCCGTCGCCAACCTGTTCCTTGCCTTCTCCCTCGCCGCACTCACCATCTTCAGGCACAGGGAGAACGTGATGCGCCTCATGGCGGGTACGGAGCGGAGGCTCGGTCAGAAGGTCAGGCCGCCGGATGCGCCAACAGCCGGGACCGACGAGTCGCCGCCTGCTTCGCAAGGTTGAGAGCCACGAGCCCCGCGATGACCAGCCCGCCGCCGAGGAACGTGAGTAGCGGCGGCACCTCGCCGAGCAACCACCACGCCGTGACGAGAGCGAATACCGGCACGAGGTAGAGGAACGCCGCGACCACCGTGACGTTGGCGCGGGACAGCGCGAACGCGAAGATCGTGTACGCGACGGCAGATGGCAGGACGCCCGTGTAGATCGCTGCGCCGAGCGAGCTCTGGCCGGCCGCCGCCATAGAGCCGACAAGCCCGGGCAGGAAGGCGAGCATGGGCACGGTGCCGGCCCAGGTCGCGAAGGCGGCAACCTCGATGGGGCGGTAGTGGGCGAACATGCGTCTCTGGTAGATGGCGTAGAAGGACGTGGCCAGCGCCGCGATGACGATGAACACCGCGTAGAGCGAGAAGCCGTTGGCTGCGGCCTGACGCCCGTCCGCCAGCACGATCAGCGCGACGCCAGCGAAGGAAACGGCCGAACCCACCCAACCCAGCACCGGCAACCTGTCGCCCTCTATGAGAGAGGCGAGCACGGCGGTCATCGCCGGAGCGGTGGCGATTATCAGGCTGGCGGCGCCGGCCGATACCCGCTCGGAGCCGAAGTTGAGAGCCAGGTGGTAGACGAGGAAGCCGCACACGCCGAGGCCAACGAAGGCAGCGACATGTCGGCGTCGCGGGAGGAGCCGCGCCCGGAACGCCAGCAGCAGGGGCAGGAAGGTGGCGGAGGCGACAAGATGCCTGAGCAGTGTGAAGTGGGGGGCGCTGAAGTCTACGAGGCCCAGCTTTATCGCAGGGAACGCAGAGCCCCATATCCCGGCCTGCAGCAGCAGGAGCAACGCGATGCCAAGGGGCACCGCCATCAGTCTGGCAGCTCCACTTTCCTACCGCACGAGCACAGCTCGCCGTGCCGCATGATGGCCGGCTGACCATCCCTATGCCACAGCGTGCCGCACTCCGGGCAGCGGATCTCGTTGCCCTGCAGCGAGGCTATCTTCTCTGCGGCCACCCAGCGCCGCTCCCCGCACCAGTGGCAGACGACCTCTGCGCCGCCGTCCTCCTCGATCATCTCGCGACGTTCCGCCGGAGTGAAGTACGCCAGCGCCTGCAGTGCCCGTTCGTCTGTGCAGCGGCACTCGAACCGGACTTGCAGCGGCTCGTCCGTCATGAGGTCGAAGCCGAGACCCCAGCACAGCTCCTGCTCGACGACGTCAATCAGGGGCATGCGACGCATCGCCTCGGTGAGCTGGCCCAACTCCCTTACGTTGGCTTCGAGTAGCGTCAACGCTGCTGGGTCAGCGTCCGGCAGCGCCTGAAGCAGGACGCCGCCCGCCGCGGTGACGCTTCCCTCCACGTCGAAGTGCACCCCCAACAGCACGGCGGACGGTATCTGCTCGGAGACGGCCAGGTACGTTGCAACGTCCTCCGCCACCTCGCCGGACGTGAGCGCGATGCTGCCCGTGTACGGGTCCCCGTACGGCGCATGCGACCGGACGACGCGGATCTCGCCGTCTGTGCCGACGGCACCGCCGACGTCGAGCTTCCCGTCGGACCGCAGCGGCAGCGCGACGTCGGGGTTCTGGGAGTACCCGCGCACCTTGTGATCGAGGCCGGCCTCGGCCGTCACGCGGCCCAGCGGCCCTCCGCCGTCGAGCCGCACCGTGACCCTGTCCCGCGGCGACTTGAGGAGCACGTGACTCAGCAGCAGGGCCGCCGTCATCGTGCGGCCGGTCGCTGCGCCCGCCGTCGGGCTGGCGCCCTGGCGGCTGACCGCCTCGCCGACGACGTCAGTCGTGTCCGCGGCCACGACGCGGATGCCGCCATCGGCGGCCATCGCCCTGTACAGCAAGCCCATCAGACCTGCGCCCGCTCGAAGCGCTCCTTGAGCTTGTGCAGCGTGGCCCGGGGGACGAGCTTCGACACGTCCGCTCCGTACTTGGCTATCTCCTTGACCCTGGAGCTGGACACGTAGGACCAGCGCGTCGCGGTCATTATGAAAGTCGTCTCGACGTTTGGGTTGAGCTGCCTGTTGAGGTGAGCCATCTGGAGCTCGTACTCGAAGTCGGATATCGCCCTCAGGCCCTTGACTATCACCTTCGCGCCGATGTTCCTTGCGTAGTCGGCAAGCAGGCCGTCGAACGAGTCGACCGCGACGTCCTTCATGTCGGCTACGACCTCTCTGATTATCTCCACCCGCTCGTCTGTGCTGAGCAGCGAGCCGGCCTTGAGCGGGTTGTCGAGGACCGCGACGGTCAGGCTGCCGTAGATGCCGGCAGCGCGCCTGATGATGTCTATGTGACCGTTGTGCAGCGGGTCGAAACTGCCGGGGTAGACGGCGTGGACCATCGGGCGAGTCTACCGCCGCGGGCGCGCGCTCGCGCGTCGCCGCACGCCATAGGCACGGTCGTCACCGCGGCGACGGCCTCTGGCCTACCCAACGCCTGACCACAGGCGCCTCACCTCGTCGGAAGGCGTGCTGGTGCCGGCCAGGATGTCGGTGACGGCTCGTTCCTGGCGTAGCTCCCAGGCGCGCCTCAGCTCCGCGCCGAGAAGCGCGAGCACCTCTGACCTGACGCGGCGCCTGCGAGCCTCCTCGAGCAGGCCGTGCGCTGTCAGGTGCTCGTTGTGGGCGGCGATGCGCTTGATCAAGTCGGGAACACCGGTTCCGGTGGAGGCGACGGTGGAGACTATCGGCGCACGCCACTCGCCCTCGGCCGGCATCGCCAGGTCGAGAGCCGCCCGCACCTCGCGCCGCACGCGGCTCGCCCCAGGCATGTCCGACTTGTTCACGCAGAAGACGTCGCCGACCTCCATGATCCCCGCCTTGAAGGCCTGGACGGCGTCCCCGCCCGCGGGCGTGAGGACCACGACCGTCGTGTCTGCCGCGTCCGCGATGTCGACCTCGGATTGGCCGACGCCGACAGTCTCGATGACGACGATGTCGAACCCGGCGCCGTCCAGGACCGCCACGACGCGAAGGGTGGCGGCGGAGAGCCCGCCCAAGTGCCCGCGTGTCGCCAACGACCGGATGAAAACGCCGGCGTCGGAGTACCACCGCGTCATGCGGATGCGGTCGCCGAGTATGGCGCCGCCGGAGAACGGGCTGGTGGGGTCTATCGCCACGACGGCGACGGTCTTGCCCATCTCCCGCCAGCCCGCGATGAGCGCGTCGGTGAGAGTCGACTTGCCGCTGCCGGGCGCCCCGGTGACGCCCACAACGGAGGCCCGTCCGGTGCGCGGACGCAGGCGCCTCAGCAGCTCGTCGCCCCTGTCTCCACCCTGCTCGACGAGGGAGATGACGCGGGCGAGGGACCGCTGGTCGCGCTCCGTCACCCCTGCCAGCAGCGCATCGTCTGTAGTCTTCGCAGTCGCCACCGCTTCGAGGCTACCCCGCCCGCCTCGGCTCGGGCGTCCGGCGCGGCCGCGGGTTCAGACAGGCCTGGCGAAGCGGTCCGCGAGGGTCAGGACCACCGACTCGAGGGCCCACTCGGGGTCACGCCCCGTCTTGCTCGCCACGTCGGCCTCGAGCAAGGCCTCCAACGCGAGGACCACGTCTTCCTCCCCAAGGCGCTGCGCCAGCTTGAGGGTCTTCTGCACAACGAACGGCTTGGCCTTGAGCACTCCAGGAGCCAGTCGCGCCAGCGCTCGCCTGTCCGGCTCGCGCTCGGCGAGCGCAACGGCCCTGGCGAGCAGCATGAACTGCCATACGAGCGCCCCCATGACCCGTTGGGCCGCCTCACCCTCGTCCAGCAGCTGCCGCGCGGTGGCGAACGACGCGGCCGCATCGCCATCCGCGATGCTGTCGAGCAGATCGAACGCGTCGTGTACGGCTGCGCGGTTGGCCACCTGCCTTACTCGCTCGGCAGTCAGCTCCTCGTCGAGCGCGGCCAGCTTGTTGACCTCGGATGCGATGACTGCCGGGTCCTCACCGAACATCTCGGCCAGCGCTGCCGGCACGTCTGGGCGGTAACGCAGCGAGGCGGCGTCGAGCTCGGCCTTTATCCAGCGCTGCAGGTTGTCGAAGCGGGGCGTAGGCAGGTGCTCGTGCTCGCCGAGGCCCGACCACTTCTTCCTGCGCGCCGGGGTGGCGTCCGGGTCGACGGCGACGATGAGGGCGGAGTCGCCAACGTCCGCCAACGCCGCGATCATCTCGTCACGCGGCTTGACCCCCGCCTGGCCCGTGAACGCCGCCCCGAAGTCGAGGAGCAACGCCACCTGACCGAAGAGGCCAAACTGGCCGGCTAGGTGCGCAACGTCCTGGGTGCTCATCCCCTCACCCAGTTCGGTGACGTCACGCGAGGTGACGCCGCGCCGCGCCAGCTCGCGCTTGGCGGCGCGCCGCGCCAGGAACGGATCCCCGCTGAAGGAGACGATCACGCCGGCGTGCCAGCGACGGACTCGAGCAGCTCGCCAAGGTCGCGCGCCGAACCCGGCCTGTCTTCAGGATCGCGGGACAGGGCCCGCCTCAGCACGCCCTCGTACGGGCGCGCGGCCTCCGGGAGCGGCTTGAGGGGCACACGGTCGTCGCCTGCCAAGTACCTGACGACCTGGCCGCCGTACGGCGGCTCTCCGCTGAGCATGTGATACAGCACGGCCGCTGCCGCGTACAGGTCGGAACGCTGGTCGGTCCTCACGCCCTGGAACTGCTCAGGGGCCATGTAGCTCGGCGTGCCCATCATCATGTCCTGACTGGTTATCGCCGTGAGCCCGAGGTCCTTCGCGAAGCCGAAGTCTGTGAGCAGAGCGCGCTCGCCCTTGATGAGGATGTTCGCTGGCTTGACGTCGAGGTGGATGACGCCCTGGCCGTGGGCGTAATCCAGAGCGTTCAGGACGTCTGCGACTATCTTGAGGCTCCGCCTGGGGCGCAGCGGTCCGTGCTCGAGCGCCTCCTCCAGGGTGACGCCGGGACAGTACTCGTATATGAGGGAGGTGCCCTCCGCTCCCAGGAGCGGGACGATGTTGTCGTGCCGCAGCTTCCCGAGCACCGCTGCCTCGCGCTCCAGACGCTGGCTGAAGACCGGGTGGAACCCGCGGAGGCTCTTGACCACTACGAGTCGGTTCCGCCACCTGGCGAGCTCTACCCGCACCGGCCCGTGCTCGGACAGGACGCGCACGGTGAGGAGCATCTGTGAACAATCTATCATCGGCTCACCTGGCTCCCTCCAGCGCGAGCCTCACTGCGCCAGCCTCGAGGGTCGTGAGCACCGGCACGCCGTGGGACCGGAGGCGCGCGAGGACCGTCTCGTGTGGGTGCCCGTAGCGGTTCTCGCCGACCGATATGACGGCGATGCCGGGCCTAGTGGCCGCCAGCAGCCTCTCGGAAGTGCTGAACCTCGAGCCGTGGTGCCCCACCTTCAGCGCGTAGACCCTGCCGATGGCGAGGTCCTCCTCTGTCACGGCGCCCGCGTCGGCAAGCAGTAGCGCGGCCGGCTGCCCGCGGTAGCGCAGCAGGAGGACGACAGACGACTCGTTCCCCGGGCGTTCCGGCGCGCCGGCCGGCGGGTGCAGGACCTCGAGCCGCGCCTCGCCGCCCGCGCCGGCGATGACGGTCTCTCCGCGCACTGCCACGTGAACCGGAAGCCCCAGCTCGAGCGCCAAGGCACGCAGAGCGTCGTCGAGCGCGTTACCCGGCTCCGGAGGCCCGGTGATGAGGGCGCCGACCGGCACCGCGCGCATGACCGTCATGAGGCCCTCAACGTGATCGGCGTCGGGGTGCGTTGCCACCACGAGGTCCAAGTCCCTGACGCCCAGCGCCCTCAGCGCGGGCAGCACTACAGCACCACCGACGTCGTAGTCGGAGAACGGGGAGCCGCCGCCGTCTATCAGCACGTCGTAGCCGCCGAGGCGGATGAGGGTGGCGTCGCCCTGACCCACGTCGAGGAACCAGACGTCTGGCGGAGGCGCGGCGCTCCCGACCGCCAGCGGAACGCAGACCGCGAACAGCGTGACGAAGAGCGCGCGCACGCGCCGCAGATGGCCACGCGCCCACAACCCGACCGTGACGACGAACGCGGCCCAGCAGAGATGCCCCAACCAGGCGACCTGAGGCCAGTGGATCGCCGGCAGTCTCGCGCCGAGTTGCGCGAGCGCGATGAGACCCCGGCCAAGGGGAGCAGCGAGAGCGTTGGCCGCCAGCGCGAACGGCTCCCAGACGAGCCCGAGCATGCCCGCGACGAACCCCAGCGGCACGAGGAGAGCGGAGAGGGGCACGCCGACCAGGTTGACGAGCGGTGACAGCGGCGGGACCGCCCCGAACGACCCCGCCACGAGCGACAGGCTGGGCAGTTGGGCGGCGATGCTCGCGCTGAGCGCCCGTACGGCGTAGCGCCTCGCGAGCCTGCCGACGCCCCGGTGATAGGTGGCAGGCGACTCTGGCAGCAGCGGGTCGATGCTCGCGCCGCTCTCTCCCAGGAGCCGCGCCACCGGCTCGGCGAGCGCGATGAGCCCGATGAGCGCAAGGTACGAGAGCTGGAACGAGAGGTCGAAAAGCATCTGAGGCTGGACGAGCAGCGAGATGCAAGCCGAGAGGGCGAGGACGGGCCACGGCTCGAGCCGGCCGACCCCGCTCGTGAGCGCGAGCAAGGTGGCCAGCGCCATGGCGGCGGCACGCAGGACGCTTGGCGCCGGGCCAACGAGCGCGACGAACCCGACAGTCAGGACGACGAGGGCGAGGCGCCGGTGCCGACCGAGCGGCTTCAGGACCCTGCCGGCCGCCGCGAGCAGCACGCCGAAGTGGAGCCCGGAGAGAGCGAGAACGTGCGCCAACCCGGACATGCGGAACGCGTCTCGGTCGGCGCGGTTCAGGTCGTCCCGCAGCCCGAGCGTCATGGCGAGCTGCAGCCCGGCGACCGGCGGAGGCAGGCCGGCGGCGATGCCGCGCGCGAGACGCTGACGAACGCCCGCAGCTGGCCGCGCCTCCAGCACCTCAGACACGAAGAGCTGCGCCGTGACGCCGCGCCGCGCGAGGTACGCAGCGTAGTCGAACCCGCCAGGGTTGCGCTTGCCCGGTGGCCGCTCGGCCGTTCCCGTGAGGGCCAGGTACCCGGCCTCGACGTCGGCCGCCGTGACGAGCGCCAGCCGCGCCGCGACCGGCTCGCGGGCGCGGAACCACTCGCCGTCGTAAGTGCCCTCCCAGCGGACCTCTTCGCCGATCACGGCGGTTACCGGGTCGGGACGAGCCTCCCAGTACTCGTGCCGCCACGCACCGATCGCGACGGCGGCCAGCAAGAGGGGAGCGATACCGCAGGCACCGCGCGGCAGCCGGCAAGCGAACGTGCGGGCGAGCGCGGCGGATGAGAGCAGCGCTACGCCGGCGACGAGGACCGTGCCCCTCGCGGCCAACGAGGAGAAGGCGACGCCTGCCGCCATGCCGACCGCCGCCGGCACCGACCACGGCAGGAACCCGAACCCTGCCCCGGAGGCGTTCCGGGTCACAAACCGACGAGCGGTCTGAGGCGTTCGAACGTGGCTGGCCCGATGCCGGGCACGCGCATCACGTCCTCGAGCTCGCCGTACGGCCTGTTGAGCACGATCCGACCGGCGAGCACAGGACCCACGCCGGGAAGCGCATCGAGCTGCTCGGGCGTGGCGGAGTTGAGCGAAACGCGTTCGCCTGGCTTGTCATCGGCAGACGTCATTGCGGCCGGGACGTGCACAGTCTGCCCGTCCGTCAACGGGGCGGCGAGGGGCACCAGGTCGCGCGCGGCCGTTGGGAGCATGCCGTGCGCGGCGGCCACGGCGTCTGACACCCGCGCGCCGAAGGGAAGCGTGTAGAGGCCGGGCTCGGCCACCTGACCGAGCACGGCGACGTTCAGCGCGGGCTGCTCCACGACCAGCGGAGTGGGCCGTGCCAGCACGCGTGGCGCCAGCGCCACCGCCCCGGCAACGAGACAGCAACCGGCGAGCAGTGCTGTTAGGAGGTTCTCGCCCGGCAGCGGCATGTGCGAGGTTAGTCCCGGTGCAAGAGAGGGCCGGAGCCCGTCTGGGCTCCGGCCGTGCGGTACTCGGTTTATGTGGCCGGCGGCGGGCGGGCGCCCGGCGGCAGCCGGCCCGACATGCGGCCGCTCAGCCCGCGGTCAGGGCTGCGCGGACCCGGTGATCACCTGGCGGCTGCGTACTTCTTGGCTACCGCGTCCCAGTCGACGACGTTCCAGAACGCCTTCACGTAGTCCGGGCGCCTGTTCTGGTAGTTCAGGTAGTAGGCGTGCTCCCACACGTCAAGCCCGAGGATCGGGGTGTCGCCGTTCATGTAAGGCGAGTCCTGGTTCGGGGTCGAGTAGCTCTTGAGGTTGCCTCCGGAGTCGACCACCAGCCACGCCCAGCCGGAGCCGAAGCGCCCGCCCGCCTCCTTCGAGAACTTGTCCTTGAACTCGTCGAAGGAGCCGAACGCCTTGTTGATGGCGTCCATCAGCTCTCCTGAGGGCTGCCCACCGCCGTTCGGGCCCATGATCTCCCAGAAGAGGTTGTGGTTCACGTAGCCGCCCCCGTTGTTCCGTACGGCCGTGCGGGACTCCTCGGGAACCGAGTTGATGTCTCGGAGGATGTCCTCCGCGCTCTTGCCCTTGAGCTCCGGGTGCTTGTCCACCGCCGCATTGAGGTTGTTCGTGTACGCGGCATGGTGCTTGTCGTGGTGGATCTCCATCGTCCTCGCGTCGATGTTGGGCTCGAGGGCGTCCTTCGGATAGGGCAGGTCGGGTAGCTCGAAAGCCATATGCATGCTCTCCCTTCTGATCCGCTGACTGTGCACGGGGTCGGTGGCTCCCGTCAGGGACGCGCACCGAGGCCGTTCCAACGTTCCGAAGGCGAGTGTAGCAGAGGTCACAAGGCGGCTCGGTACCCGCGCTTGCACGCGGCCGGAACGGCGTGGCCGCGACGCCTACTCGTCCTCAGCGCCGAGCACGCGCACGACGATCCGCCCCACCGTTCGTCCCGCGAGCACAGCCTCTATGTACGGCTCCAACTCGGCAAGCGCCACCTCCGTCGTCAGCGCATCGAGCTTCTCCGGCGCCTCGGACGCTGCCCCTGCGAGGACCTGCCAGGCGCGCTCGCGGACCTGGACGGGAGCGTGCTGCGAGTCGACACCCATGAGCGCCACACCGCGCAGGATGAAGGGGAAGACGGTCATGTCCAGCTCCGAGCCTCCGACCAGCCCGCATGCCGCGACCGCGCCGCCGACGACGGTGCGCTTGAGCAGGTTGGCGAGCGTCACGCCGCCCACGGTGTCGACGGCGCCGGCGAACTCACCGCGCAGCATCGGCCTCGGGTCGGGCCTTGCCAGCTCGTCGCGCGGGATGACGCTGTCCGCACCGATGCTCGTGAGCATGTCTGCAGCCTCGCTCGTTCCCGTGCTCGCCACCACGCTGTAGCCTGCCCTTCGCGCCAGCCACACTGCGACGCTGCCTACGCCACCGGAGGCTCCCGTCACGACGAGCGGGCCCAGGGCCGGCGTGGCGCCGGCCGCAGCCAACCTGTCAAGCGCCAGCGCAGCGGTGAGCCCGGCAGTGCCGAAGGCCATCGCCTCCCGCCGACCCAGCCCAGGCGGGCGTCTCACGAGCCAGTCCCCCGGCACGCTGACGTGCTCGCCGAAGCCGCCTGGGGTGCCCATCCCCAGGTCGAAGCCCGTGCATATGACCTCGTCGCCCGGCGCGAAGCGCTCGTCACGGGACGCCGTGACGGTGCCCGCGACGTCTATGCCCGGGGTATGGGGGTACTCCTTCGTCACGCCCCTGTTGCCGCTGGCCGAAAGCGCGTCCTTGTAGTTCAGTGACGAGTACGCGACGGCGACGTCGACGTCGTTGTCTGGCAGTACCGCGCGCTCGACCCGCTCGACGCGGCGGGTGACTTCGTCACCCTCGACGTCGACGCGGAGCGCCTCGAAGACTTCCGGCGTTCGCTCAGCCATGGCGGTCATCGTATCCGTGCCTATGTAGACTTACCGCCATGAAGCAGACCAGGCTCCTCACGATCGCGACCGTCGTGGTCGTCGTTCTGATCCTCGCCGCGGCGATAGTGATACCGCGGCTCTCCGGCAACGGCGCACAGGCGGCTGGCGCCGACATCGACTACTCGTCTCAGCCGTACGTCGGCGACCCAGCCGCACCCGTGAAGGTCGCCGTGTTCTTCGATTTCCTTTGCCCTCACTGCGCCAACTTCTCCGAGACGGTCACCTCGGTGCTCAAGCGCGACTACGTCGATGAAGGCCAGGCATCCATCTATTTCCTCAACTTCCCCGTGATCGCGCCCCAGGGGATGTCGCGCACGCTGGCGATGGTCGGCGAGTGCGTCAACAGGCAGGGCAGCGACGGCTTCGGCATACTGGAGCCCGTCCTCCTGAGGGCGCAAAGCACGCTCGGCAACGTCCAACGCGCGTACGAGCTGGCGGAGGAGTTCGTGCCCGGCCTCGACCGCGCCGCCCTCGAGCAGTGTGTGGAGAGCAACGAGACAGCCGGCCTGGTGGACGATGACGTCCAGACGGCGAGGCGCCTCGGCGTGACCGGGACACCGTCCGTGTTCGTCGATGGCAGGCTGGTAGCCAACGCCACGCTCGCGAACGTACGCTCAGCGATCGAGGACGCGCTGCCTGAATGAGGCTGCCGCTGCTCTACCCGGCGTGGGTGGTGGCTCTCGTAGCGACGCTTGGAAGCCTCTACTTCAGCGAGATAAGAGGCTTCGTGCCGTGCACGCTGTGCTGGTACCAGCGCATACTCATGTACCCGCTGGTGCTGATACTCGGCGTCGCCACATACAGGCAGGACGAGCGCGGCTTCGCGTACTCTCTGCCGCTCTCGGTAGCCGGCGTCCTCGTCGCCACGTACCACGTGCTCGACCAGAACGTCCCGGGGTTCGGCGCTCCGGCGCTGTGCGCGGCCGGCGTGCCCTGCAGCGCCAAGTACATAAACTGGCTCGGCTTCATCTCGATACCGGTGCTGTCGCTCACCGCGTTCGCCCTGATAACTGCCATGCTGCTCGTCAGTCGCGCCCGTGCTCGTCGTCGCGCGTGACTATCCCCGCAGCCCACATGCTCCAGACCCAGAACCCCTTGGTGGGTCGGTACGCCAGTGCGACGACGACGACGCCAGTGCCTATGAGCACCCACTCGAGCCCCCCGTAGAGGCCGAACAGCGCGATCGTCACGGCGCCGACGATGATTATCGCGACTATGGCGATGGCGTACGCGATAACCATCGCGCCGAGCCAAGAGCCGGTGTCGCGCTCGAAGCGGACGCCGCAGCCGCGGCACGTGCGGTAGAGGCCCCAGAAGGACTTGAACATGGGGGTGCCGCAGTTGGGGCACAGACCCCGGATACCGCGCCACATCGCCCTGCGGTCGGACGCGCGTCCGTCGTACTGGTTGTTCGCTTCCGTCATGGCTCACCTGGGCGCCGGGCGCCTGCTTCGTCAGGGGGTAGGAGCCGCCCTGACGTCATCGAACCGCATCGGGGGCCGGAACCGTGTAGCGAAGCGTTCGCGGAACTCGCCCCAGTCCGCTTCCGTCCGCTCGCGACCGTCCGTCTCGCACCACATGAGGAACGGCACGAGGAACGACCGCGCGAACCTCGTCTCTTCCCGGAAGATCCTCGCAGAGAGCCCGCCCGCCTCGAGGAGGCCTGACGACTCGAAGCGCTCGAGGGCGGCATCGACGTCGTACGGCACGCGCCTGAACTCCGGCACCCAGATGCCGTCCACGAGCTCCAGGATCAGGTAATGGGCCCTCTGATCGCCGTTGAAGGGCGCCCCGACCGCGCCGGTGTTCATCACCGTGTAGTGACCCCACGTCGTGAGGAACGGCCTGTGGGTGTGGGACCCGACGAGCACGTCGGCGGGGTGCGCCTCCGTTATCTCGGAGATCGTCTCTGGCGAGAGCTCCGTCCCGTAGCCCTCGCGGTAGTGGCGCGGGCTCCCGTGGGAGATGAGCAACCGTTGCGCCCCCTCCGGCTCGACCGTCAGGGTCATGGGCAGCGCCTCTATGACGTCAAGGAACCCTCTCGGCTCGAGCCTCTCGGCCGACCAACCGACGGTGCCCCAGAACGGGTCGTCGAACCAGGGCTCTGACCGGTCCCCGCGACGCCCGTACCACATGAGCATCAGGTCGTCGTGGTTGCCGAGGGTCGCGTCCTTTGCGAGGCTCTCCCGCATCCTCTCGAAGACAGCGAGCGTGTCCGGCCCCCTGTTGGCCAGGTCGCCGTTGACTATCAACCGGTCGACGCGCTGTCGCAGCAGGTCAGCCAGGACCGCCTCCAGCGCGGGAAGATTGCCGTGGACGTCGGCGATGACGGCGATGCGCACGATTGGGGAGTCTAACCCCGTGAGGAGTGGGTCCTCAGCCGCCCACCGCCTCACGCATGACGTCCACCGGAGGCTCGAGCCCCGTCCAGGCCCTCAGGGACTCTGCGCCCTGCCAGACGAGCATGGCGATGCCGTCGAGCGTCCTGAGCCCCAACTCCTCCGCCGTCGTTATCAGCTTGGTGCGCCGGGGCCGGTACACCAGGTCGTAGACGAGAGCGCCTCGCGGCAACCGCTCCAGGTCGACGTCGAGGGGCAGGGCGTGCTCGGCCGGGCCGCCTGCCATGCCTACCGTTGTCGCGTTGACGAGCAGCTCGGTGCTCGGCAGCACGGGAAGGAGGTCACCCGGCGCCAGCGGGACGACGCTGGGTCCGTTGCCCGTGAAGGCACGTGCCAGCGTGGCTGCGGCGGCTCGGTCGCGGGCCGCGACCATCACGAGGCAGCCGAGGCCGTGCAGGGCGTGGATCGCGGCCCTCGCCGCGCCGCCGGCGCCGATGACGAGCGCGACGGCGCCGGGCTCCTGCCCGCGCTCCTCGAGGGCACGCAGGAAGCCCGCGACGTCTGTGTTGTCACCCAGCAGCGCGCCTTGGCGGGGAACTATCGTGTTGACCGCGCCGACCGCCTGAGCCGCAGGTGTCATGTCGTCCAGCAGGGGGATGACGCCGAGCTTATGGGGCGTCGTGACGTTCGCGCCGAGGAACGCCGGGTCGGCCCTGAACCTCTGGATCGCGGGCGCGAGGCCCTCGGGCGGAACGTCGAGCGCCTCGTACGTCGCGTCGAGCCCCATCGCGCTCAAGGCTGCAGCGTGCATGACGGGGCTCAACGAGTGGCCGGCGGGATGAGCCAGCAGGTATGCGCGTCTGGCGCCCGAGGTCACAGGAAGGGCCGTCGTCAGGCCGCCGCGGTCGCCGCAAGGGCGCCGGCGGCAGCCGTGAGCACGGCGAGAGCCCTCTCGACCTGATCGTCGCTCACCTGGTGATGCGTCACCAACCGGGCGCGCGTCTGGCCCATGGCGTTGAACAGCACGCCGTCGCGGGCACAAGCCGAGGCGAGGGCGGCAGCCGAGTAGCCCTCCACGTCGAAGAAGACGATGTTCGTCTGGACGGTCGCAGTGTCGACCCTGACGCCTGGCAGTTGGGTCAGGCCGTCGGCGAGGCGCCTGGCGCGCGCGTGGTCCCCGGCCAGCATGGCGGGGCCATCGTGCAACGCCACGAGGCAGGCCGCAGCCAGGACGCCTGCCTGTCGCATCCCTCCGCCGAGGAGCTTGCGGTACCTGTGTGCCTCCCTCACGTGCTCGCCCGAGCCGACGAGGACGGTTCCTACGGGCGCACCCAAGCCCTTGCTGAGGCACAGCGACGCCGTGTCGAACCCGGAACACACGGCAGCGATCTCGACGCCAAGCGCGACGGCGGCGTTGAAGGCCCTGGCACCGTCGAGGTGAACAGGCAGGCCGCGTTCACGTGCCACGCTCTGGATCTCGGCCACTGCGTCGAGCGGCAGGACCGTGCCACCGGCCGTGTTGTGGGTGTTCTCGAGCACCACGAGACCTGTCGGCGCCTGGTGACCCGGGCCGCGTATGACGGCCGCCACGTCCGCGGCTTTGGGCAGGCCGCGCGGCGCCCTGACGAACCTCGGCACGGCGCCGGATATGACCGCCATCGAGCCGGGCTCGTACTCGTATACGTGGGCGCCTTCAGGGACAACGACCTCGTGGCCGCGCCGCGTATGCACGGCCAGCGCCACCTGGTTGCCCATGGTCCCGGACGGCACGAACAGCCCGGCCTCGAAACCCGCCATCTCCGCGATGGTCGCCTCTAGCCGGTTGACCGTAGGGTCCTCGCCGTATACGTCGTCACCGACCTCGGCATCGGCCATCGCGCGGCGCATCTTGGCCGTCGGCTTCGTGACAGTGTCGCTGCGGAGATCGACAGTGGCAGGGTTCACGATCCGACCAGCTCCCCCGCCTTGTCGTTTGGTACGGGCGCCGGCATCACCTCTGCAAGCCAGGCGCGGAAGGCCGCCAGGCCGACGTCGAACATCTGCTCCCGCCTGTCCTTGCGCGATGAGCCCTTGCGCTTCGGCACGTCCGGAACAAGGCCCCAGTTGGCGTTCATGGGTTGGAAGCCGTCCGGGTTCGCGGACGCCAGGTACCTGACGAGACCACCGAGCATGCTCTCCTCGGGCGGCACCACCGGCTCGAGCCCGAACGCCGTCCTGGCGGCGTTCAGGCCTGCCAGCCAGCCCGTGGCGGACGACTCCAGGTAACCCTCGGTGCCGGCGAGCACGCCGGCCGTGAACAGGCGCGGGGCGCCGCGGAAGGACAGGGAGGGCGTGAGCAGGGCGGGAGCGTTCAGGTAGGTGTTCCTGTGCATGACGCCGTAGCGCACCACCTCGGCGTTCTCGAGGCCAGGGATCAACCTGACTACGTCCTTCTGGTCCCCCCACTTGAGGCCCGTCTGGAAGCCGACGAGGGACCACATGCGGCCTGCGGCGTCCTCCTGCCTCAACTGCACGACAGCGTACGGCCGCCTCCCGGTACGCGGGTCCTCGAGACCGACGGGCTTCATGGGCCCGAAGCGGGGCGTGTCGCGACCCCGCCGCGCCAGCTCCTCTATCGGCATGCAACCCTCGAAGAACTCGAGGTTCTCCCAGTCGTGGGGGGTGTGGCTGCGCGCGCTCTCCAAAGCCGAGAAGAAGCGGTCGTACTGCTCCTCGTCGAACGGCAGGTTGATGTAGTCGGCGTCCTGTCCGTAGCGACCGGCCCTGTAGGCGACGTCCATGTCGATCGAGTCGAAGGTGACTATCGGTGCGGCCGCGTCGTAGAAGCCGAGGAACGAGTCGCCGACGACATCTTGCAGCGACCCTGCCAACGCGTCGCTCGTGAGGGGGCCCGTCGCGACGACCGCGATGCCTTCCGGCACCCGGGTAACCTCTTCGTCCTTCACGGTGATGCGGGGCTCATCCCTGACCATGGCGGTCACCGCCCTGCTGAACGCCTCCCTGTCGACGGCGAGAGCTCCGCCCGCCGGAACCCGGTGCGACAGCGCCGACCTCATGACGGCGCCGCCTGCGAGGGTCATCTCGGCCTGCAACAACCCCTTGGCGTTGCTCCTGCCCTCACCGCCGAAGCTGTTGGAGCACACCATCTCGGCGAAGTCGCCGGTCACGTGGGCAGGCGTGAGCTTCTTGGGGCGCATCTCGTGAAGCTCCACGTCCACGCCCATGCTGGCGGCGACCAGCGCGGCCTCGCTGCCCGCCATACCGGCCCCGACAACCGTCACACGCCGTTCCAGTCGCGACATGTTCGCAAGAGTAGCACCGTGCAGCGCCGCCTCCCGGCTAACCTAAGCCCATGAGACACGTCGCACCGACGACCGTCTTGGCGAGAACGCTTCTCGTCCTCTTCGTCGTGGCGCTGCTGGCAGAGGGCGCCGCAGCGCAGTCGACTGCCGATCGCCCGCCTGGGCCCGTCTGGTACTCGGGAACGCTGAGCGCCGCCGAGGAGGGCACGGAGCCGGTACAGGTCCACCTCACGCTTTACGACGACGGCTTCGCGTTCGGCCGCGTCCAGCTGCCGGCGCGTGGGCTCGACCTGCTCGGCCCCGGCCGGCTCAAGGACGGCGTCGATCTCAGGCTCGCGCTCTCGGAGCTTCAGCCAGGTGAGGACCCGTGGTGGGCGGCTGAGCTCGCCCATCTCTCCATGACGACGCCTTCCTCAGACGCCCAGCAGCCGTTGCGTGAGACCGTCGCCGTCCTCGCAGCGACGCGCGACGTCGACTTCGCGGACGAGGGCAGGCACCTGAAGGGTACGTTCCGCTGGTCGACCGGAGAGCCGATGGATCTCGCCGTCGACAGGGTCGCCTTCTCGGCCACGTGGAGCTTCGAGCAGGGGCGGATCTCGTCAGCCGTCGTGCTCCCGTACTTCATGGCACGGCCAGAGCTCAACCGGTGGTTCGAGCGCGACGCCATGCCGGCCTGGCGTGCGTTCATCACGGAAGGGCGTTCGGTCCAGGGCGATGGCGTGCTCGGATGGGGCTGGTACCGCGAGGAGCGCCTCCAGGTGGCGGGAGCGGCCGGAGACCTGATAAGCGTCCTGTCGACGGTAGATACGTACACGGGTGGCGCGCATCCGAACTCGTTCCACCACTCGTACCTGCTGCAGGCCGGACGGTCGGGGGTGGCGAAGCTCGAGCTCGCCGACCTTTTCGGCGGGCGGTCGCGCTGGCTTCCCCGCCTCTCCGACCTCGTGCTCGACGGCCTCCGCAGCCAACAGGCCACCTGGGTCGTCGACGGGCAGGTGACGCGGCTCAACGAGGACGACCTGGCCGTGTTCACGCTCACGGCGCAGGGCGTGACGTTCCACTTCTCCCCCTACCTGATGGGCCCCTACGTGCAGGGCACGTTCCGGGTCACCCTGCCTTACGAGGACGTGTTGGGGCTGGCCGCACCAGACAGCCCCCTGGCGACGTTCGCCAACGGCATCCCGTTCGAGGCGGTGACGGCTCCGGCGCGCTGAGCTACAGGAACGAGCGCCTGCGGGGCCTCACGCCTCGCAGGACAGAGAACACCAGCGCGAGCACCACGAGCGACGCTCCGATGAGCAGCGCGATCATGTGGTTGCGCCACGGCAGCTCGACGAGCGCGTCCGGCGCGACCGCTACCGCGTGCCGCATGCCGTCCCACAGCGAGGCGAAGAGCCCCTGCACCTGGGCGCCCGCCGGGAGTGGCGCATCGGACGGCGCGAACCTGTGCAGCCTGTCGAAGACGAAGGCGCCGAGAGCAGCGCCGAACAGCACGGCGAGGCCTACGTTGCCGAGGCGCCAAAGCCCCCGCGAGAAACCGACGAGCAGGACGAGCAGCACCACGGCGACGACGCCGGCGAAAGCGGTCCAGCGCGTGTACCGCGCCCTGGCGTCCGCGCTGAAGGCGTCGATGACGGGGGCGACCCCACGCACGCGCTCCGCCTGCTCCGGCCGGGTCAGCTGCGCGGCCGCGAGCGACGCGCCGCCCTGGTATGCCCGCTCGGCCAGGGCGTCCATCACGGCGGAGTTGGCCTCTTCGTCGCTTAGCCCCGCGAGCTGAGACGCTGGCAGCAGCCCCCGCAGCGATCCCTCAGCCTGCTCGGACTGGCCGGCGAGGACCTGAGCGGCCTCGTCTAGGCGCGCCTGTATCTCGGCCCTCCGGCCCAGGAGCAGCGACTCGAGCAGCTCGTGGACCCGTGCGGTGGCCGTCGTCACGCCCTCCGCGAGGCGGGCGGAGAGGTTCGAGTTCGTTATCACGGCGGCGGCGGCGTCGCGACCCTCGGTCAGGACGAGATCTGCGAGCTGCCCGACCACCGATACGCCGATCTGCCTGTCAGACATGGTGCGCAGCCTGTTCGGCGACTCGTATACGAACACGCCGACGACCGGCTGCACCAGCTCACCCGGGTTCGCGGCCGCCTGCGCCGGCCAGTCGGCGAGGCGCGAGCCGTCATCGAGGCCGGAGGGCAGCAGCTCGGCCTCGAGCGAGGCCCTGACGAGCGCATCTATGGGGCCATCCGCCGCCGCCGTGAGCTGCGCGGACAGCTGCGGGTCGGTTACGCCTTGGAGCATCGCCTGCGTCCCACCGGATGCGAGCCTGCCTGCCAGCACGCCCGCTATGCGACTGATGCCCTCTTCCGCCGTGAAGGTCGGGACCTCTGTGGCGTCTGCGAACACGTCGACCCCGGGAAGCAGCGGGAGCGCGTCGCCTGCCTGGTAAGTGGTGCCTGACCGGAACCCCACCTCGGCCGCGGCGCCCGCTGGCTGCAGGGTCATCTCCAAGACGCTGCGGATCACCGCCTGGCCACGCTCTGGCGCGGCCAACTGGGCCTGCGTGAACAGGACTATCCCGACCATCACCGTCAGCGCCAGCAGAACTCCACTGACCCATGTGATGTCGCGTTGCCACGCCGGTTGCCTTTCGGTTCGGTACATCCGAGACGGCCTCCTCGCGCCCCTGGGAGCGCGGCTGTCAGATTACCCCGTTGCTTACCATGTGGCGGATGGGCCTTTCGGCATACATCGCTCTCTTCCCCATCGCCGGGCCGTTCCACACGCGTTGGCCCAGGTACAACGTCGTGCACGTCAGGGACTCCGTCGCGGCCTTCGCGCCCGACGTGATCGCTCTGACCCCGCTAGCCCCCGGCGCGCTGTCGGACCCCATCTGGCAGGACACGCCGGAGCTGCCGCTACCCCACACGATCGTCCCATGGGCGCTGCGGGAGGGCGTTCCTGTCGTCGAGGTGGGGCTGGCGCCTGACGACCCGCAGGACCCGGGGCTGGGTGGCGCAGCGGAGGACCTGAAGCGTTACCTGGAGATGTACGAGGACGGAGCCAAGAGGTTGCGCCGCGTGGAGGCCGCTCTGGGCCCCATAAAGGAGCTGCTATCCAGCCCGCTCGACCTCTCTGGCGTGATATCAGACCTGCTCCCCGCGATCGAGAGGCAACAGAAGGTCCAGACGGAGGAGCTCGGCGCCGGCCCGGGGGACGAGTGGCGCGAGCAGCGCGCGGCCCTGATCGCCAGCCGGTCTCTCGCCGCCTTGCGTTC
>CAZMFX010000006.1:29059-39024 GCA_964565625.1 uncultured bacterium
ATCGAGGCGCCGGAGGCCCGCTATCACGAAGCGAACATCCTCCTCGAGAACGGGCACCCGGCCGAAGCGCTCGAGCGCCTGGAGGAGCTCGTCTCCGGCGACTTCCAGGAACCGTACTTCCTGCCCGGCTTCGCGCTCGCCCGCCTCGGACAGTTGCGAGACCTCGCAGCGAAGCGTGATGACGCCATGAGAAGCTATAGGGGAGTCATGGCGCTCTCCTACGCACCGCAGGCCGCGCGCGAAGCCGCAGCTGCCGGCCTGAAGACACCGTTCGGCCTGGAGGATGCAGGCAGTTGAGGTCATGGTCGTTCCTCGTCGTCGTCGCGGGCGGGCTGGCCGCGATCGTCGCTACCTTCGCAGGGGCCGTCACCGTCGTTGGCCTTCCCCTGGCTGCCGCCACCGTCGTCTTCGCCATCGCGGCGTCTCGCCCCCGCGGTTGGGCGTGGCGCTTCGCCCTCATGGGGTCGATCGCCTGGATGCTGGAAGAGGTCGCGTGGGCCTTCAAGCGTTACGGCGGCATGGAGATGGCCACCCTCCTGACGGACGTCCTCTACTTCTCCGGCGTCGTGCTCTGGAGCGCAGCCCTGCTCCTCATGCGGGGCAGGCGCGTGCGGACGGGTCTGTGGCTGCTGATGCTTCCGGCGATCGCGATAGTCGTCTGGATGCTCGGAGTCCAGTCCGCCGCCTCCCTCGAGCTCCAGTTCCCTTACATAGACGCGCTGATGCTCATCATCGCCCTGCCGGCGTTGGAACCCGCCCTGCGCGGCCGCGCTTCGGAGGGCAGGGTCCTCATCGTCCTCGCGTTCTTCATAAGGGCCATAGGGTCGAGCGCCTTCGCATGGCTGTACGAGACGTCCGGGCTCGACGCGGGTGCGACGCTCGTGTGGATCGTCGCCTACGCTGCTCTTGCTGTCGGGGCACGCCTCGAGCTGGGTGGTGAGCCCGCCCAGCTCTTCGTCGCATCCAGCGCGGTGATCGCGTTGCAGGTCGTGGTCGGCGCCATCCTCCATGCCGTGCTGCTGATAGGCGAACCGCTCGAGGCGCGGTCCATCGGCGTACTGCTGCTGCTCGGATACTGCCAGCTCGTCGTCCTGCTCGTGATCGTCTACTCGCAGAGGGTCAGGTGGACGAGGACAGACAGGGAGCTGCGCGCCTGGAGCAACCTCGTCACCGACCTCGGGACGATCGACCCGGACTCGGCCGACAGGGCGACGAACCTGGCGCGCTTCGTCAGGGCCGTTAGGGAGCGCATCCCGACGCTCCGTGGCCTCGTGCTTCACGAGAAGGAGGACCTGGTCGTGGGAGAGACCGGTTCGTACGCCTTCCCGCTGGTCGCGGGCGGCACGGAGGTCGGTCGGCTTCACTTCGACGGTCAACCCCAACAACTCGACGTCCTGGACGCCGTGTCCCCGTTCCTCGCCGGTCGTCTGAGGCAGTCGCAGCTGGCTGCGGAGTGGGTTGACCAGGCGCTCACCGACCCCTTGACCGGGATCCTCAACCGTCGCGGGTTCGCGGTGAGAGCCGGACGGCTCGTCGGCAGAGCGCGTGCCGACTCGGTCAGGATGACCGTCGTCATGTTCGACATCGACCACTTCAAGCGGGTCAACGACTTCTACGGCCACGCGGCCGGCGACGAAGCCCTGAAGGCGTTGGCCCGTGTCCTGCAGCGGAACCTGAGGCCCGACGACCTCGCGATCAGGTGGGGTGGCGAGGAGTTCGTGATAGTCCTGTACGACGCCACGCCAGAGGTGGCGGCCGACGTCGTGAGGCGCGTGCGTAGCGAGCTGCGCGAGAAGAAGGTCCCGCCCATAGAGTGGGTCCTCACCTTCTCGGCCGGACTGGCGGGAGGAGAGACACCTCCGAGCCTAGGCGAGCTCGAGGGCTGGATAGACGGAGCTGACATCGCGCTCCGGCGCGCCAAGGCCGCAGGCCGCGACAGGCTCGAGGTCGTCGCCTAGGGCGAGGCGGGCGCTGCCGCCCGCGCAGGACGCGTGCGCTTTGCCGCGCTATCATCCCTGGACATGCGCGAACTGCTGTACGACGCCGCCAAGCATTACCGGCACGGCAAGACCCTGGCAGAGAGAGGCGACGTCCGTGGGGCCATGCAGGCGTACAGGGACGCCCTCAAGGACCTCCACGCCGTCAAGCCGCAGCGCATGCGCGACGTCCTGCTTGCCCAGGTCTACCTCTCGCGCTACGTCATAGGTCGAGCCGTGGACCGCAGGAAGGCGGACAGCGACCTGAGGACCGGCTACTCGTACGCACGCACGACACACGAGCCGCACGTACGGCTAATGGCAGAGGAGCTCTGGCGCGAGCATCTCGCGCTGGAAGAGGACGGTTGACCCGCGTCCGCGCACTGATCCGCCGGCGTTAGCATGGCCGGCATGGACTCTCGCGACTACATCGGTGTCGCCCTGAGCGAACGCGCCGCGTACCTCGCCACCCTCGAGGGTCTCGTGCTGCTCGAGAGCCCCACGCACGAGAAACCCGCTGTCGACGCCCTCGGGAAGCACCTCGAGAGCGAGCTGAAGGGGCGCGGTTGGGCCGTCGAGCGTCACGCGCGCGAGAGCGTCGGGGACGTGCTCGAGGCGACGATGAGCGGCGGCGACGGCGCGAGCACGCTCCTTCTCACCCACATGGACACCGTGTGGCCGCTCGGCACCCTGGACAAGATGCCGGTCCGCGACGACGGCGAGAGGTTCTGGGGGCCGGGCACCCTCGACATGAAGGCAGGTATCGCCACCGCGATCCACGCCATCGACCTCATCCGGGCGCGAGGCCAGGAGCCGAGCGGCCCAGTGACGCTGCTCGTCACCTCGGACGAGGAGGTTGGCAGCGGGGAGTCCCGAGCGCTCATAGAGGAGCTCGCCCGGCGTCACGACCGCGTCCTCGTGCTGGAACCGGCTCGCGACGACGGCGCGCTCAAGATCGGTCGCAAGGGTGTAGGCGGATACGCTGTGACCTTCATGGGCAGGAGCGCGCACGCCGGTAACGACCCGGCAGGCGGCGCGAGCGCCCTGCGCGAGATGGCGCACTTCCTGCTCTTCGTCGAGGACCTTGCAGACGAGGTGGCGGGGACCACGGTCAACCTGACTACGGCCAGCGGCGGGTTCGCGACGAACGTGATCGCGGAGAGGGCCGAATGCTACGTCGACCTCCGCGTCCTCGAGGCCGCGGAGGCGCAGCGCGTCGACGACGCTGTGCGCAGCTACGAGCCGCGCGACCGTCGCGTGAGGATGGAGACGAGAGGTGGCCTCAACCGCCCACCCCTGGAGACGACACCCGCGAACCGCGCACTCTTCGAGGAAGCTGAGGCGGCTGCCGAGGCGATCGGGATGGAGCTGACGGGCGCGGTCGTAGGTGGCGGCTCCGACGGGAACTTCACCTCCGCGCTGGGCGTGCCGACCCTCGACGGCCTCGGCTCCGTCGGCGGCGGGCCTCACGCGCGCGACGAGCACGTGCACGTCGACAGGACGCTAGGGCACGTCGCCCTGCTCGCCGCCATCCTCTCCGGCGCGGGAAGCTGAGGACAGCCGCGGTGGCGTCACTGGGGCGGCGCCGTGCCGCGACACCGTACGTGATTGTCGCCGCTTGCGGCGCCCTGGCGACGCTCGCGCTGCCCCCGCTGGGCTGGTGGCCTCTCTCCCTGCTCCTCGCCGGGCTCTTCGCCGCGACGGCGAACGCGCGGTCTCGGGGGCGCTCGTTCTCTCTCGGTTTCTGGTTCGGGCTTCCCTTCTTCGCCATCTACCTCGCCTGGCTTCCCACATCGCTCGGCGACCTGCTCGGCCCGGCCTTCTGGGCCCTCTACCCGCTCCTAGTACTGGCGCTTGCCGCCATCTGGGGGCTGACGACCCTCGCTTCGTGGCTCGTCGCAGGCGGTGGAGGGCGCCGCACGCTGCTGCTGCTTCCGGTCCTGTGGGTGGCGGTCGAGTGGGCGAGAACCCAGGGTTACTTCGCGTTCCCCTGGGGCGTGCTGGGGTACGCATGGCTTGACAGCCCCGTCGCGCAACTGGCGAGCCTGTTTGGGGTCTACGGCCTGAGCCTCGTCACGACGGTACTGGCGGCGGTGTTGGCGTTGCCGTTGGTCTCGCCCCGCTCGGGGTCCGGTCCCCCTACGGCGCGCCTCCTGCTGGCTCCGGCCGCTGCTCTGCTAGTGCTGGCTGTGGCTTGGGAGAGGGGTGGCGCCGTCGGGGCCGCGGCAGAGCGCGAGCTGGAAGCGCCGACGAGGTTGGCCCTGCTCGTCCAAGGTGACGTTGACGCGTTCGGCCGCGCGCAGGGGGCGGCTCTGGACCTACGGACGCACCTCGAACTGACCAGGGGTGCTGTCGCTGACGCCAGGGCGAACGGCGCCCCGCCGTACGACCTCGTCGTGTGGCCTGAGGGCGCGGTGCTGGGTTACGCGATGGACGGGGCGGGCGCCAGCCCTCTCTACGATGAGATAACTTCTACGGCCCCCGGAGCCTCGTTCATTGTCGGCGGTAGGGCGTACGAGAGTACGCGCTCGTACAACAGCCTCTACTCACTGGAGGACGGCACGCTCCTTGGTCGCTACGACAAGCACTACCTCGTCCCGTTCGGTGAGCGCTGGCCCTTCCACGAGTCTCTTTCGTGGCTCTACAACGGCATCTTCGGCCTCATGGGACTTCCGCCCCTCGGGAGCACGTCCGCCGGGCCTCCGCCCGCGCCCCTGCCGACCGCGCTGGGGCCGGTGGCAGCGTTCGTCTGCTACGAGTCGGTCTTCCCTCAGGTGCAGCGCGCGCAGGTGGCGCAGGGGGCCCGCCTGCTCGTGCTCGGCACCAACGACGCGTGGTTCGCCCGCGGCTCGGGCGCCGAGCAGCACTTCGACATGGGCAGGCTGCGAGCCGTCGAGACGCGGCGCTGGCTGGTGAGGGCGGGCAACGACGGCGTCACGGCGTCCGTCGACCCGCTGGGCCGGACCGTCGCCCGCCTCGAACGGGGTGTGCGCGGCACGCTCACCGCCCCCTTCGGGCTCCTGGACTCTGTGACGCCGTGGGTCCGCTACGGCCACCTGACCCCGTGGCTGCTCGGCGGCTACCTGCTCGTCGTCGGGATCGCGCTGCAGACACTGAGAGACGATGAACGCGCCAGGGTAGCCGACCGGCTCAGGCGGCGCTAACATGGCCCCTTCATGAACGTCGTCATCGTCGGTGGCGGTGAGATCGGGACCCTCATAGCCGCCGAGCTACACGAGGACCACGACGTCACGGTCATCGACGTCGAGCAGGAGAAGGAGCAGGCGTTCGAGGCCCTCGACGTGAGGTTCCTGCGCGGCTCCGGCACCGACCCGGACGATCTCAAGGCGGCCCGCGCCGAGAGCGCTGACGCCTTCATCGCATGCACCTCGAACGACGACGTGAACGTGCTCGCATGCCTCGCGGCCAAGGGGCTTGGCGCCAAGGACACTCTTGCGTTCGTCACGCGCCAGCGCTACATAGACGCGTTCAAGAACAAGGGGGCATTCCAGTCGGTCGGCCTCCTCATCGACAGGGTCCTCTGGCCACAGCGGATACTCGCCCACCAGATCGCGGACATAGTGCGGGTGCCGCGAGCGGTTGACAGCGCGCGCTTCTGGCGCGGCCGCGTGACGATGCTCGAGTACCTCATGGAGCCCGGCGACCCGTTCCTCGACACCCCGCTGGTCGAGCTGAAGCTGCCGGACGGCGTCCTTCTGGTTGGGCGCATAAGGGGAGAAGACTTCGAGATACCATCGGGCGGCACGGTGCTCGCCGTAGGCGACAGGGTCGTCTTCATGGGGGGCACGAACGAGATGCGCGAGGTGCGGAGGCGCTTCGCGCCCAGACGGCGCTCGCTGAACGTCGCCATAGTCGGCGGCGGCAACGTAGGTTTCATGGTCGCGGAGGCGCTGGCGTACGACCGCGCCAACATAACGATCGTCGAGGCGAACGAGGAGCGCTGCCAGAAGCTCGCGCAGTGGCTGCCGCACGCACTCGTGCTCAAGGGCGACGGCACCGACCTGGAGCTCCTGCAGCAGGAGCGCGTAGGCGACGCGGACGTGATGGTCGCAGTGACGGACGACGACGGCAGTAACCTCCTCGTCTCCCTGCTCGCCAAGCAGCTGGGCATACCCAAGGTCGTTACCCGCGTCGGCAGGGCGCGCAACCGCCGCCTCTTCAGCCGTGTCGGCATCGACGCGCCTCTCACGCCGAGGGCCGCTGCGGTGCAGGAGGTCCTCAACTGGCTGAAGGTCGACCAGGTCGACCACATAGCCAGCATCGACGACCGCGCGGAGATCATGGAGGTCCACTACCCGGAAGACGCCGATTCCGGACCCCTCATGGAGCTCGAGACCGCTGACGACATCCTGATCGGCGCCATCGAACGCGACACCAACGTGATGATCCCCCGGGGCAACACGGTGTTGAAGCCGGGCGACCACCTGCTCGTCGTCACCGTGCGCGACAACGTCGAGAAGGTCGAGGCGTGGCTGGAGGAGCGGCGCGAGGCAGCCAGGTCGGGGGCGCCAACGACGTGAACGGCAGGGGACGCTTCGCTCCCTTCGTGCTCGGCAGCGTCCTGATGTTCCTCGGCGGCGTGGCCGGCGTCTTCGCGCTGTACGCAGCCATAGTCGCGGAGCCGGTGAGCGGGTTCCTCGCGTACCTTGCCGTCTGCCTGCCGCTCGGCCTGGTCCTGCGCGTCTACGGCCGTTCTGACGTGGACCCCGGCCGTCGCGAGGCGATCGCAACGGTGCTGCTCACGTGGTTCCTCGTGCCGATAATCGGGGCGTTGCCGTACATGGTGACGGCGCACCTTCCCTTCACGCAGGCGGTCTTCGAGTCCACGAGCGGCTTCACGGCGACGGGGGCAACGGTCATCGAGTTCTTCGAGACGATGCCACGGTCGCTGCTGCTCTGGCGCGCCGTCACGCAGTGGTTCGGCGGCATCGGGATCATCGTGCTCTTCGTCGCGGTGTTCCCACAGCTCTCGATCGCCGGCCGTCAGATGTTCTTCACGGAGCTGCCCGGCGTCACGGACGAGCGCATAACGCCGCGCCTGCGCTTCACGGCCGTTGCGGTCCTTGCCGTCTACAGCGGCCTTACAGTGCTGTGCACGGCCTCCTTCGCGCTGCGTGGCATGCCCTTCTCCGAGGCGCTAGGTCACGCCTTCTCGACGGTCTCAGCCGGCGGCTTCGCGATGCACGGCGATGGCCTCACGCGCTACAACGACCCGGGTGTCGAGTGGATAGCCATCGTGTTCATGGTGGTGGCAGGCCTCAGCCTCCCGCTGCTATGGCGCACCATCACCGGCAGGTTCCTGCTTCCCCTGCGCGACACGGAGGTGCGCGTGTACCTGGCGGTGATGGCCGCCGCCAGCCTGGCGCTGATCTTCGTCATCTGGGACGAAGGTCAGACGGGGACCGTGCGCAAGGCCGTGTTCCAGGCGGTAAGCGTCATGACGACGACAGGCTACGCGACAAGCGATTACGTGACGTGGGGCGAGCCGGCGCAGGCCGTGCTGCTGATGCTGATGCTCGTCGGCGGCAGCGCGGGCTCGGCGAGCGGTGGCGTCAAGGTCATGCGCTGGCTGATCATCGCGAAGAACACGGTGAGGGAGGTCCGGCGGGTGCTGCACCCCCGCGCCGTGCTGCCGGTGCGCGTCGGCCGCGCCATCGTCCCGGAGGAGGTCCTGAGGGCCGTCGCGGCGTTCATCACGCTCTACACCTCGCTCTTCGCCTTCTCCACCGTCGCGCTGGTGATGCTTGGCACACCGTTCGTGGAGGCGCTGACCAGCTCCATCGCCTGCATCGGCAACGTGGGTCCCGGTCTGGGCGCGGTCGGACCGTACGACTCGTACGCACAGATGCACCCGGCCGGGCAGCTGATCCTCTCGTTCGTTATGTTCGCGGGCCGGCTCGAGGTCGTCACCGTGTTCGTCGTCTTCACGCCGGCATGGTGGCGCCTGCCGCGTAGCAGCCCCTTCAGGGGATGGGGGGCCGGGCGCGGGACGGGCGCGCTGCCCGAGAGCGGAGAGAGTGATAGCTAGCCTGGAACCGCGTCAGGTTCTCCTCGCCGCCTGGCCTATCCCACCACTAGACTCGTCAGGTCTCGTCACATGGAGACGGTGAACCCGGACGAGACGGAGGGCGGGTGGCAGTGAACCGGCGCGCGATTCCACTCCTGTCGACCATGCTCGCGCTGGTGCTGGCGGCGTGCGGAGAGGTGAAGCCCCCGCCACCTGACGTTTCGGGAGGCGAAGCTCCAGGGATCGAGCTCTTCGCCTTGAGCGCCAGCATCGTGGCAACGGGCCAGGAGGTCTCCGCTTCTTGGTCCGTGACGAGCGTCGAAGATGTGACGTGCTCCATCGACTGGGGCGACGGCACGCTGGAGGCGGTCGACTGCGCGTCGGAATCGGTCGGCGCCCGGACCCACGCGTACACGAGCGAAGGCCCGAGGACCGTGGAACTGACGGCAACGAACGCCAACGGCAGCTCGACGGCCAAGGTCTTCCCTACCGTTCACGACGACGACCCGACGAAGTTCGACATCGTAGTCGTGTTCGCGAACGACATGATGAGCAGCACTCAGGTGGATGCCTTCCAGGCCGCAGCCGACAGGTGGTCGGAGGTGATCGTCGGCGACCTGGTGGGCGTTCAGGCTGACGACCTGCCCCCAGGGTATTCGTGCGTTGGAGAGCCAGCGTTCAGCGGCACGATAGACGACCTCGTGGTCAGCGCCGCTGGCGTCGTCATTGACGGCCCAGGCAAGGTCCTCGGAAGAGCGGGGCCCTGCCTGATCCGCGGCACGGGCAGCAACGGCGACCTGTTCCCGTTGCCTCTATACGGGTACATGGAGTTCGACGTCGCCGACCTCGACAACCTGGAGTCGAAGGGAAGCCTGCAGTCGACGATCCTCCACGAGATGGGCCATGTGCTCGGCCTCGGAACCTTGTGGGACGCCAACGACCTTCTGGCGTTCGAGCCGGAGGGAGCGTGCAGCGAACCGTCGAGCTTCACGACCAAGCCCACATACACCGGCACTGAAGGGAACGCACAGTACGTGACACTCGGCGGAACGGAAGCCGCTCCCGTGGAGGACGAGCACGGTCCCGGCACGAAGTGTGGCCACTGGGACGAGGAGCACTTCGGCAACGAGCTCATGACGGGCTTCCTCGACATCGACTCCGAAGAGCCGCTCTCGGTCCTCACCGTCGGCGCGCTGGAGGACCTCGGCTACTCGGTGGATCTCGCGAAGGCGGACCCTTACCCGTTCCCGCCGCCGGCAGCACGGCTCGCCGGCGAGCCTCAGCCGTACGGATACGACGAGATCCTCCTGCTCCCGCAGTACATGATCGGCCGCTGAACCTGCCGGTCCCGCCTCGCATCGCTACGGGACGTTCCACTCGGCATCTTCGAGAAGCCCGATGAGAAGCTCCCTTATCGCCCAGAAGGTAGCCGGCTCCGCGCCGCCGTCCGCGCGGACCACCTTGGTTTCGTCCGGCCACTCGACCATCACGTAGGAGCTGGGGTTGTCCCAGTACGGCGTGGCGTACGTGTCGTCCAACCGTTCGAACCCGACCTGCTCCGCCAGCCTCATCACCTGGTGCAGCGCGGCAACGTCGACGTGGCCGGAGTGCTCTCCCATGTGCTCAACGTTCATCTCACCGACGTATGTGAACGAGCCGTCAGAGGAGAAGATCGCAGTGAAGGCTGCGCATCCCAGGTAGCAGGGCGTCGTCTCGATGCCGATGCGTAACGCCCGGGGCTCTTCAGTAACGGGTGCGGACCCGGTAGTCCCTGGTGCGCACAAGAGGTCGGCGGCGCCCTCGCACGGCACCGGCGCCGTGGGAGCATCTGGTATCTCGGCGAGAACGCTGTGGAGGACGGCCAGTTCTCCTGCCACCGCAAAGCTCGCAGCAAGCAAAACGAAGGCGGTCGCCAAGACTTTCGCCGGCATACCAAAGTCGAGCCGCAAGCCAAGGCGTGT
>CAZMFX010000007.1:0-31953 GCA_964565625.1 uncultured bacterium
GGCACAGTGCACGTGAAGGACAGCCGCTTCGCCGGCTACGAACCGAACGGGACGCGTCAGGCCGCCGCGCTCAGCTACCTGGACTTCACGTCGTTCGCGACGGCGGCGGACAACTACGCGAGCGGCCTGACGTTCGCTCCCGGCACGAACCGCGTGTACCTGCACAGCCGGGACTCCGCCCCCGACCTAAGCGGAGAGGACGGCTACCGCAGCGCCGTGTTCCGCGACCTCGACGGCAGCGTCACCGGCAGCGCAGGGCGCTGGGTGACGGTGAACAGCCCCTTCCTGGGCGGCGCAGGGTGCAGCACGCTGGAGGGTTGGAACGCGAACGTCTGTGACGGCAGGTACGTGAACCTCACGCTCGACGCCGTCGCCGGACCTCCGGCAGGGATAGGGCCGGTCACGATCGAGCGCGACGACGGCCCGAGCCACGTGATGTACGGGTCGCCGGACGACGTCCCCCACTACTTCAGGACCGTTGTGCGCTACGGCACAGAGCTCGGCTACCTGTACTCGGGTGCTGCCGGCCACGTCAGGATCGGGCTTACGGACGGCGTATCCCCCGGCGACGGGGTCGTCGTCTCACTGCCCTGGAGCGGCGGCGATGCGTTCATATACAGGGACTGGTGGGTGGACTCCCGCAACAGGCAGGGCTCCGTCGGGTCGTTGTCCGCGCTGCGAACGGCAGTCGAGCCGGCGTACTACGTGGGGGCAGGCCGGCTGTGGCTGAAGCTCGTGGTCCAGGAGGACCGGGACTGGGCGTACATGGACGTGTGCACGCAGGCGCTCTGCCAGTAGGGTGCAGCGTGCGGGACGCGAGTAGCATTACCTCATGGAGTACCGGATAGAGAAGGACACGCTCGGCGAGGTAAGGGTGCCGGCGGACCGCTACTGGGGCGCCCAGACGGAGCGCTCGCGCAACAACTTCAAGATCGGCGGCCAGCGCATGCCGACCGAGGTCATATACAGCTTCGCGGTGCTGAAGAAGGCGGCGGCCATGGTGAACGTGGAGCTCGCCGGCCTCGAGCGTGAGAAGGCGGACCTGATAGCGCGCGTCTGCGACGAGATACTCGATGGGAAGCTCGAGGACCACTTCCCCCTCGTCGTCTGGCAGACCGGCTCGGGCACGCAGACGAACATGAACGTCAACGAGGTGGTAGCCAACCGCGCGAGCGAGATCGCCGGCAACCCCCTCGGCAGCAAGGCGCCCGTTCACCCGAACGACGACGTGAACAGGAGCCAGTCGTCCAACGACACGTTCCCGACCGCAATGCACATCGCTGCATACGGCAAGCTGACTGACCACACGCTTCCCGCGCTGCGGCGGCTGCACGACGCGCTCGTCGCGAAGTCGAACGAGTTCTCAGGCGTCGTGAAGATAGGCCGCACCCACCTTATGGACGCGACACCGCTGACGCTCGGTCAGGAGTTCGGCGGGTACGCCACGCAGGTAGCCAAGTCGATAGAGGCAATCGAGAACTCCCTGCCGCACCTGGCGGAGCTGGCGCTGGGCGGCACGGCGGTCGGCACGGGGCTCAACGCGCCGCAGGGCTTCGCCGAGAGTGTGGCGCAGAAGATCGCGGAGCTGACGGGGAACCCGTTCCGCACGGCGGACGACAAGTTCGAGGCGCTGTCGGCCAACGACGCTGTCGTAGAAGCGTCAGGGGCGCTAAGGCGGACAGCCGTCGCGCTCATGGCCGTCGCGAACAACATACGGCTGCTGGGTTCGGGCCCGCGCACGAGCATCGGCGAGATCCGGCTGCCAGAGAACGAGCCCGGCTCCAGCATCATGCCAGGCAAGGTGAACCCGACTCAGGCGGAGGCGCTGACGATGGTTTGCGCTCAGGTGATGGGCAACGACGTGACGGTCGGGATCGCGGGCTCACACGGCCACCTGCAGCTGAACGTCTTCAAGCCCGTCATGATCTTCGACCTGCTCGAGTCTGCGCAGCTGCTGGGGGACGCCTGCGAGAGCTTCAGGGTGAACTGCGTCGAAGGGATCGTCGCAGACGAGCGCCGCATACGCATGCACCTCGACAACTCGCTGATGCTGGTGACGGCGCTCAACACGAAGATCGGCTACTACAAGGCGGCAGAGATCGCGCAGAAGGCCCACCGCGAGGGAACCACCCTCAAGGAGTCCGCCCTTGCGCTCGGGTACCTGACCGCCGAAGAGTTCGACGAGGCAGTCGTGCCCGAGCACATGGTGTAGCAGGCTGCCGGAGGCGCCGGGCGCTCAACGCCCCCTGTTGTCGATTATCTCTGCGTCCTCCGGCAACGCGCGCACGTCCTCCGGGTCCAGGCCCTGGTTCGTCGCCAGCTCCTCGGCGTTCAGCTCTGCGACGACGCGGCCCTCGGCCTCCTTGAAGACGAGCTTGCGGGGAAGCCAGTCCGACGCGAGCACCGTGGCCTCGACGTCGAGGATCATCGCCGCATCGTCACGGTTCGAGAAGTTGAGGCGATATACGTCCCCGGACTCGCCCTGATCGACCGCGACGATCTCGGCGTCGTAGCCGGCGAGTATCTCGCCGAGATCGAGCGAGAGGTTGGCCGTCGCCCCGTCCTGGCCTGCAGGCAGGAACCCACCGAGCGCGTCAGGGTCGTCTGCGTCGAAGATCGTCACCTGATGCGTGAGGAACGAGTAGCTGTAGACGGAGTCGCCGTCCAGCACGATCTGGTTGTCCGCCAGGGCGTCGGGCTGGATTATGTAGGCGCTCGCCAGGTTGAGCTGCGGCATCACCTGGATCTCGATCTCCAGCGGGAAGACCGTGCCGTCTGCGTCGATCACCTTGCCGGTGAGTAGGAACGAGGCGTCGTTCAACTCCGTGGCGGCCTCCGTCACGTTGTCGAGGACGTCCTGGACCGGCAGCGCCTCCTGGGCGACGGCGACGGAGCCTATGGCGACGAGCGTCGAGAACAGGAGGTGCGCGGCCAACCGGGTGAACGGGTTCCTGAGGTCCATGCCGCCCAACTTATCCGACGGGCTGGCAGCCGGCGGCAAGCGTGCAACACCTCACACCCCAGCATGAAGGACCTTTTAAGTCGACCATCACGTGAATGAAGGGACCGGTGCTACCCTCCACGAAGAAAGGAGGCAGGCCATGTTCAAACGACTGTTGGGCCTAGCCTTGCTCTTCGCCTCCGTGGCCTCCGCGCAGATCGTGGTCAGCCCCCAGGCGATCGTGGTGAACCCCCGCCCCAGCTTCGGTGTCGACGTCTGGCTCGACCGCGACTCCTCGGGCGACGGCGCTCCCTCGTACGCCGTCGGTGAGGAAGTGCGCATCTCGGTGCGCCCTGCCGAGACCTCGTACGTCTACGTCTTCGACGTGAAGCCGAACGGCGAGATCACCCAGATCTTCCCCAACCGCTTCGACGACAACAACCGCGTGAGCGGCGGGCAGACGATCACCATCCCGCCGAACAACGCACGGTACGTCTTCAACATCGCGCCGCCGCGTGGCCTCTCGAAGGTGATCGCCATCGCGAGCAAGACGCGCCTCAACACCAGCCAGCTCGCGTCCTTCCAGAACGAGGACCAGCTCTTCGCCTCCAGCTCGATCGGCGAGGAGGGCTTCATCCAGGGGTTCCGGATCGTCGTCAACCCCGTCCCTCAGACCGACTGGGTGACGGACACGGCGCTCTACTACGTCGGTGACCGTCCCCAGGAGGCCGCATACGGCACGATCTCGATGCAGTCGAGCCCGAGCGGGGCAGAGGCGTACGTCGACGGCAACTTCGTCGGCTTCACACCCGTCTCCTACGGCACGCGTCCCGGCAGGCACGACGTCCGCTTCGTGCTCTCCGGCTACGAGGAGTTCAACTCCCAGGTGAACGTGAGGCCGGGCCGGACGGAGTCCGTGAGCGCGACGCTCAACCGCCGCGTCACGGCCGGCACGGCCAGCTTCACCAGCTCGCCAAACGGCGCCGACGTTTACGTCGACGGTCGCTACGTCGGCACCACGCCAACCGGCTCCATACGCTTCGAGCCCGGCACGTACCAGGCGACCTTCGAGCGCTCCGGCTACCAGAGCATCACGCGGAGCTTCGAGGTGAGGCCCAACCGTGAGACCGTTGTCGACGCGTCGCTTCGCGGCATGGGAGCCTCGGTGACCGTCCAGGCGAACGTGGGCGGCGCGACCGTGTTCCTCAACGGTAGCTACGCAGGCAACATCCCCAACGGCACGGGTCGCCTCGAGTTGCGCGACCTTCAGCCCGGACGCTACGAGCTCGTCGTCATAGCTCCCGGGTACTCGACGTACATAACCACCTTCAACCTGGAGTCCGGGCGCACGGTAGAGCTGAACGTACGCCAGTCCCGCTTCTGACCCCAAGGTCACGAAGTGCGTGGTGGACGGAGCCCGCTCGATCGAGCGGGCTCCGTCCAAGTAGGTGAGGCGGTAGACTCCGACATGCGACCGTCGGAAGGCGTTACGGCCGTCGTGCTCGCCGGCGGAGACGCCGGGGATGCCCTGGCAACGGCCGCGGGGGTCGCAGCCAAGGCCCTGCTGCCGGTCTCGGGCAGACCGCTCGCCAGCTACGTTCTGGAGGCGCTCGAGTCCAGCGGCATTGTGGGCGAGGTCGTCTACGTCGGGCCAACGGACCAGGAGCTTGCCGCGCACGACGTTGTAGAGGTGCCGGCCGGCCGGCGGTTCGAGGACTCGCTGGCGCTCGGCCTCGGAGCCGGCCTGGGGAGGGGCGCGACCAAGTTGCTCGTCGTCACGGCCGACCTGCCGTGGCTCACGGGTGACGCGGTTGCCCGTTTCCTCGACGCGTCGATCGCCATGGAAGCAGACGTCGTCTACCCGATAGTCGAGGAGGGCATCATGCGGCGCGCGTTCCCCGAGCAACGGCGGACGTACGTCAGGCTCAAAGAGGGCCGCTTCACGGGCGGCAACATGGCGCTCCTCACGCCCCCGGGGATCGCCGGCGTGCTACCTCTCGTGTCGAGGGCGTTCCACGCCCGCAAGAGCCCCGCCGCCCTGGCGAGGATCATCGGGCTCGACGTTGCCCTGAGCCTCGTCGGCGGGACGGCGTCGCTCGCGACCCTCGAGCAGCGCGTGAGCGGCCTCTTGGGGGTCGCGGGCAGGGTGCTGAGGAGCGAGGACGCCGGCGTGGCAGCCGACGTCGACCGTCTAGACCACCTGCCGGGCGTCCTCGACCCGGCGCAGCCGGAGTGGAGGAAGGCATGAGAAGACCGTCCCAGTTGCGGCTCTCTGCGCTGCTGGGCGCGCTGGCCGCCGTCGTCTTCGCCCTCATCGTCTCCTACCTGGTGGCGCTGCTCATCCCCGGGCCCGGACTGCTCGGCTTCGGAGACTTCAACGCCGCCGGGCTGCTCGAGGGGGCGGTCTTCGTCTTCGCGTACTCGCTCGCGCTCATCTGGGTGCGCAGCTCGTTGCGTATCCCCAGTCCCGCGCTGCTCAGCTTCGGTCTCTCCGGGCCGCCTTCTGCCGGCGAGGTTGCCATGAAGGTGCCGGTCGTCGACGCGGCGAGCGCCGTCCAGACCCTCATGGACAACCGGGTCGTGATCGTTCACCAGGACAGGGTGCCGATAGGCGTCACCGGCCTGCACCACGACCGCATAACGTCGTGGGAGGAGCTCGTCAAGGCGCCGGCCGACGTCGCCGTGACAGAGCTGCGCGGCCTGCTGGCACACGAGCAGCTGGTCGTCGTGATGGACGGCCAGGAGGTGAAGGGGATCGTCACGCAGGAGATGTACCTCGCCGGCCTCTGGGGCTCGATCCGCTGAGCTTCTCGCAGAGGTCAGCCCTTCACGATTTCGTGCAACAGCGGTACCTGCTCGGCCAGCACGTCCGGCTCCGTGCGCCAGTCGAAGACCGGCCCAACGCCGCCGTACTCGAACGACACGATGTCCGGCATGGGCCACGCGCCTGCCCGGCACCGCGCCAGGGCGCCGCGCACGAGCTCGACGTCGTCCTCTGTCAGCGGCAGGTGATCGCGCAGCTTGCTCTCCAACCTGCGCACGCCGGAGACGTGGAGCTCCCTTAGCGCGTGGGTCGGCAGGCCGTCGACGTACTCCCACACCCCCATGCCAAGCGTGTCGGCGGTGAGGACCGCGTGCGACAGGTCCAGTAGCAGCCCGCACCCCGACTCATCCACGACCCGCGTCAGCAACCTTGGTTCGACGCCGGCCCGCAGGAGGCCGTGCTCCGAGCCGCGGTACGGGACGTTCTCGACGATCACGCGTTCCGGGCCGACGACCTCGGCCAACCGTGCGATGTCCTCGATCAGCGCCCCCGCCACGACGTCGAGGGTGGCGTCGTCCACTGCCCCGACCTCTAGGTCGGTGAACCGCTCACGCGAGGGCACGACGTGAGCGTTGAGGCAGTGCGTGCCGGTCTCCTGCATCAGACGATGGCAACGATCCAGGTCGACGCCGAGCCGAGTCGCTCCCAGCTCCGCGGGGAAGTGAACGTAGACCGGGCCGTGCGATGCGGCGACCTCGATGAGATCGTCCCAGTCGGGCACCTTGAACAGGTCGAGCGCGACGCGGCCTGCCTGGCGCAGGTCGGCGAGGGCGGGAGAGAAGTTGACGGCCAGGAGCGGCTGCGTCACGCGGTGGCCAGCGGCAGGTAAGGGCTGGCGTCTACCCCGACCGGGTCCGGGTGGGGCGGCGCCTCGCCTGCCAGGACCCTGGCCGCCGCCAGGGCGACCATCGCGCCGTTGTCCGTCGCCAGCTCGGGGGGCGGGAAAGAGACGTCGAGGTCGCTCCGGCTAAGCTCCTCGCGCAGGCGCTTGTTGGCCGCTACGCCGCCTGCCACGACGAGCCTCTCTGCGCCCGTCAGCTTGGCGGCCCTCGCCGTCACCTCGACAAGCGATCCGACCGCGACCCTCTCGAAAGTCGCGGCCACGTCTGCCTTGACGACGTCGGGTGAGCGCTCGAGCAGGAGCGCGACGGCCGTCTTCAGGCCGGAGAAGCTGAAGCTGAGGTCGGTCGAGCCCTTCATGGGCCACGGCAGCTGGACGCCGTGATCGTCGCCGTTCTCCGCCAGCTCGGCAAGCGCGGCGCCGCCCGGGTATCCGAGGCCGAGCAGCCGGGCCACCTTGTCGAACGCTTCGCCAGCGGCGTCGTCGCGGCTGCGCCCCAATTCCTGTATGCGGTCCCATGCGTAGACGAGGAAGAGCGCCGTGTGCCCTCCAGAGGCCAGCAGCGCCAGGAACGGCGGCTCGGCCTGCGCGGCAGCGAGGTGACCGACGAGGTGGTGTACGGGCAGGAAGGGCACGCCCAAGCCCCACGCGAGCGCCTTGCCGTAACTGAGGCCGACCAGAAGGGGCCCTACGAGGCCGGGTCCGTGCGTGGCGGCTACTGCCGCGATGTCGTCCAGCCCCATGCCCGCCTCTCGCAGGGCGCGTGTCACCGCGACGTCGATGGCGCCGAGGTGCTCGCGGCTGGCCTGCTCCGGCACCACGCCCCCGAAACGGGCGTGCAGGCCGGTCTGCGGGAGCACGACGTTCGCTCGCACCTCGCCGTCCACGACGATGCCGACTCCGGTGTCGTCGCACGAGGTGTCTATGCCGAGGACGCTGCTCACGCGCGATGCTAGCACCGCTCTACCGTGTAGCCGGTCGTCGCCTCCGGGGCGAGCACCTGCCCGTCGGCGCCGACCCATTCGGAGAGCAGGTACCGGGCTGCCTCGACGCCGGACGCGCCGACTATCACCCCGACCGTCGGGCCCGCGCCGGAGAGGTAGGCGGCGTCCGCGCCGGCGGATCGCAGCTCGGTAAGGAGAGGGGCAAGGCCGGGCACCAGACGCGCCCTGTACGGTTGGTGCATGACGTCGAGGGAGGCGACCCTCAGCAGGGAGCGGTCGCCCGTCGCGACGGCCGCCACCCACAGGGCGGCGCGGGACGACGTCAGCACCGTCTGAGCAGGGTCGTACGAGGCAGGCAGCGCGGCGCGCGCCTCGATGGTCTGGAGCTCGAACGCCGGCACCCCGAACAGCAGGCGCCAGTCATTAGGGACAGGCAACGAACGGGCGACGAACTCGCCGTTGGCGTCGGCAGCCGCCACGACGAACCCGCCGAACACGGCCGGCCCGACGTTGTCCGGGTGGCCCTCCAGCGCGGCCGTGACGCGGAACACGCCTTCACGCCCGAGCGGGTCGCCGAGGAAGGCGTCGGCCGCAGCCGCTCCCGCCACCAGCGCGGCGGAAGACGAGCCAAGACCGCGCGCCAGCGGGATGGGGTTGTCGAGCGTGAACGAGACGGGCGGGCGTTGCTTACCTACCGCCGCGTAGACGGCTGCGTAGCCTCTGTGCACCAGGTTTCCTTGCGCCAGCGGCGCCGGACCCGCCCCCGTGTAGTCGAACGAGTCGCGTCCCGCCTGCTCGGCCGTCACCGAGAGGCGTATGTCAAGGGCCAGCCCCAGGGCGTCGAACCCCGGACCCAGGTTCGCGCTGCTGGCAGGCACTTCCAGTCTGAGCATCCGGGGAAGGCTAACACCGTTCAGAGCGCGCGCTCACGGTGCCCGCGCAGCGTCTGCGATGCTCATGAGGACGCGGGGCAGCACGTCTGTCAGGTCGGAGGCGATGAGCGCGAGGCCCCGCGACTCCGCCGCCACCTCACCTGCGCGGCCGTGGGCGAAGACGGAGAGGCAGCAGCGCTCGAACGCCTCCCCAGCGGGCGCCGCCAGCAGGGCGCCCAGGACGCCGGCGAGGACGTCTCCGGTTCCGCCGCTCGCCATGCCCGGGTGGCCGCGGTCGCTGACCGCTTCCCGCCCGTCGGGCGCCACGATCACGGTCGTCGGGCCCTTGAGGACGGTGATCGCCCCCGTAGCCTCAGCGAGCGCGCGGCAGGCGCCCAGCGGGTCGTAAGCGATGTCGACGTCGCTGCCTATCGCCGCCAGGAGACGGGCAGCCTCGCCGTGATGCGGAGTGATGACGCTCGTGCCCTCTGCCCGCGGGAGGGCGGAGAGGAGCCTCTCCGGGTCCAGCGCCCCCGCATCGAGAACAACTGGCCCCGGGGCCCAGTCGAGCACGTCTCGCAGCATGCCAAGCGGCGAGCCGTGCTCGTGCGGGTCCAGGCCGGGCCCGAAGACGACGGCGCCAGCCGACCTGGCGGACAGTCCGGTCGGCGGCCACCCGCCTTCCGGCGGCCAAGCGACATGGACGGTCTCCGGCCACGCGGCCGGGTGCCTCTCGTCCGCGACGAGCGTCACGAGGCCCGCACCGGCGCGCCACGCGCCCCTGCACGTCAGCTCGGCGGCGCCTAGGTAGCGTCGCGAGCCGGCGACCACCGTGACGGTGCCGACGCCGTACTTGTGGACCGTCGCCTCGCGGCGAGGGAGCCAGGCCGCCACTCCCGGCGCGTCGAGGTAAAGCGTGGGGGAGACTTCCTCCAGCACCCCGCTGGGGATCCCGATGTCGACGACCATAGACTCTGACGGCCTGCCCGGCCTCGCGCCGCTGAAAGCGGACCGAGCAGGGTGGAAGGCGGACGCGACCTTGGCGCCTGCGAGCTGGACCGTGACGTCCGCGCGTACGTGCTCGCCGGGCGCCGTCGCGCGGTCCGCGTCAACGCCCGTCGGCACGTCGATCGCCACGACCGGCACGGCGCCGGCGTTGACCACCCTCACTACCTCCTCCAGCGCGCCTTCGAGCGGCCTGCCCAGGCCCGAGCCCAGCAAAGCGTCAACGACGACGCCCTCGTCGGCGCCGACCTGCTCGAGCCAGGAGCGCACTGCGTCGGGCTCCAGCCGGCTGGGTCGCACGCCCTTCTCGAGCAGCTCGTCGCGGGCACCGGCAGCTGCCGGCGACCCTGGTCGGCCGCTCGCCTCGAGCACCGTCACCCTCAGCTCGCGCTGGAGCTCTCTCGCGACCACGTACCCGTCGCCGCCGTTGTTGCCCTTGCCGCAGAGCACCAGCGCGCGCCTCGCCTCCGGGAACCTCGACCTGAGCTCCCGCGCGACGGCCGCTCCGGCGTTCGCCATGAGCTCGTCGACAGAGACGCCCGCGTCGCCGGCCAGGCGATCGGCGCTCGCCATCTGCTCCGCGGTGTAGAGCCTTCTCAGGCGACCGCCTCTTCGATGCGCTGCAGCGTCTCGTCGTCGAGCTCGACGTCCGAGGCGGCCGCGTTGTCCGCTACCTGGTCGACGCGCGTGGCGCCCGTTATGACGCTCGACACCCCGGGCTGCCTGAGGATCCAGGCGAGCGCGAGCTGGGCGCGCGTTATGCCCAGGTCGTCGGCTATCGGCTTGAGGGCCCGCACACGCGCGACGTTGTCCTCTGTCATGAAGCGGTCCTTGAACTGGGCGAAGTTCGCGAAGCGGCTTCCCTCCGGCACGCCGTCGTCGTACTTGCCCGTCAGCATCCCCTGCGCCAGCGGGCTGAAGACCACGAGGCCTATGCCCTTCGGCTCGGTCACCGGCGCTATCCTCTGCTGCACGCGCTCACGGTCGAGCAGCGAGAAGGCGGGCTGCTCGGTCACGGGCGCCACCAGTCCGTGCCCCTTTGCGTAAGCCACGGCCTCCACTATCTTCGTCGCAGGCCACATGCTCGTGCCCCAGTAGTGGCTGCGACCAGACCTGACGACGTCGGTGAACGCCTCGACTATCTCCTCGAGCGAGGTCTCGTCGTCGTAACGGTGGGCGAAGTAGATGTCCAGGTGGTCGACGCCCAGGCGGTCGAGGGACATGTCTATCGACTCGAGTACGTGCTTGCGGGAGAGGCCCCTGTCCGTCGGCGCGTCGGACATCGGGTTGAAGACCTTCGACGACAGCACGTACGACTGCCGCGGGAGAGAGAGCTCTTCGAGAGCGGCGCCCATGGTGCGCTCGCCGTCGCCGCGGTGGTAGACGTCCGCGTTGTCGAAGAAGTTGATGCCCAGCTCGTAAGCCCTCGCCATTATCTGCGTGATCGTGCGCTGCTCCTCGACGGTATGGCCGAACGTCGTCCACGCACCGAGGCTGACCTCGCTCACCTTGAGGCCGGTGTTCCCGAGTCTGCGGTACTTCATCTCTCCTCCTCGCTCGAGCCGGCGTCATGGTGGAGCATGCGGCCGAGCCGCCTGCCGCCGACCAGGTGCATGTGCAGGTGGTATACCTCCTGCCCGCCGTGCTCGTTGCAGTTGACGATGAGGCGGTAGCCCTTCTCGAGGCCCTCCTGCTTCGCGATCCTGGCCGCGGCCGTGAAGAGGCGGCCGAGCGCGGCCTCGTGGCGTGGCTCGACGTCGTCGACCGTCGGGATCGGCTCGTTGGGGACTATGAGCACGTGAGTCGGCGCCTGCGGGCTGATGTCGCGGAACGCGGTCACCAGGTCGTCCTGGTAGACGATGTCCGCCGGTACCTCGCGGCGGATTATCCGACTGAAGATCGTCTCCTGTGCCATCCAGCGAGTCTACGCGCGGTGGCTCGGCAAGGTGAGGCGCTGGCGACCCACGCCGCTGCAGGACGACCGTGCCGTCAGTTGTCCCGCGCCCTCTCCAGCTCGGTCATCGTGAACAGCGCGGCGAGGGCTATGCCCTCTGCCGCCAAGGCGTCGATGCCTCCCGCCTCCCTGTCGATGACGCATACGGCCGAGTCTATGAGCGCGCCCCGCTCACGCAGGTCGTTGGTGGATATCACGACCTGGCCGCCCGAGGTGACGACGTCCTCGACGACAAGCAGCCTCCTGCCCTCGATGTCGCCACCCTCGGCCAGCCGCCTCGTGCCGTACGGCTTCGCCTGCTTGCGCACGAACACGACGGGCAGCCCGGTCAGTTGGCCCAGCATGACGGCGAGGGGAACCCCCCCGAGCTCGAGCCCCGCAAGCACCTCGGTGTCCTCAGGGACGAGCTTTGCCAGGGCCTGCGCCACCTCGGCCAGCAGCTCAGGGTCCGACTCGAAGAGGTACTTGTCGAAGTACCGGTCCGAGGTCGCGCCGGAGCGCAGCACGAACTCGCCGTGGATGAGCGAGCGATCGACTATCGCGCGGGCGAGCTGGCTGGGCGTCACGGGCGTGATGTTATCAGGGGCCCGCTCAGCGCGACCCGACCGCTCAGGCGAGGGCCCAGGTGAGCAGCCACAGCACCACCATGCCGACCACGAACGTAAGGGTCACATCGCGGGTGCGCCACGCGACGACGGCCGCGGCGGCGCCTGCCAGCAGCCTCAGGTCGACAGGGCCGATAGCGTTCCCGCTCGGCTCCGCGAGCGCGGGCACGGTTATCGCCGCGAACACGGATGCCGGCACGTAGCGCAGGCCGCGCCTCACGACGGGCGGCAGGGGGGCCTCGCTCTGGGTGAGGAGGAACGAGCCCCGCTCCAGCAACGTGACCAGCGCCGCCAGCACGATCACGAGCCACGTCTCGGGCCGGCTCACGCCCGGGTTCCCATCTTGTAGGCGCGAGACGCGACCTCGGCTGCGGCGCCGGCTGCGATGCCGGCGACCGAGCCGAGGATCAGGCCAAGGTTGTAAGGCAGTGATGTCAGGGCCAGCGCGATGGCGCCTGCCACGGCCGCGGCGACCAGCATGGGTCGCGTCGTGACGGCGGGCACGAGCAGCGCGAGGAAGAGAAGCGGCACGGCGAAGTCCAGCTGCCACTCTGGCGGTAGCTGGGCTCCGAGTACCGCGCCGACGGTCGTCGTGCCCACCCAGAGGAGCCACATGGGGATCCCGATGCCGAGCGCGTAGTGGAAGCGCGGGAAGTCCTCGTCCTCGCGCGGGTAGCGCAGGATCGTCATCGCGAACGACTGATCGACCATCAGGAAGGAGACGAGCAGGCGTTTCAGCAGGCCGTAGCGCGCCACCCACGGCGCCAGCGAGAGGCTGTACATGACGTGGCGAAGGTTGACCATCGCGACGGTCAGGACGATCGCCCAGATGGCCGCGCCTGACGCCATCAGCGATATCGCTGCCAGCTGGGAGCTGCCGGCGAACACGACGGCCGACATGAAGACTATGTCAGCAGGGTGCATCCCGGCGCCGATCGCGCTGACGCCGGTGAAGAGACCGAAGGGCGCCGCGCCGATCAGCATCGGTGCGACGTCTCTGAACCCATGAAGGAAGGCGCGGCGGGCGGGCGGCACGCGGGCGAATCTACACCGGCACGGGTACGTATGCTAAACTCAACCGCTCATGCGGGCGGCTCGTGGCCGCCCTTCACGACAAGCAACACCTGCCCGAACAGTAACCGGTGGGCAACATGGAGGAACGACATGCCGCGCGTTTGCGCCGTGACAGGTAAGAGGACGAGCAAGTCGAGGACTAGCACGCGCAAGGGCTCAGCCAAGCGCAAGGGCGGCGTGGGCCTCAAGCAGGTCGGCGTGCACAACCGCACGGTCAAGCCGAACCTGCAGAAGCGCACCGTGTGGGTGGACGGCAAGCCCCAGCGTGTGTGGCTCAGCACCAAGGCGATCCGGCAGATGGACCCGACGCTCTTCGTCAACCCCAACAAGCCGACGCCACGCTGAGCGCCGCTCGGCCCCAGTGAGATCCGCGCCCGCCGGCAAGCACGGCGGGCGTCCTCGTCGAGGCGGGGGGCCAGGCCCGTCCTCGGGCTAACATCTCGCTGTGAGAACGGGTTCTCAAACAGCGCGTGACGCACCCGGGCCGTCCCGTGGTTCGGTCGTCGCACCGCCACCGGCGCTGCACTTCCACTCCGTGTCCGTGCGCTTCTCAGAGGCCCCCGTCCTGGAGGACGTGACGTTCGACCTCGAGCCCGGCAGGTTCCTCGCGATCGTTGGCCCCAACGGCGGCGGGAAGTCGACGCTGATAAAGGTGGCGCTCGGGCTGGTGCGGCCGCTGAGCGGCCACGCTGCCCTGTTCGGCGACCGTGCAGGCGCCCATCCGGAGCGCGTCGGTTACGTGCCGCAGCTAAAGACCTTCGACAGGACGTTCCCCGCCACCGCTCTGGAGCTCGTGACGACCGGGCTGCGCCGCGCATGGCCGGCGCGGGTATCGCGCGCTGAGCGTGAGCGCGGCCTTCGCGCCCTTGAGCGCGTGGGCGCCGCGGCTTTGGCAGACCGTCAGCTGGCGCGACTCTCCGGCGGGGAGCTGCAGCGGGCGTTCCTCGCTCGCGCCCTCGTGAGACGTCCGGCTCTCGTGCTACTTGACGAGCCGGCGACCGGGGTGGACTTCCTCGTCGAGCACGACCTCTACGACCTTCTCGAGGAGTACCAGGCTGAGACGGCGCGCACGAGCGGGCCGGCAACCATCGTGATGATCACTCACGACATGTCGGCTGCGCGCTTCCACGCCGACCTCGTCCTCGTGCTCAACCGGCGGCTCATGGCGTACGGGCCGCCTGAGGAGGCGCTGGAGAGCGAGCGCCTGCGTGACGCGTTCGGTCACAGGCACCACGAGCACGCGGTGGCACCTTGACGCTCCTCGAGGCCCTCTCGCTTCCGTTCCTCCAACGCGCGCTCGTCGCCGGGCTGCTCATCGCCGTCAGCACCGGGCTGCTCGGCGTCTTCGTCGTGCAGCGCCGCCTCAGCTTCCTGGGAGACGGCTTGGCGCATGCAGCGTTCGGCGGCATGGGCATAGGGGCTTTCGTCATCGTCACGACGGGGCTGGTCGGCTCCGGCCTGGCGCTGCTGCGCGACCCCATCTGGATCGCCGTCCCGTTCAGCCTGCTCGCGGCAGGCGGCATCTACACGATGCGGCGCCGCACCGACCTGTCGAGCGACACGGCGATAGGCGTATCGTTCGCGGTCACCGTCGCGCTCGGCGTCATGTTCTTCTCGCTGATCCCGCCGGACGTCAACCTCGGCGTGTCGCTAATGGACCTGCTCTTCGGCTCGATCCTCGGCGTGCGCGGCCCCGACCTCCTGATGATCATGGTCGTGACGCTGGTGGCTTGCGCGCTTACGGCCGTGTACTGGGGGAGGCTCGCGTACGCGACGTTCGACGACGAGCTCGCCCGCTCCGACGGCGTCGACACCGCGAGGGCCGAGCTGGTCCTCTACCTGCTGGCCGCCGTCGTCATCGCGGTGAGCGCGGTCGTCGTCGGCATCATCCTCATGGCCGCGTACCTCGTCATACCGGCCGCGACGGCGCGCCTGCTCGTCCGGACGCTCGCCCAGATGACGGTGCTTACGATCGCGCTCGGGATCGCGGCCACCCTCCTGGGCCTCGGGGCCTCGTTCCTGCTCGACGTGCCCAGCGGCTCGACGATAGTGCTCGTCCAGGCGCTCATGTTCTCAGCCGCTGCCATAACGCGGTCGCCCAGGCGCGAGCCTCTGCGGTCGTCCTGAGCTTCTCCGGCCAGCCGCGCTCGAAACCCTCTGACGGCAGCTTCGGCGTGCCGTCCATCACGAACCGCGCTCCCGAGCCGAAGCTGTCGTCTATCACCTGTACGTCCCGCTCCGGGTCTATGTTGTTCAGCAGCGTCCACACCACCTCTTCGAAGTCGCGAGGGTCGACGCTCTCGTCGACGACGGCGATGAGCCGCACGCCCTTCGAGAGCGGGTGGCGGGCCGCCCACTCTCCAAGGTGCCTGCCCTGGTCCGCACGTGTCTTGCGGGTCGTAATGAACCAGAAGCCGCCTGCGACCTGATGCTGGTCCACGACCTCGGCGTGGGCCGGCAGCTTCTCCCTCGGCCGCTCACGGTTCGCCTCGAAGCTGACGTCGCCGCCCTCCTCCGCGTGCTTGCGGGTACCGTCGATTATCAGCTTGCTCCCGTAGCTGAACGCCCTGCTCGAGTGGTCGAGGACGTCTATCGGCCCCTTGGCGAACTGCGAGTCGCGCCCGGGGACCGCCCTCGCCAGCACCGCACGCCAGAAGCCCTCGTGGTCCTTGACGTCCACCTCGGGATCGTCGGTAACGAGCACCACCTTGGCGAACATCATCTGGCCCAGCCCTAGCAGGCCGTTCGCCACCTTGTATGCATGGCCCGGGTAGCGCTTGTCTATCGAGACGTTGACGAGGTTGTGGGCGATACCCGCTGGGGGCATGTGGTAGTCGCGTATCTCTGGCAGTATCAGCTGCGCGGGCACGAGGAATATGCGCTCGCTGGCGAGGATCAGGTACGCGTCCTCCATCGGTGGAGGGCCCACGATCGTCGCGGGGTACACCGGGTCCTCGCGCATGGTGATGGCCGTGACGTGGAAGGCGGGGTAGAGATCAGGCAACGTGTAGAAGCCGGTGTGGTCACCGAAAGGGCCCTCGGAGACGAGAGGCTCCGTAGGGTCGACGTAGCCCTCGATGACGATCTCGGCGTTGGCCGGAACCTCGAGGTCCACGGTGACGCCCTTCACGACCTCGACCCGCTTGCCCCTCAGGAACCCCGTGAGGGCGAGCTCGTCGAGGCCGGACACCGGGGGTATGGGCGCCGTGGCTGCGTACGTGAGCGCCGGGTCCCCGCCCAGCGCCACCGCGACCTCGAGCCGCGTGCCCGCCTGCCTGGCGCTCTCGAAGTGCCTGGCGCCCGTCTTGTGCCTCTGCCAGTGCATCGCCGTCGTCTGCGGCCCGAGCACCTGCATCCTGTACATGCCGACGTTGACGTCGCCGTGGATGGGGTCTTTCGTGATGACGAGCGGCAGCGTTATGAACGGCCCAGCGTCCTGCGGCCACGTCGTGAGCACAGGCAGCTTCGAGAGGTCGATGTCGTCGCCCGTCACGACTACGCGCTGCACGGGCCCAGTGCGCACCCTCTTGGGCGGCAGCGCACGCAGGTCCCTCAGCTTCGGCAGGTTCGACATCATCCCCATGAGGCCGCCGCCAAGGCGCAGGTCGAGCAGCTCGCGCAGCCTCTCCGTCACCTCGTTCAGGTCATCTACGCCGAGCGCCCATGCCGTCCTCCGAGCCGAGCCGTAAAGGTTCATGGCCACGGGGATGCTGTGCCCGACCACGTTCTCGAAGAGCAGGGCGGGCCCCTGCTCCTTGACGGCAAGGTCCGCGAGCGCGGCCGCCTCGAGCAGCGTCGACACGGGCTCGCTTATCCTCATGAGCTCCCCGCGCTCCTCCAGAAGGTTCAGGAAAGAGCGGAGGTCCGTCACGCCGTTACGGCCTCCGAGCGCGGCAGCACGTGTGCGAGCCTATCCTTGAGGTCGCCGAGCCCTTCGCCAGTGAGCGCCGAGACCGCGACCGCGCCGTAGCGTTCGCGCAGCTGGTCCGTCACCTGCTGGTCGGCCTCGTCCGACTTGTTTATGACCACCATGCGTGGCGGATCGAGCTCGAGGTCGTCGAGGATCCTCTCCACGGCCTCCACGCGGTCGGGGGCGCCGGCCGACGCGCCGTCGACGACGTGCAGCAGCAGGTCGGCATGATGCAGCTCCTCGAGCGTCGCCCTGAAGGCGTCGACCAGCTCCTCTGGGAGGTCGCGGATGAAACCGACGGTGTCCGTGAAGACCACCTTGCCGCCCCACTCGCCCAGCGCGGGCAGCCAGCCCTCGCGGGTCGTCGGCCTGAGCGTGGCGAAGAGCTTGTCCTGCGAGAGCGCATCGGACTTCGTGAGCGCGTGGCCGCGCGTCGACTTGCCGGCGTTGGGGTCGCCGACGCGGGCAACGACGGGGGTGTGCGACGCGGTACGCGACTTGCGGGTCTCCGCGCGCCTGCGGCTGATGTCCTCGACCGCCCTTTCCAACGACGCTATGCGGTCGCGGATGCGGCGCCTGTCGACCTCGAGCTTCGTCTCGCCGGGGCCCCGGGTCCCGATCCCACCGCCCAGACGGCTCATCGCCTCGCCACGGCCGGCAAGGCGCGGCAGTTGGTACTTGAGCTGAGCCAACTCCACCTGCACCTGGGCCTCGCGGCCCCTGGCGTTCTGCGCGCAGATGTCGAGTATCCCCTGTGTGCGGTCGAGAACCTTCAGCCTGGTGAGCCCCTCGACCTCGCGGGCCTGCGCCGGCGTCAGCTCGCGGTCGAAGACCATCAGGTCGGCGTCCTCGTGGAACGCCAGCGAGACCGCCTCCTGCAGCTTGCCCTCACCGACGACGGTGCGGTGGTCCGGCTTGGCACGGCGCTGCATGACCGTCGCGGCGACGGTAGCCCCGGCGCTGCGCACCAGCTCCCCGAGCTCCGCCATCCTCGATGCAGTCTCCTGATCGTCTGGGCCGAGTCCGACGAGAACCGCGCGCTCGGCGCTCGTGCGCTGCACCTCGCGCGCGCTCACCTGGCGAGACAGCTCCTCTTCGAGCGCTCTCACGCGCCCGAGGACGTCGTGGCCCTCCAGGACCCTCACGGGAGTCGGCTCGTCGACTATCCAGTCCTCGGCGTCGCTGCCGCTCGGGGCGACGGTCGCGAGCTGGGCCGGCCCGACAGCCTCGGCCCCGTTCCGAGACCGGTCGACGTCTATCGCGACAAGGGCGTCGAGGCGGTTGAGGAACAGGGTCGTGAGGTCGGTGCCGGAGAGCCCGCCGGGCTTGAGATGCGTGTGGGCGAGCCGGAGACCGGCGAGACGTGAATCGGCCTCGCCACCGTACGTGGGCAGCGGGGTGTCCGCAGCGTCACCGACAGCGACCGTGACCACGCGACCCCGCCTGTCGATCAGCACGCTCACCCCGCGCCCGAGCTCGACGGTTAGGTCGGCCATCGCGCGAGCGAGATCCGTCGTCACGGCCGACTCCGGCGGCACGCGCCTTCTGTAGAGGTTCGACAGCCTCTTGAGCTGATGGTTCTTCAGACCCTGCGTCTTGCCGTGGACCTTCTCGATACGGTACCTCTCCCCTCGCCGGCGGCAGCCGCCTGGCACGTATGTCGGCCGTTCTCTGGCGCGATTCTAGCGTCAGCGGGGGCCGTGCTAGCCTCCCCACGATGCGCCAAGCGCTCGCGCTCCTGTTGGCCTTCCTGTCCCTTGCCCTGGCCCAGGGGACGGTCGAGGGAGAGGTGATAGCCAGCGTCACGTACGTAGAGGCCCACTCGCTTGCCATGGTGCTGGGCGACGTCGTCACCGTCACGGGCAAGACCCTTACGTGGCGCGGCAGGGAAGGGGTTGCGACGTTCTTCGACGGGTCGTCTGTCGCCTTGCTGCAGCGGCCGGGTGACGGCGGCCCGACCGAGTGGCCGCTGTCGGCTGCCGTGCGCGCCGACCGGCCGGAGAGCGGTGGCGTTGGAGGCAGCGGATGGTACGTGCCGCTCGACGCCGTGCAGCTGCTCGGCGTCGCGACACAGGAGCGTGACGGCGAGGTGATCCTCTATGCCCCAGACGGCTCAAGGCTCGAGGTCGTCGTCCCACCCGCTCCACAGCAGCTTGCGGGCCCCGACGCGGGCACAGCGTGGGAACCGGTTCAGCTCGGTGCCGCTACCGGCGTCAGGCTGTTCTCGCACGAGCAGAGCCTGCTGCTGCTCGACCTCGACCTCCTGCCGCTCGCATACCCTGAGGCGATGGACGTGATCGACGACGCGGCCCACAGGGCGGGCGACGATCACGCCCTGCTCCTCATAGGCGCTGCGCTTACGGAAGGGCAGCTCTCTACCGCCATCACGTTCGGTCAGGACGGTCGCCGCCTGGAGGTTGCCGCGCCGTACAGGTTCCACGTGTTCCGGGGCGACCCGGGTGCCATCGGCCCCGGACAGGAGGTGGCCGCTGTCGTGCTCCTGCCCGCCACCTTCTCGCTCTACCGGCCGCTCAGCGTGTCCTGGTCGGGTGTTGAGGCCACCATCACGTTCAGGCGCTGAGGGCTACCATTGCCGGTGGCGGCGCCGCCCAACGAGCAGGCGCCCTTGGAGGTCCTCAGGTGAGAGCAGTGATCGCCGCGGCGGCCAGGACGCCGATCGGCGCTTTCCAGGGCGGGTTGGCACCGCTCAAGGCAGGTGAGCTCGGGGCCGCAGCCATCCGTGGGGCGGTCGAGCGTGCCGGCCTGAAACCCGAAGACGTCGACGCGGTCTTCATGGGCAACGTGCTGCAGGCCGGACAGGGTCAGGCCCCGGCGCGGCAGGCCGCCATATTCGCCGGCCTCGACGTCGCCACGCCGAGCGTGACGACGAACAAGATGTGCGGCAGCGGGATGGAGACCGTCGTCCAGGCCGCTCGCGCCGTGCTGCTGGGTGACGCTGAGGTCGTGGTGGCGGGCGGCATGGAGTCGATGACCAACGCCCCATACCTTCTGCCTGGCGCCCGCGGGGGGCTGCGCCTCGGTGACGCCAAGGCCGTCGACTCGCTGATACACGACGGTCTCTGGGACGTCTACAACGACAAGCACATGGGCTCGTGCGCCGAGCTGTGCGCGACGCGCTACGAGTTCTCCCGCGAGGCGCAGGACGAGTTCGCGGCGCGCTCATACAGGCGCTCGCAGGCGGCGGCCGAGGACGGCACGTTCGCTTCGGAGATCGTTCCGGTAGAGGTGAAGGGCCGCAGGGGAGAAGTAACCGTCGTCGAGCGCGACGAGGGCCCTTACCAGGTCGACTTCGAGAAGATGCGGAAGCTGCGCCCGGCCTTCGAGAAGGAGGGCACGGTCACCGCAGGCAACGCGAGCACGATAAACGACGGCGCCGCCGCCCTCGTCATCACCTCTGACGAGGTGGCGCGGGAGCGCGGGCTGCCCGTCATGGCGACCATTGAGGGCTACGCCGCCCACGGCGAGCGGCCGGAGTGGTTCACTACCGCCCCGGTGGGCGCGACGCGCTCGCTGCTTGCGAAGCTGGGCTGGCAACCGAGCGACGCCGACGTATACGAGGTGAACGAGGCGTTCGCCGTCGTGCCCATGGCGCTGATGCAGGAGCTGGGGCTGTCGCCAGAGAACGTGAACGTCTTCGGCGGCGCGGTGGCGCTCGGGCACCCGATCGGCGCTTCCGGCGCCCGTATCCTCGTCACGCTGCTGTCCGCGATGAAGGCCCGCGGCGCGAAGCGCGGCGTCGCGAGCATCTGCATCGGAGGCGGGGAGGCGCTGGCGATGGGGCTGTCTGCCCCGTGACCTCTCAGTAGTCTTCTGTTGAGCGCAGCTTCTCCGGCAGGCGGCCCATCTGGATCGCCTCCGCGATCATCGACGGCAGGCCCCACGCCACGATGTCGAACGCGACCGCCGCGAAGTCGTACTCGACCTTGTCCATCTCGATGCCGACGCCGTCCTCTCTGAGGTCGAGGAGCGCGTAGTCTGCCCCCGGCTCCCCGTTGAGGGAGAGGCCGACAGAGCCGGGGTTGACCACCCAGCCGACGCCCTCGATCTCGCGGTAGAACGGCACGTGCGTCGAGCCCGCTGCCAGGACCTGAGCCTTGTTGTTCTTCAGGAGGCGGGTCAGCGTGAACGGGTCGCGGTCAAGGTTCACGCGCTCCGTCGGATCGTCGAACGAGCCGTGGAAGAAGCGCAGCCAGCCCGCCGGGGTCTCCATGCGCCGCTGCACGGGCAGCGACTGGAGGAACGTGAGGTGCCGCTCCTCGATTATCCCCTTCGTCCACTCGATGGTCTCGTCGGCGACGCCGTGACGCACGGCCTTGCGGCGGGCGAAGGGGAAGGCGAGGCGCTCGTCGGCGGCGCCGAGGGTGCAGATGAAACCCTCGCGGCGAACCAGGTCGATGGTCTCGTTGGGCGAGGGCCCGTAGCCGACGAGGTCGCCGAGGCAGATTATCTTGTCGGCGCCGCGGAGCTTCAGCTGCTCTGTCACGGCCTCGAGCGCCAGCACGTTGGCGTGCACGTCGCTTATGAGGCCTACCTTCACGACTTGAGTCTAGCAGTGCCCTCTTGTAGGAACGCGGTCAGCAAGGCCACTCCTGCCTCCAGGTCGGACTTAGCGACCATCTCCGTCACCGTGTGAACGTAACGCGACGGCGTCGAGAGCGTGATGCTCGGCACGCCGAGCCGGGAGCGCTGGATGGCGCCGGCGTCCGTGCCGCCCAGGGGCAGCACCTCCAACTGATGCTCGATGCCGCGCTTCTCGGCCAGGGCGAGGAACTCGTCAAGCAGCCAGCGTGTCGATATGGAGCTGCTGTCCATCACCTTTATGCCGACCCCGCCGCCCAGCTTGGTCACGCGCTGGTGGTCCTTTATGTCGGGCGTGTCGACGGCCAGCGTGGTGTCCAGTGCTATGCCGACGTCCGGCTCGACGCGGAACGCGCTCGTCAGCGCGCCTCGCAGGCCGACCTCCTCCTGCGTGGTGAAGACCATGTGCACCTCGAACGCAGGGTCCTTGATGCGCTTCAGCGTCTCGATGGCTATCCAGCAGCCGACGCGGTCGTCAAGCGCCTTGCCGGTCACCATCCTGCCGAGGTCGAGGAACTCCTGCCGGAGAGTGACCATGTCGCCGATGCGTACCTTGGCCTTCACCTCCTCCGGCTCGAGCCCGAGGTCGACGTAGAAGTCGGCCAGGAGCGGCACCTTGGAGCGCTCCTCCGGGGTGCTTATGTGGATCGGCTTGCCGGCAGGGTTCATCACCCCGAGCAACTCCTCCTCTGACAGCGAGGCGTGGACCACGACCTGGCGTGCGAAGAGGTTGCGAGGGTCGAAACCGCCGACCTGCTGCAACCGCAGGAAGCCCTTGTCGTCGACGAACTTCACGTAGAAGCCGATCTCGTCCATGTGGGCGGCGACCATCGCGCGCGGCGCGCCTTCCGGCCCGCGCTTCACGGCATGCAGGTTGCCCATCGCATCGGTCTCGAGGACGTCTACGACGCCCTCCAGCTCCGACTCGATGATGTCGCGCACGCGTTCCTCGCGGCCGGGGACGCCCGCCACCTCTGAGAGCCTCTTGAGGAAATCCATGAGGGGAAGTCTACTCCTTGAGCCAATCCGTCACCGCGGCCGCCAGTTCGTCGGGGCACTCCTCCTGCACCGCGTGACCGCAGCCCGGCACCAGTACGAGGCCGGCCTCCGGGAGCCGGGCCGCGAGCATCTCGGACTGCTCGGTCGGGACGACGCCGTCCTCCTCGCCGGCCACGACGAGAGCCGGGACGTCCAGGTCGCCCAGGCGCCCGTCAAGGTCGTCGGGCGGCTCGGCCTGGGACAGGTGCCAGAGCGCGACGTCCCAGCCTTCGACCGAGAACGGCTCGAAGAACTCGGCCTCCTGCTCTTCCGTGATGGCTGTCGGGTCGTTCCAGCCTGCCCACAGGAGCCTCTTGCCCGGCTCGGAGGCGAGCTGACGCAGGAACACGGGCCCGAGCCGCCGCATCTGGGGGGTGCTCATGACGAGCCGCGAGAGCCACGACCTGTGCTGCACCACGAAGGGCGAGGCTCCGATGGTCACGAGGCCGGAGACGAGCTCGGGGTGCGCGAGCGCCGTGTCGATGGCGACCCGCGCGCCGTAGCCGTGGCCGACCAGGACGGCGGGGCCCGCACCCAGCTCCTCCAGCAGGCCGGAAACGAGCAGCGGCTGGGTGGCCGCAGCGTAGGGGTCGACGGTCAGGTCGGGGTCTTCGGGATCCGGGCGCTCGGTAAGCCCGAAGCCGGGCAGGTCGACGGCCACCACGTCGCCCAGGCCCGTGAGCAGCGGGGCGAGCCCGTCGAACGAGTGGGTGCTGTACGGGAAGCCGTGCAGGAGCAGGAAGGTCCGGTCGGCGCCCTCGCCCGGCCAACGCCGCACGTGCATGTCTATGCCATCGACGCTCACGTACTCGGCATCGGGACCGGCGACCTCTGCCAGCGGCTTGACGCCGGGAGGGGGGCCGATGGGCAGCACGAGCGGCAGCACAGCCGCCAGCGCCACGAGGAGCGCGAGGATGATGAGCGAGACCTTGATGCGGAAGGGCAACTTCGCCTCTCTCGTGCTACAGGTGCATCCGGTGTCGGCTCAGCGGCCCTTGAACCGCGGGGCGCGCTTCTCGAGGAACGCGCTCGTGCCCTCGACCATGTCCTCGCTCGTGGCGACCAGGCCGAAGAGGTCGGCCTCTATCTCGAGGCCCTGAGAGAGCGTCACGTCGAGACCCCGTGACACGGCTTCCTTGGCGAGGCCGAGCGCCAGAGGCCCGTTGCGGGCTGCCGTGCGGGCGAGCTCCATCGCCGAGGCAAGCGCGTCGTCCGCCACGCGGTTGACGAGCCCTAGCTGCAGCGCCTCCTCGGCGCTGACGTGCCGGCCGGTCAGTATCAGGTCGAGCGCGCGGCCCTGGCCTATGAGGCGAGGCAGTCGCTGCGTGCCCCCGTAGCCCGGGATTATGCCGAGGCCCACCTCGGGCAGGCCCAGCTTCGCCTGCGTCGAGGCGACGCGCAGGTCAGCGGCCAGTGCCAGCTCGAGCCCGCCACCGAGCGCGAAACCGTTTATGGCGGCCACGGTGGGGAAGGGGAGCGCCGCGAGGGAGTTGCAAACGTCTTGGCCGAGCAGGGAGAACTCGCGGGCGGTGAACGCGTCCTCGACCTGGTTGACGCCGCTGATGTCGGCCCCGGCGACGAAGGCGCGCCCGGCGCCTGTGATGACCAGCGCCTTGACGTCGACGTCGGCTTCCGCCATCTGGAACGCCAGCGCCAGCTCGACCAGTACGTCCTCGTTCAGCGCGTTGAGAGCCGGCTGCCTGTCCACCGTGACGACCGCGACGTCGTCGCTTACCTCGAACCGCACGAACTGGAGCTCCGGGAGCTCCTCAAGTAGATCCTCTTCCGCTGCCTCGTGGCGCTGGCCCTGCTCGTCAACCATCAGCTCTCGCCTCCGTAGTCGTAGAAGCCCCTGCCACTCTTGCGGCCAAGCATCCCGGCCCTGACCATCTGCTTTATGAGCGGTGCGGGGCGGAACTTGGGATCGCCGAACTCCTCGAACAACGCCTGCCCGGCCGCCAGCCCTACGTCGAGGCCGACGAGGTCGGCGAGCGCCAGCGGGCCGATGGGCATGTTGGCGCCCAGCTTCATCGCCTCGTCTATCTCCTCGGCGCTTGCGACACCCTCGGAAAGAGCGTGCACGGCGTCGTTTATGTACGGCACCAGGAGCCTGTTGACGATGAAGCCCGGCTTGTCTGCGCAGACGATCGGCTTCTTACCGAGGCCGACGACGAACTCCCGTGCCCGCTCGACTACCGCGTCGGGCGTCAGGAGCGCTTTCACCACCTCAACCAGCGGCATCATGGCGACGGGGTTGAAGAAGTGCATGCCGCAGAAGTCCTCAGGCCGGCCGCTGAACGCTGCTATCTGCGTCACGGAGAGGCTCGAGGTGTTCGTCGCCAACAGCGCGCCGGCAGGTGCCGTCCTGCCGAGCTGCGCCCACACGGAGCGCTTGACGTCCAGCGACTCGTAGACGGCCTCGATGACGACCTCGGCGTCGCCCACGACGCCCATATCGGTGCCCGGCGCGACGCGCGCGGATGCGGAGTCCGCGTCGGCCTGCGCGACGGTGCCCTTGCGGACCATGCGCTCGAGGCTGCCCTTCATGGTGCCAAGGCCGCGCTCGACGGCGGCGCTCTCCTGGTCGACGAGGCTCACATCGTGCCCGGCGAGGGCGCAAGCCTGAGCGATTCCGGAGCCCATCGTCCCGGCTCCAATCACGGCTACCTTCATCTGCGGTAATCCCCTTCCTCAAAGGCGGCGAGCGCCGCGCATCGTGACTATGCTGTCGTATCGGACAGGGCGTCGAGAGTCGCAGCGACCATGTCGAGCACGGCCGCCCTCAGCGCCTCCGCCTCGAGCAGGCGGTCGTCGCCGATGTTGTTGCTCGCGACGAGTATGCAGCCCGCCTTGACGCCGCGCAGCGCGGCGAGCGTGAAGAGCGCGGACGCCTCCATCTCTACTGCGAGGATCCCACGCGCAGCCATGTCCGGCACGTCCTCGGGCGCGACGGCGTAGAAGGCGTCGTCCGTCCGGATCAGGCCCGTGTGGGTGCGCCTGCCCGTCCTCCTGGCGGCCGCGTGAAGCGCGCTCGTCAGCTCGAAATCGGCCGCGGGGGCATAGCCGTCCCCGCCGAGATACTGGCGTGTAGTGCCCTCGTTCGAGACGCTGGCGGTGGCGACCACGAGGTCGCCAGGTGAGACGCCTGGCGATATGGCGCCGCATGTTCCTATCCGCACCAGCCGCTTCGCGCCGAGCCTCACCAGCTCCTCCACGACGATCGCGAGGCTGGGGCAGCCCATGCCGGTCGACTGCACGCTAACGTCGAGCCCCCTGTAGCCACCCGTGTAGCCAAGCAGGTGCCGATGCTCGTTGTAGAGGCGTGGCGCGTCGAAGAGGTTCTCGGCGATCAGCGTTGCGCGGTCGGGGTCTCCGGGGAGCAGGACGTCTGGCGCGACGGACCCGGGCTCCGCCCGCACGTGAAGCTGACTCATCGGCGCAACTGTACCAGAGCGGTGCTTATGAACCGGGCCACGCCACCGGCCGATGCACCGTGCTAGATTCCGCGCGATGACCGACCTGGAGGACATCCTCGCGCGTGCGTGGACGCACGTCGACGGGTGCCGCGTGGTCGCCGTCGCTGGCATGGACGGTCTGCTCATCGAGCGGCATCCTGCTAAGGACGACGATCCCGCGCTCTCTGGTGCGCCAGAGCCGCAGACGCTGGCGCACATAGTCGCCGAGGTGACGACGCTCTTCGGGGTGGCGAGCGGGGCGATGAGCCGCGAGCTGGGCTCGCCCGTGACCGAGCTCGTGGCTCTGGGTGAGACGGGCGGTTACCTCGCCAGGCGCGTGACGCCCGACCTGTTCTGCCTCTTCGTGACTGGATCGGCTGCAGAGCTGACGAACGTGAGGGCAGAGGCGGAGGTCCTGGCGCGCGACCTCACGGGAGCGCTGGTCTGATGGAGACAGTCGATGACCCGGAGCGGGACGGCCTCGTGGAGAGGGCACGCGGCGTGCGTGGCGTGGTCGCTGCCGTCCTTGTCGACTCGGCCGGTGAGGTAGTCGCCTCCGACTCGGACGATCCGGGCCTGCTCGGGCAGATGCGGTTGACCGCGACGAGCGCGCTGGCCGCTTCCGAGGCGTTCTCCGACCTCTTGCCAAGCGACGCCCCGCCCAACCTGACGGCCATATACGACGACGGGCGACCGCTCATCTTCACGCCAGTAGCGGACGGCTCCATGACGCTCGTCGTAGCCGTCGAGTCCGCCGTCGACATCGGACGGGCCCGTTTCCAGCTGAAGCGCATCACGGGCGGCTGATCCGCCGCCCTGCGCAAGAGGCGGCGGGCTCTCTTCAGTTGGGCCCCTCGTCTTCTGTGCCCGGCATCACCTGGCCCGGTTGGAGCGGCCGTTTGGGCTCGGGGATCTGACCGTGGCGCGCCTCGAAGCGCTTGATGTTGTCCTCGAGGCTCCTCAACAGCGCCTTGGCGTGGCGCGGGCTGGTGACCAGGCGCGCCGACACGACGGGCTGCTGGCCGGGCATCACCAACACGAAGTCGAAGAGGAACTCGTCAGCCGTGTGGGCTATGAGGGCGCCGTTCGTCGGCCGCCCGCGCATCGTCTCCTTGTCGATCTCGAACTTGAGCTGCTTCACGTCTAGAGAGTAGCCGCAACGTCCGCCGCGCAAGCTGCGTAGCAGGAGAGGTGAGAACGTGATGAGTTCTCCCTGATACCGGCCGGCTGCGGGCCTAGTGTTGTTATATGCCCATGTCCGAGCGGGTCGTCGTCTACTTCGACTACCTGTGCCCGTACTCCTGGCGCCTCGCCGAGCTCATCGCGCTTACGGGAGCATCGCAACACGTCGAGTGGCGCCACGCTTCTGTGTATCAGCTGCAGCACGACTCCCAGCGACGCCTGGAGAACAGCCCCGAGCGGTACCAATGGCAGATCTGGAACATCCCGCTCGACCCCGAGGACGGCAGCGGCTGCAAGGGCCTGCTGCCGTTCTTGGCTTCTGTGGCTGCGCGGTGCCAGGGGCCGGCGGCTCACGACCGCTTCCGCATCGCTCTGCTGCGGGCGTTCCACTTCGAGGGCAGGCCGATGAACCGCGAGACGGTCGGTTCCGTCGCGCGTGCGGCGGGGCTGCACGTGCCGCGCTTCTGGCGTGACCTTGACAACCCCGAGAACCGAACGGCGCTTGCCCACGAGCACATGCGGGCGGTCGCCGCGGAGGTAGTAAGCACGCCGAGCGTCGTCTTCCCTGGGTCGCACGTCGCGCACCTGCGGTTCAAGCGGGTGCCAGCGACGACCGACGAGGCCCTCGGGCTCGTCGCGGCGGCGTTCGGGCTGTTGCCGGGCGCCAAGCGCGCCGTGGAGTCCGTCACAGGGGTGGAACTCAACTGACGCCGTGAGGGAGCATCACGGTAGACTGCCCGCGTGCGGCTCGGTCAGAACGTAGGCCACGGCTCGGACGTCGGTAGGGTCCGACCGTTCAACGAGGACTATCACCGGGTCTGGCAGTTCCCCATCGACGGTGGGGACATAACCCTGCTGGCCGTCGCCGACGGCATGGGCGGCGCCGCAGCAGGCGAGGTGGCAAGCAAGCTCGCCATGGAGGTGCTCGACGAGTCCTTCAGCCGCTACGTCGAGGAGATCCGCTCAGGGAAGCCCGTCGTAGGGATAGACAAGCTGATAGACAAGGCCGTGAGGCTGGCCAACCGCAGGGTGTACGCCGCCTCGATAAAGCAACAGGGCCGCAGGGGCATGGGCTCGACCCTCACGTGCGTCGCGCTGCGGCGGCGCAACGCCTTCATAGGGCACGTCGGCGACTCGCGCTGCTATCTGGTGCGCGGCAAGAAGATCTACCAACTCACGAAGGACCACTCGTGGGTGGAGGAGCAGCTCGAGAAGGGCCTGCTGAGCGAGGACGAGGCCAAGAGCCACGAGTGGCGTAACCTCATCACCAGGGTGCTGGGGACGCGTCCACAGGTGGCGCCAGACGTCATCGAGATCACGGTCGAGAAGGGCGATGTCTTCGTCATCTCCACCGACGGTCTCCACGGTCTCGTGTCGCCGGAGGAGATCCACGCCGAGCTGCGCCGTTCCAGCAACAGGCAGCTCTCGGTCGAGGCCCTTATAGCGCTCGCCAACGACCGCGGCGGACCGGACAACATCACGCTCATCATCGCGGAGGTGGACGAATGACGGTCGTGCTGCTGGCCGTTGCGGCGGCGCTGGTTGCGGTTCTCCTCCGTGCTCCAGCTTGGTTGTCGCTCGCTCTGCTCGGCATCGGTGCCGCGCTGACCGTCGTCTTGCTGGCCATCGGAGGCGTCGACAGGGCCCTTGCCCCACTCGTTCTCACCGCGTTGGCCTTCGGTCTCATCGTCCCGTCCGGCGTCCAGGTGGTGCGCAGCGCCCGCATAGCTCCACCCAAGGGCAAACGCGCCAAGGCCGCCGCCAAGGCCCGCAGCGCGCCGGCGTCCAGCTTCGACACATCCGAGATCCCGGGGTACGAGCTCCTCGAGAAGGTCGGTTCCGGCGGCATGGCGAGCGTGTACCGCGCCCGCCGGAAGACGGACGGCCAGGTTGTCGCCCTCAAGATCCCCATGGAGCAGTTCGTTGCCGACGCGAAGTTCATAAGGCGCTTCCACAGAGAGGCCGAGGTCGCGCAGCGCCTCAACCATGTCAACATCGTGAGGACCTACGAGCACGGCGCGATAGGCGCCCAGCACTACATGGTCATGGAGTACGTCGACGGGCGCAGCCTCGAGGGGTACATAGAGAGCAGCGAGCTGGACACGGAGCTGGGCATAGACATCATGAAGCGCGTGGTACGCGCGCTCCAACACATCCACTCTGCAGGCATAATCCACCGCGACATAAAGCCTGCGAACGTGATGATCGTGCGCGGCGGCATCCGCGAGGACCGCGAACCGCGCCTGCAGCCCGAGGCCGTGAAGCTCATGGACTTCGGGATAGCAGGCGGCAAGGTCCTGTCGAGGCTCACGATGACCGGGGCGCGTGTCGGCACGCCCGTCTACATGTCTCCGGAGCAGGCGCGCGGCCTGAAGATCGACCACCGCAGCGACATCTACTCCCTCGGCCTCGTCTTCTACGAGGTCCTCACCGGCCAGACCGCGTTCAAGGGCGGTTACGAAGCGATAGTCCACCAGCAGATCTTCCAGACGCCTCCGCCGCCACGTCAGGTCGTGCTGACCGTGCCGAAGGCGCTCGACCAGCTGGTGATGAAGATGATCTCGAAGGACCCGGACGAGCGTCCGACGCTCGACGAGGTGCTCGACGTGCTCGACCGCATCGAACTGGGGGCCGAGGAGGACTCCTCGCTGCCCACGCGGCTCATCCTCACGGTCAGCGCCAGGCAGGGAGTGCTGCGGATCCTCGACACCGACGGCAACCTTCACACCTCGATAGGTGACGTCGGCACGGGTGAGCGTGACTTCTCAGCGGCCCCGTTGTCGGTGGCGGTCGATTCGAGCGGCGACTTCTTCGCCTCGATCTTCGAGTACCGCGTCGGCCAGGAGAACCACCGCATGATCCACAAGTTCTCGCGCGACGGCAGCCCCATCCTGTCGTTCGGCACGTACGGCATGCAGCCTGGCGAGTTCCTGTACCCCGCTTCGGTCGCCGTGGCGCCCGACGACACGGTCTACGTGCTGGACAGCGAGACGCACCTCGTGCAGCGGTTCACCAACGACGGCCGCTTCCTGTCGTCTTTCGGCGGGCGCGGCAAGGGCCACGGCACCTTCAACGACCCACGAATCGTCACCGTCGACGAATCAGGCAACATCTACGTTCTCGATTACGGCAACAGGCAGGTGCAGCGCCTCGGCTCGGACGGGACCTACCAGACGCGCTGGGCTTTCAAGATCGCCGCCGACCAGCCGGGCATGCGCCTGCTCGACGGCGTGACGCTGGACGGCGAGGGCAACGTCTACATCTCGGACGCCAACTCGTCGAAGATCCGCAAGATCACGCCGGAGGGCAAGGTCGGTGTCTCGTTCGCGCTGGACGCCAAGCAGGGAGAGGTGACGGATACCATCGTCGACCTTGGCGTAGACGACGACGGCTGCCTCTACGCCGCGCGCCGCGGCGGGCACCTCATCCGCAAGTTCGACCCGGCGGGGAAGCTGATCAACTCGTTCGAGACGTACGCGCCGGTCGTGCAGATGATCATCGACCAGCGCGAGGCGCGTGAGTCCGGGCGCTTGGGGCCGGGCATGGCGCAGCACGGCACCCAGGCCTAGCTACGTCTAGAGGCCGGGAATGAGCCTTACGACCCTGTCGAAGAAGCCGATGAACAGCTGCATGAGCCGCCCGATGACGCCTGTCATGGACAACACGAGGAAGAAGACCATGAACCCGAGGATGCCGAACTGGGCTATCTGCATAACGAACCGCCGCACGTCGGGGTTGCCCCATGCGAGCGCAGCGCGGCCGCCGTCCAGCGGCAGGAGCGGGAACACGTTGATCACCGCATGGAGCACGGCGAACGACGCGGCCGCTCTGAAGGCGAAGAACAGCTCGGCGCTCTGCATCGACCTGAAGAGAGCTGCGACGAGCGTGCAGACGAACGCCACGACGAGGTAGGCCCCTATGCCAGAGAGCCATACCCAGGCCTCTGACCGGCCGCGTCTCGGGTAGTTGCGCGAGTTGACGGGCACGGTCCTCGGCCACCCGAACCCGAGAAGCAGGAGGAACACGACGCCGAACGGATCGAGCTGGCGCGTTGGGTCGAACGCCATGAAGCCGGCCAGCCGCGGCGACGGGTCGCCGAGCCGGTTGGCGACGAACGCCTGGACCATGTTGTGGAAGATGAGCGCCATCACCATCACGATGCCGGCGATCACTAGGGTGGTGAAGGGAAGGTTGTTGAGGATCACTATGGGGCTCCGTGTCGGTCTTCGCGTCGCAACTGGCCCACGAGGTGCCGAGCCAGTTCCAGCTCCTCCTCGAAAGTGCTGGCCTTTTGAGTCGCTCTGGCCCGCTCTACCTCGTCCAGGACGCGACCTACGTCCGGACCTTCGGGCAGTCCCAAAGCTACCACATCCCTCCCGCGCAGCTTTCTGCGCGGGGGTCTCTCCGCCAGGCGGACGATCCGCTCCCGTAGCGGCTGGCTCAGCGCCCGCAGCACGGCGCTCTCGGCTGGACTGACCTGCTCGAGCTCCGTGTCCGTCGCGGACTCGGGGGTCGCCAGTAGGCGCAGCAGCCTGTCGCGCGCCGCGAGCATGCGGCGCGGCCAGTTGAAGTCGTTCATGACCAGCCCGCCGGTGGAAGATCCCATAAAGATTTTTATTCCAATCACTTCGCTGCTGATTTGTCCGACAGAGAGGATACGGTCTTTATCGGCGCCAAAAAACAGTTTGTAGTTCAAGGGAATCCCGCAC